>NZ_AP023360.1:1415250-1723000 GCF_018326265.1 Catellatospora sp. IY07-71
GTACTCGCACTTCAGCCAGGACGCGCCGAACAGGCCGCCCGGCTCGATCACGGCCAGCGGCGTACGCCGGAACCGCCCGGCGATCCGCGCCGCGGCGGTGTCCACATCCGCCCGGGTAATGGTCATGCCCGCACCCTAGAACCCACGGTGGACGGCACGAGCAGAGGCCACGCCGGGAGTCGAACCCGAGGACATCCGTTTTGCAGACGGAGCGCTCCACCCGGAACGCCGCGAGGCCGTGTAGTGCGGACGGAGGGATTCGAACCCACTCAGCCGAAGGCACCCGGGTTACAGCCGGGCCCGACTCTCCAGCGTCGGCGCATCCGCATGATCATTTGTTACAGCAGCGCGGACGGGATTCGAACCCGCAGCACTCCCGCTTGAAAGGCGGGCGACTCTCCCCTTCGTCCACCGCGCCGTGGACTTCCCTGCGTCGGGATGGCCGGACTCGAACCGACGGCCTCTGCACCCCCAGTGCAGCGCGCTACCAAGCTGCGCCACATCCCGTTCGAACGCGGCCCCCCACCGCGTCCTCGTGCCCTGAGCAGGATTCGAACCTGCAACCCCCGGCTTCGTAGACCGGTGCGCTGTCCCGTTGCGCCATCAGGGCGTGGTGGACCCAGCCGGACTCGAACCGGCCACCTCCGCTTTGCAAGAGCGGCGCTCTACCAGATGAGCTATGAGCCCGAAGGGCTGCGGGCCCCCATGGAGACCCGCAGCCGTCAGCGCCGAGCCAGCATCGCCCACGAAGGCACCGCCGGGTGGTACCGCAGCGGCATCCCCGCCTCGGCGGGCGTGCGATCGCCCTTGCGCTGATTGCAGCCGCCGCAGGCGGCCACCGTGTTGAGCCAGGTGTTACGGCCGCCCCGCGAGCTGGGCAGCACGTGATCGATGGTGTACGCGGCGCCGCCGCAGTACGCGCAGCGGTGCTGGTCGCGGACGAGCACGCCGCGCCGGGACCAGGTGGGCCCGCCGCTGAAGCGCCAGCGGGTCACCACGTAGCTGACCAGGCGCACCACCTTGGGCATCGGGAAGACCCCGATGGCCTGATCAGGTTCCGCCTCGTGCACCACCGCGACCTGCCGCCACAGCATGCGCAGGGCGTGACGCAGGCTGACCCGGTGGAGCGGGCCGAGATCGGCGTTGAGGACGAGTACTGCGTTCATCGGGTCACCTCCTTGGAATGCTGTGGTCGGGTTGGAGCGGTAGCCGGGAGTCGAACCCGGGTCTCTGCCATGGCGAGGCAGCGCACTGCCGTTGTGCGACAACCGCGGAAATGTTTCACTGCGCAGCCGATGCGGGACTCGAACCCGCTTTTCCGAGTAGAGAGCTCGGGGGCCTACCCATAGCCGAATCGGCCTCGGCGCCGCCGACTGCGGCGCTGTTTCTCAATGCCATCCACTGTGGAGTTCTCAAGGTCCGAACGTTCGGCGTGCCGGGCGTCCGGTCGTGCAGTTCCTGCTGCTCACATGCCTTGCATATGGAAAAGGCCGCTCGCTTCCGTGGTCGGAGGCGAGCGGCCTTGAAAGCCGTTTCGGCAGCGCTTCAGCAGCGCCGCCCGCCCCTTCCCGGGTCGGGTTCCCACAGATACGCGCAGCCACCTCGGACGGCGGCGGGCATGGCGTTCTCGACGCACGGCGTCAGCCGGTGCGCGGTGTACGAGAAGGCGCTCATGTCTGTCCCCGGTCCGTTCTATCGCGGTGTCGTTCTTGGTGTGGGCATACCGTATTGGCGACGCCGTTCGGGAGGCAACCTCATTTTCCGCGGCCGATGTCCGCGCAGCTCAGCCGTTCGCCCGCCTGTGCCCGGGGCCGCCGCGCGGTACAAAGAGACCGTCCTCACCGCAGGAGGTGGCGTATGGCCAGGCCGACCCGGCGGCAGCTGCTCACCCACGGCGCGACCGCGCTCGGAGCGCTCGCCCTGGGCAGCGCCGGCACCCTGGCGGTCCGCGACTGGGCCGCCGAGGGCGCGATCCCGCCCGGCCCGGCGCCCGGTGCCCTGCTCGACGACGCGAGCCGGATCAACCCGACCGCCGTACGCGGGCTGCTGTTCGCCGACCCGTCCACCGACCGCACCGCGGAGCTGATCCGGCCGCTGCTGCGGCGGATCGTCGCCGGGCAGGATCCGGCGCTGGCCGTCGCCGGGGTGCGCCACTCGATGGGCGGGCAGAGCATGCTGGCCGGCGGCTGGGTGCTGGACACCCGGCCGATGAACCGGATCAGCCTCGACAGCGCCGCCGGAGTGGTCCGGGTCGGGGCCGGCACCACCTGGCGCGAGCTGATCCCCGTGCTGAACGCGCACGGCTGCTCGCCCAAGATCATGCAGTCGAACCACGACTTCTCGATCGGCGGCTCACTGAGCGTCAACTGCCACGGCTGGCACGCGGGCCACCCGCCCATCGCCGCGACCGTGCGCGGCCTGCGCATGCTCACCGCCTCCGGCGAGATCGTCAGCTGCGGCCCGGCCGCCAACCCCGAGCTGTTCGGCCTGGTGCTCGGCGGGTACGGGCTGTTCGGCGTCATCCTCGACGCCGACCTGGAGGTCTGGCCCAACGCCGTCTACGAACCTCATTTCGACACCGTGGCCGCGGCGGACTACGCCGAGGCGTACGCCCGGCTGCTCGCCGGCACCGACACCGAGATGGCGTACGGGCGGCTGTCGGTCGACCCGCGCGGCTTCCTCGAGCAGGCGATCATCGTGCGGTTCACGCCCCAGGCCGGCACCCGTGGCGAGATCCTGCCGCTGAGCAGCCCGGAGTCGCCCGAGTTGCAGCGCGCCGTGTTCCGCAACTCGGCCGGCAGCGACCTCGGCAAGGCGGTGCGCTGGGGCCTGGAACGCGAGATCGCACCCTGGCTGGCCGGGCCGCTGAGCCGCAACAGCATCCAGAACCAGCCCGCCGCCGTCTTCGCCGACCACTCCGCCGAGACCTGCGACATCCTGCACGAGTACTTCGTCTCGCCGGACGCGCTGGGCAAGTTCGTCGACGCCGCCCGCGAGATCATCCCCCGCTCCGGCGCGGAGCTGCTCAACGTCACCGTGCGGGAGGTCCGCCGCGACACCGTCAGCGCCCTGGCGTACGCCCGCCAGGACGTGTTCGGCCTCGTCATGAACTTCCGGCAGGAGCGCACCGGGGACGCCGACGCCGCCATGCGGGCGCTCACCCGGGAGCTGATCGAGGCCGTGCTGGCGGTCGGCGGCACGTTCTACCTGCCGTACCGGCTGCACGCCACGCCGGAGCAGGTACGCCGGGCCTACCCGGGCTGGCAGGCCGCGATGGCCGCCAAATCCCGGATCGACCCGTCTCGTGTCTTCCGCAACGCCCTGTTCGACGCGTACGGCGCCTAACGGCGCGGCTTACGGAGCAGGATGCCCTCCCAGGTGACCGTGCTCGACCAGCGCGGACCCGGTGCGGTGACGGGGCTGCCGTCCGCGGCGACGGCGACCCCCGGGCGCTTGCCCGACTCGGCCACCGTGACCGCCTGCGAGAGAACGGTCAGCACCCGGCTCAGCCGGTAGTACTCCGACCCGAAGGTCCAGCCCTCGCCCGTCACGGTGGTGCCACCGCCGGTCATGAAGTTGTCCCTGTTCCGGATCGACACGACCGTCGCGCTCCACCGGTGCCAGTCCCCGGTGCAGTCCCCCGACGTGCTGAAGGTGCCGTCGGCCAGGCCCCACGAGTTGTACTGCTCGACCTTGCCCTTGACCTCGAACCGCCCGCCGGCACACTTCGCCCGGCCCTCCACCACGATCGACTTACGGACCGTCGGCGCCCGGAAGGGCGACGGGCGCTCGTTCCTCCACCGCACCAGCACGGCCTCGGAGTGCACCGTCACGCCGGTGCCGTCGGCGCCGGGCAGCGGCGGCATGTCCGGCATGCCGTGCAGCAGGCGCCCGCGAGTGGATCCGGTGTCCCCGCCGCAACGCTGCTCGAACGTCAGATCGAGCCGCTGGATGGCGCCGTCGGTCACGGCGAGTTCGTGGATCGTGAAGGAGCCGGTCAGCGTGTTGCAGCCCCGGCCGCTGCCGGAGAGGTCCATGCCGGTGGCCCCGTCGTTGTACGGGATGCGTGCCGCGTCGGTGAACGTGCCGACCGCCAGCTCACGGTCGGCGGGCGGGCGCAGCTCCAGCGACCACCAGTCCTGTCCCCAGGACGCACCGATCGGCAGGTGCCGCACGTCGCTGACCCCGCGCAGGTCGACCTTCAGACCGTATACGGAGCCCTGGAAGCTCATGGTCAAGCCCGGGGTGGTGCTGGTGTAGGCGTACGACTGATTCATGCTGATGCCGTCGTCGCCGGAGAAGGTCAACCGGGTCACCGGTGCGATCTCGGCCGCGGCCGGAACCGCGGGCGCGACGACCGCCAGCGAGACGGCGACGAGCCAGGCCAGGCGTGATTTCAGCAGCTTACGCACGTGTTTCTCCCCCGTCGGAGAAGCGAAGAGACGCCCGCAGCGAAGATCGACCTTGCGGGCGGCGAAAGCGTATTGCCTGCGACGGCGGACAGACAATCGAACTGACGGCCGACACCTATGGACACGTTCTACCGACACAGGCACGGAGGGCAGCAGATGGCATCGACTGAGTAATGGCAGCAGGCGGACTTAGATAGATCGACTTATAGCGATATTCGTTCCCGCCGACAGAACGACCGCCATGCGGGAACGGTCACACACCGGCTTACGCGCTTTGCGGTTCGGTTGCCTGTCCCTGACGCTGCTTCACCGCAGGAATGGCGGCAGGAGCCGACTCCAGTAGTGAAACATCTGCGGGGAGGCCCGCGAAGTGCAGGCTCAGCATCGCTTGGAGCCTCGCCCGAAGTGCGGGATCATCAACCTCACGCATCAAGTCGACTGCGTCCTCGGTGCGCCTGTCATCACGGAGCTTGTCGAAGAAGGCACTCATCGTGGCTTGTGCACGCTTGTCTTGAACGAAGAAGAGCGCCGCGACTGCCTCCACAACCGCACCAGCGATCAGCGGAATTACGGTCATCTCCAGGGAGCTGCCGGCAACGGACATCCCGACACCGACAAGGATCACCACGAATCCGAGTGACGCCGCTCCCAGGCTGACCCGGAAGCTGATCTTGGACTGGGAAAGACCCTGAACTGCGTACTCTTGAAGTAGTCGGTACCGTCGGTCGTCCTTCTCGGCCGCATGGCGCAGGCGTTCCAGCTCGCCTTCAAGCGCGGCAAGACGCTCGGTCGTCCGGTTGTCAGCGCCTTCCATAAGGTCACGAACGACGGATGCGATTTCGACAATGCGATCGGGCTGCTCACTTCGCGCTGATAGCCGCGCTCGTAGAGCTTCCGCTGCCACATGAGCCGATCGGCTCGCCAGCCTCTGAACGAGGACCGACGCGGCCACAGCGGCTACGCCTGCGCCGAGGCCCGCAGCCGCCGAGATCCACTCAGCCCACCCAGTTGCCATGCCGTGAGGCTATCGGGCGCAGACCTCTGTCGGGATCAACACTCTCGGCCACCGGCGTCGGCAAGCCGACTTAACAAAGGTCTGCTCTGCTCGGCTGTACTCGTGGCCGTACCAAAGTCTTCCATGCAACCAGAGGTGCCTGGTGGAGCCTAGGAGAATCGAACTGCTAACCCCCGCCTTGCAAGAAGTGATCGACTTGTCAGCGTTTGCGGCCGGATGCCCGTGACTGTTGGCAACGCACGCTTCTGCATTGCGCAGCATCGCCGCCGATCAGGCATCTCGCTGACTTTCCGCTGACGATTGCCGTCGCAGGGCCGAGCGTTGAGCTGGCATAGTCATTGCGGGCCGGTGGCAGAGCCGGGTTATTGCAGCGCCGCCCAGCCGATGCCGAGCACGCGCGGGGGCTGGGTCTGGCACGTGGGGGAAGCTGGCGTGCCAGTCCCCACCGGGGGTTCGAATCCCCTCCGGCCCGCGAGTCAAGGCCAACCGGCTACCGGTTGGCCGACAGACCTTCGCGGTGCTGCCGCTGTGGCGATCAACGCCTGGATGGCGCGCCGCTATCGAGACTGATATGCGAGGATTCGAGCGGTTAGCGTTCCTCGATCATCTTGTCGAGCTTGCGCACCAGGTCGGCATACTCCTCGGCGACCTGACGCACCTGATCGGCATCGTGCGGATCGAGTGTGTGGCGCAGGTTGGCGATGACACCGATCTGGCCCTCCCAGCGTGCCAACCGGTCGGCGTCGGGGGTCGGCCGACGCTCCTCCTGCTCGATCAGCACGGTGTAGCACACGATCGCGATTCCAAGGACGTCCAGCGCCGTCTCGTGGCTCACCGCGTGCCCTGCCGACAGCACGCGCTCCGGCGCGTTGCCGGGGATTGACTCTGTCACCGACACCTCCAGGCCGACCGGTGCGTCGTGCGGATCGTCGACCGTCTCGCTACACGATACGCAGCGATCGGCTACACCCGCCGTGTCGGGGTGTTGACCGGCCACCTGGGAAGTTCAGCATCCAAGCTGTGCGTAAGCAGATTGCAGCTGCGACGCCCGCAGATCTAGGGTGCCCCGCATGTCGCCCCTCGATGTAGCTCCTGATGACGCCTGGCTCTCGCTGTTGGGGGTGGCCCCGCAGACGGAGGAGATCTCGGGCGACGAGTACGTGCGAGAGCTGCGCTTCCCGATCACTGACACGGACGAACTGCACCTCACGTGGGATCAGACTGACCAGAGCGTCAGGATCCGGCTCAACAGCGGGACGGCGGTTGTCGTCGATCTGTTCAGGGAGCAAGCCACCCTGCTGACCGCCGAGGTGAACGGCACACAGCGGTTCATCGTGCTGAAGTACCGCGCCGAGGGGTGCACGGGAACCACCCGCGTCCAGGTGCAGCCAGCCTTCGCGATCACCGACACATTTCTCCGAACCTAACCCCACCCGCCGGGGCCATATCCCGCCCACTCCTCCGCCATCGCAACCGCGGCTAGGTCTAGCGCCGGATGCCGCTAGGTCTAGCGCTGGTGCTAGCCCCCTGGTCGGCGTGCAGCCTGCGGCCTAGTGGTCTAGCGGTGTCGTGCTGGAGTGAGCGGGAAGCGTTCTGGGCGGCTCTGGTGAGGGTTGCGGATGTCGCTGGAGATCTGCGGCCTGTGGTGCCGGTGCGGGCCGCCGCCCTCCCCGCGCGGGCCGAAGGCATGAGCGCGGGGAAGGGCGAGCGGCCACGGTGCGGCGCCTCAGCGCAGCCTTGATCCTCTAGAGAACACATCTACAACCCTCAACCTCTACACGCATGCGCCCGACGATCATGAGCGCAAGGTGCGGGACGCATTCGGTGCCCAGGCTGACGAAATGCTGACTTTTGATCTTCCGAAGCCCGCAACGGAAACTGGCCACGCGCCAGAGCATGGCGGTGACCAGGATGAGCAGTGAGTGGAGCCTAGGAGAATCGAACTCCTAACCCCCGCCTTGCAAAGGCGGTGCTCTGCCAATTGAGCTAAGGCCCCGGAGAGCGGATTCCCCGCCGGTCAGCTCAGCGGAGATCCGGCGCGGTGGTGGCCTCGTGCCACAGAGCCCGCTCGTCGTTGGCCGCCTTGAGCTTCTTGGCGACCAGCGCGACCGCTACGCCGACTCCGGCGACGATCAGGAGCTTCTTCCACATGATGAGCACCTTAACGCTCGGGAGTGGGGCTAGCTGGAATCGAACCAGCGACCTCAGAGTTATCAGCTCTGCGCTCTAACCGACTGAGCTATAGCCCCGTAAGCGACAACGAACCTTACCGCACCGATCCGGGCTCTTCCAAACCGGTATCCCCTCCCCGCGTGGCGCGCCGGCTTTCGGCTCCCACCGCAGGCCAGCCCCATCGGCGAAGATCGCTGTTTCGTGTCCGAACTTCGGGCAGGAACCCACTTCTTGACACGAACTACTGATCTTGCCCACCGCGCCACGGACGCGGGGTCGCGTGACGCGGGGGGGGACGGCGGCGCCCGGCCCCGGGCACGCCACAGCGGTCCGGGGCGAACCGCGGACCGCTGTGGCGTGGCCTGGGATCAGTCGCGCTCGGCGAGCGTGATCTCGATGCCGCCGACGAGGTCGGCGCAGACGTTGTAGATGAACGCGCCCAGGGTCATCAGCGCGGTGAAGAGCACCACGTTGATCGCGCCCAGGATGGCCGACGTCCCGATCACCGCGCTGGCGCTGATCCGGAAGCCGCCCTCGCCGCCGTTGGAGCTGAACAGGTCCGCCAGGGTGGTGTTGAGTGAGTTGAACACGCCCATCGCGTCCAGCGCCAGGTACAGCACCGAGGTGGCGACCACGATGACGACCAGCAGCACGAAGGACACGGCGAAGGCGAACTTCATCACCGACCACGGGTCGATGCGCTTGACGCTCAGCCGCGCCCGGCGCGGGCCGCGCGTGGCGGCCGAGCCGGCGCTGGTGCGCGCCGCGCGCACGGCCTCGGTCACCCGCACCGCGCCGGCACTCGCGCTGCTGACCACCGAACGCAGCGTGGACGAGCCGGCTGCCACGCGCCCGGTGGCGGTCGCCGGCCGGTCCGACGTCGCGATGGCGGCGGTCGGCTCGGACTCCGGTGCGGGCATGCCCGCGGGACGGGTGAAGCTGCCGGTCGTGGTGGTGCTGGTCGTCGCGGCAGCGGCGGTGCTGCCGGCCGGCTCGTCACCACCCACCGCGGACCGGGCCGGGGTCGGCTCGGACTGATCTGCGGGGACTGTCGCGCGGCCTACGGCCGCCCGGCCGGTCGCCGAGGCGGCGTCGCCGCCGTCCTTCTCGACCGGACTCGCCGGAGCCCCCGCGGTCTCCGACATCGCCTGTGTCTCCGTCATGCACTAGTCCTGTTCGTCCGGCTCATCGGCATTGCGGGCAATGGCGACGAGGGTTACGCCTTCTGGGAGGTCCATCAGCTTGACACCCATTGTGTTCCGATCGCGCGTCCGACGCACGGGCTTCACCGGAGTTCGGATAACTCCGCCGTTGCTCGTGATAGCGAACAGCTCGTCTTCCGGGCTGATAACGACCGCGCCCACCAGTCCGCCACGGCGTTCGGTGATCTTTGCGGTCAGTACGCCCTTACCTCCCCGGCCCTGGACCGGGTACTCGTCGATCGGGGTGCGCTTGGCGTATCCGCCGTTGGTCGCGACGAGCACGTCCATGCCCTCGCGCACCACCTCCATGGCGAGCAGCTCGTCGCCGTCGCCGAAGCGCATGCCGATGACACCCGACGTGGCGCGGCCCATGGGGCGCAGCGCCTCGTCGGTGGCGTTGAAGCGGATCGCCTGCGCCTGCTTGCTGACCAGGAGCAGATCGTCCTCCGCGGCGATCAGCGCGGCGCCGACGAGCTCGTCGTCGTCGCGCAGGTTGATCGCGATGATGCCACCGCTGCGGTTGGAGTCGAACTCCGCCAGCGCGGTCTTCTTGACCAGACCGTTCTTGGTGGCCAGGACCAGGTACGGCGCTACGTCGTAGTTCGGGATCTCGATGACCTGGGCGATGGTCTCGTCCGGCTGGAACGCCAGCAGGTTCGCCACGTGCTGGCCCTTCGCGGTGCGCGAGGCCTCCGGGAACTCGTACGCCTTCGCGCGGTAGACCCGGCCCTTGTTGGTGAAGAACAGGATCCAGTCGTGCGTGGAGCAGACGAAGAAGTGGCTGACGATGTCGTCCTGGCGCAGGGTCGCGCCGGAGACGCCCTTACCGCCCCGCTTCTGTGACCGATAGAGGTCGACCTTCGTCCGTTTGGCGTACCCGGTTCGGGTGATGGTCACCACCACGTCCTCGCGGGCGATGAGGTCCTCCATGGAGACCTCGCCGTCGAACGGAATGATCTTCGTGCGGCGGTCGTCGCCCCACTTGGCGACGATCTCGCCGAGCTCGTCGCTGATGATCTTCCGCTGCCGCTCCGGCTTGGCCAGGATGTCCTTGAGGTCGGTGATCTCCAGCTCGATCCGGGCGAGCTCGTCGATGATCTTCTGACGCTCCAGGGCGGCCAGCCGGCGCAGCTGCATGTCGAGGATCGCGGTGGCCTGGATCTCGTCGACGTCGAGCAGCCGCATGAGGCCGGTCTTCGACTCCTCCGCGCTCGGCGCGCGGCGGATGAGGGCGATGACCTCGTCCAGCATGTCCAGCGCCTTGACCAGACCGCGCAGGATGTGGGCGCGCTCCTCGGCCTTGCGCAGCCGGTACGCGGTCCGCCGCTGGATGACCTCGATCTGGTGGTTCACGTAGTGCATGAGGAACTGGGCCAGGTTCAGCGTGCGCGGCACGCCGTCCACCAGCGCCAGCATGTTCGCGCCGAACGTCTCCTGCAGCTGGGTGTGCTTGTACAGGTTGTTCAGCACGACCTTGGCCACGGCGTCGCGCTTGAGCACGAGCACCAGGCGCATGCCGGTGCGGCCCGAGGACTCGTCGCGGATGTCGGCGATACCGCCGAGCTTGCCCTCCTTGACCAGCTCGGCGACGCGCTCGGCGAGGTTGTCCGGGTTGACCTGGTAAGGCAGCTCGGTGACGACGAGGCAGGCGCGGCCCTTCTTGTCCTCCTCGACCTCGACCACGGCCCGCATCCGGATCGAGCCGCGACCGGTGCGGTACGCCTCCTCGATGGTGCTGGTGCCGACGATGAGGCCGCGGGTCGGGAAGTCCGGGCCCTTCACGATCGTGATCGCCTCGTCGAGCACGGTGGCCTCGTCGGCCTCCGGGTTCGCCAGCACCCACTGCACGGCCTGGGCGATCTCGCGCAGGTTGTGCGGCGGGATCTTGGTGGCCATACCGACGGCGATGCCCTCGGAGCCGTTGACGAGCAGGTTCGGGAAGCGCGACGGCAGGATCGTCGGCTCCTGGTTGCGGCCGTCGTAGTTCGGGACGAAGTCGACCGTGTCCTCGTCGATGTCGCGCAGCAGCTCCATCGCGAGCGGGAAGAGCCGGCACTCGGTGTACCGCATGGCCGCCGCGGGGTCGTTGCCCGGCGAGCCGAAGTTGCCGTTGCCGTCGATCAGGGGGTAGCGCAGCGACCAGGGCTGGGCCATGCGGACCAGCGAGTCGTAGATGGCGGTGTCACCGTGCGGGTGGTAGTTGCCCATCACCTCGCCGACGACGCGGGCGCACTTGAAGTAGCCGCGGTCGGGACGGAAACCGCCGTCGTACATGGCGTAGAGGATCTTGCGGTGCACCGGCTTGAGACCGTCGCGCACGTCCGGCAGCGCCCGGCCCACGATGACGCTCATCGCGTAGTCGAGGTACGAACGCTGCATCTCCACCTCGAGCCCGACGGGCTCGATGCGGCCGTGCACGCCGACGGCCTCTTCCGGCCGAAGGTCAGGAGTCTCGCTCACTGTTTAGAACTCTTTCCTGCGTATGAAGCTGAGGAAGCTGTGGATAACGCTGTGGATCTCAGCTCCACCTGTGGATAAACGAGTCGTTCATCCACAGGTGAGAGCTTCCGGAGCAGATGTCCGGACTGCGACACCTCTTCCTCGACTAGATGTCGAGGAACCGCACATCCTTCGCGTTGCGCTGGATGAACGAGCGGCGCGCCTCAACGTCCTCGCCCATCAGCACGCTGAAGAGTTCGTCCGCGGTTGCAGCGTCGTCGAGAGTGACCTGACGCAGGGTCCGGGTCCCCGGGTTCATCGTGGTCTCCCACAGCTCCGGGTAGTTCATCTCGCCCAGACCCTTGAACCGCTGGATGTCGTCCGGCTTGGCGTTCGGCTTGGTCTCCTGGCGCAGCCGGATCAGGCCGTCGCGCTCCCGGTCCGAGTACGCGTACTGCGCGTCGTCGCCCTTCTTGTTCCACTTGATCTTGAACAGCGGCGGCGACGCCAGGTAGACGTGGCCCAGCTCGACCAGCGGCCGCATGAAGCGGAACAGCAGCGTCAGCAGCAGCGTCTGGATGTGCTGGCCGTCCACGTCCGCGTCGGCCATCAGCACGATCTTGTGGTAGCGCAGCTTCTCGATGTCGAACTCATCGTGGATGCCGGTGCCCAGCGCGGTGATCAGCGCCTGGACCTCGTTGTTGCGCAGCACCTTGTCGATGCGTGCCTTCTCCACGTTCAGGATCTTGCCGCGGATCGGCAGGATCGCCTGCACCCGCGGGTCCCGGCCCTGCTTGGCCGAGCCGCCGGCGGAGTCACCCTCGACGATGAACAGCTCGCACATCTTCGGGTCGGTCGACTGGCAGTCGGCCAGCTTGCCCGGCATCGAGCCGGACTCCAGCAGCGACTTGCGCCGGGCCAGCTTGCGGGCCTGCGCGGCGGCGATGCGGGCGCGGGCGGCCTGCGACGCCTTGGTGATGACGGTCTTGGCCTCGGCCGGGTTGCGCTCCAGCCAGTCCGCCAGCCACTCGTTGCAGACCTTCTGCACGAAGCTCTTGACCTCGGTGTTGCCCAGCTTGGTCTTGGTCTGGCCCTCGAACTGCGGGTTGGCCAGCTTCACCGAGATGATGGCGGCCAGGCCCTCACGGATGTCCTCGCCGGAGAGCTTCTCGTCCGCCTTGAGGATCTTCTTGTCCGCGCCGTACTTGTTGATGATCGTGGTCAGCGCCGCGCGGAAGCCCTCCTCGTGCGTGCCGCCCTCGTGCGTGTTGATCGTGTTGGCGAAGGTGTAGACCGACTCGCCATACGACTCGTTCCACTGCATCGCGATCTCGAGGGACATGCCCTCGCCCTCGGAGCCGAACTCGACGACCGTCTTGTGGAGCGGGCTCTTGGTGTTGTTCAGGTGCCGCACGAAGTCGGCGATGCCGCCCTTGTAGCAGAACGTGACGTCGCGGACCTCGGCCTCTTCGCCCTCGGCCGCCAGCGCGCGCTCGTCGCGCAGCGCGATGGTCAGGCCCCGGTTGAGGAACGCCATCTCCTGCACCCGGCGGTAGATGGTCTCGAAGTTGAACTCGACCGTCTCGAAGATCTGCGGGTCCGGGTAGAAGGTGACGCTGGTGCCGGTGCGGTTGGTGGGCTCGCCCTTCTCCAGCGGGCTCGGCTTGGAGTGGTCGTAGCGCTGCCGCCAGACGAAGTCGTCCTTGTGGATCTCCAGGTCGATGCGCGTGGAGAGCGCGTTCACCACGGAGATGCCGACGCCGTGCAGACCGCCGGAGACCGCGTACGCCTTGCCGTCGAACTTGCCGCCGGCGTGCAGCACGGTCAGCACGACCTCGACCGTCGGCCGCTTCTCCACCGGGTGGATGTCGACCGGGATGCCGCGGCCGTTGTCGACGACGCGCACGCCGCCGTCCTTGGTCAGCGTGATGGAGATGGTGTCGCAGTAGCCGGCGAGCGCCTCGTCGACCGCGTTGTCGACCACCTCCCACACGAGGTGGTGCAGGCCCCGCTCACCGGTGGAGCCGATGTACATACCGGGCCGCTTGCGTACCGCCTCCAGGCCCTCCAGAACGGTGATCGATGATGCGTCGTAGTTGCTCTGGCTCTTCGGCGCTGCCACTCTCAATCCCTCCTCCGCCGCCGCAGACGGCGGGGACAACAACTCAGCCCTGCAAACCGCGTTCGGCATACCCACTCGTCCGCGGCGCAGGCTTCGCGGGGATCGGCGTACGCAGGACGGGGGTGATGCACGTCGCAGGACCGGACGGACCAGCGTCGCGCGGGACAACCCACCGGTGTCGCGTACACGGTCCACCCAGTGTTCTGCTCTCGCTCACGATCCTACTGGGTCGCACAGACATTCGCCGCACGCGGCACCCGTAGCACGCCGTTTCGAGGCCCTCACAGCCCCGTAGCCGCCCGAACGGCTCCGGTCGCAACTCCCCCCACGCGCCTGGCGCTCCCGTGGCCGGTAGCGCGAGAGCCCAGAAGGGGCGGTTCGGAGGGTCGCGCAATGTCCCCGCGATGCCGTAAGTTGCGCACGGCCTGGAACTCACGCGCTTCGAGAGGCTGACATGGGTCTGGACAACGTCGCGGTGCAGTGGCCTCGTACGGGTCGCTTCTACGACCCCGTGGCGCCCGCGGAATTCGTCGACTTCGCCGATCTCGCGGAGCAGCCGAGCACCGCCGCCCCCACGGCGGCGCTGGCCGGTCACATCGCCCGCACCGGCACGGTGCGCGCGACCGCGTACACCGAGGTCGTCGACCTGCTGCTCGGACTCAAGGGTGTGCTGTACGCCACAGAGGCCGCCGAGGAGGACGAGGACCCCGTCATCGACCCCGACGGCTGCGCCTGGATCGCGGGCGGCCTGGAGAAGTTCGTCGCCGGGCACACCCCCTTCGGCGCCACCGTCACCTTCGACAGCGTCGCCTCGGTGCTGCGTGCCGCGCTGACCGATTCCCGACTCTCCGAGCAGCAGCTGCGGTGGCTGGACCAGCGCCTCGACGCGCTGCGCGAGGAGACCGACGGCGACCCGCAGTGGAGCTTCCCGCTGTCCGAGTTCGCCGTGCTGGCCCAGTTCTACCGCCGCTGCGCCGACCGCGGCTTCGCGGTCTACGCCGAGTCCTGATCCTCGCCGCTGCCGGCCGGGCCGTTCTCCACAGGTCCGACCGCCGGCCGCGGGGCGCCCCGGCGCCGCAGCACCCACCACAGCGCGAACGCCACCACCACGACGGTCGCGGCACCGGCCACCAGCGCGGCCACCGGCACGTCGCTGTCCAACTCGACCTCCGGCGCGGCCCCGAGCACCCGGTTGCCGGCGCACATGCTGGTCAGCCCGTCTCGGCTGTAGATCAGATACCGGGTGCCCTCGACGAAGTCGAACCCGCAGCTCGGCCCCTCGACCGGGGTCCGCACCTCGACGTGCCCCGCGGCCGTGCCCTTGTCCACCCGCTCGACGGTTAGCCGGGCCGTCATCAGGTCACCGCTGGACATGCTGAACGCCGGGCGGTCGAGGTCGACGACCACGCCGACGAAGACGAGATCCGCCCAGGCCGCGTTCTTCACCGGGTCCGGCTCGGCGCAGCTGCACGCGCACGCCGGGCTCGACGGCCCCAGCACCAGCACCGACGACATCACCGCCAGCGCCGCGAGATATCCCCACACTCTCCGCATGGCCATCAGACACCCCACCCCCGCCCGAGGTTCCCGCCCGTCCGTGCCGTGCCGCGCCGTGCATGATCGTCCGACTTGCCTGGCAGGTGGGCGTATCTTGACCGCCCATTCGCCCATGTGCCTGGCAAGTCGAACGATCATGAAGTGACCGACGGCGGGCGGCTCAGCCGTACGTATCCCCGGGGCCGGTGCCGCGGACGCGTTTGCGGCCGTGGGACCAGGAGGGGGCGGCGGGGCCGTGGATGTGGAGTTTGGTGACGACGTTGTTGCCGACGGTCCCGGCGATGCGGGTGAGGATGGTGCGGGCGAGCAGCCGCAGCTGGGTGGCCCACGCGGTGGACTCGGCCTCGACGGTCAGCTCGCCGTTCTCCAGCTTGACCGGGCGGCTGTGCGAGGCGATGTCGGGGCCGACGCACTTCTCCCACTCGCCGAACACGGTCGCCTGGGCGGTCGGGCGCTGCCAGCCGCGTGCTTTCATCAGCCGGGCCAGCACGTCACCGACCTTCGCCGGGTCGCGCGGGTCAGGCCCGGGGCCGGAGTAGCCGCGCGGCCGGAAGCGCTGACCGCCCTCACCCTTGGCGCGGGCCTCGGCCGCGGCCTGGGTGCGGGCGGCCCGCCGCTGCAGCGCCGCGTCCAGCGCGGCGCGGGCCAGCTCCGGACCCTGCGGTTCCGGCGGGGGTACGCCGTCAGGCACGGGACACCTCCCCCGGTGCAACGAGATAACGCGCGCCACGTAGCGACGCGGGCACGTCGGCCTCCACGGCACACGTGATGATCACCTGGGCGGCGTCGCCGATCAGGTGGGCGAGCCGGTCCCGGCGCCCGGTGTCCAGCTCGGCGAAGACATCGTCGAGGATCAGCACCGGCTCGATGCCGTCCGCGCGCAGCAGCGCGTACCCGGCCAGCCGCAGCGCGAGCGCGTACGACCAGGACTCGCCGTGGCTGGCATACCCCTTGACGGGCAGGTCGCCCAGGCGCAGCACGAGGTCGTCGCGGTGCGGGCCGGCCAGCGTGGTGCCGCGCGCGATCTCGTCGCCGCGCACCGCCTCCAGCGCGGCGAGCATCGACTCGGCGGTGGGTTCGGGCACCGAGGCGCGGTACTCCGCGACGGCCTTGCCGACTCCGGCGCTGACCTGCTGGTAGGCGTCCTCCAGGTACGGCGCGAGCTGCTCGACGAGGGCGAGCCGGGCGCGTAGCAGCTGCGCCCCGTGCTCGGCCAGATGCTGGTCCCACACCTGCAGCGTGCTCAGGTCACCGCGCCCGCCGCCGACCTTGCGCGCCAAGTACGCCGTGCGGAGCAGGGCGTTGCGCTGCTTGAGCACCCGCTCGTAGTCGGCACGCACCGCGGCGAACCGGGGCTGCCGAGCGGTGAGCAGGTCGTCGAGGTAGCGGCGGCGCTGGTCGGGCTCACCCCGGACGAGGGCCAGGTCCTCCGGCGCGAACAGCACCAGCCGCAGCGCGCCGAGGATGTCGCGCGGGCGGCGCGCCGGGGAGCGGCCCAGCCGGGCCCGGTTGGCCTTGCCCGGCACGATCTCCAGCTCGACGAGCAGCTCCCGGCTGTCGTGCACGATCGCGCAGCGGATCACGCCGGTGGCCGCGCCGACCCGGACCAGCGGGGCGTCGGTGGACACCCGGTGGCTGGCCAGGGTGGCGACGTAGCCGAGCGCCTCGACCAGGTTGGTCTTGCCTACGCCGTTCGGGCCGATCAGCACGTTCGGCCCCGGCTCGAGGTCGACGCCCACCCGTGGGTACGAGCGGACGTCGACGAGTTCGAGCCTTCTGACGTACACCGCTCAGCCGGCCTGCTGCACGGCGTGCCCGCCGAACTGGTTGCGCAGCGCGGCGATCGCCTTCATCGCCGGGGAGTCGTCCTGCCGGGACTCGAACCGGGCGAACAGCGACGCGGAGATGACGTGCATCGGCACGGCGAGGCGGATCGCCTCCTCCACGGTCCACCGGCCCTCGCCGGTGTCCTCGGCGTAGCCCTTCAGCTTCTCCAGGTGGGCGTCGTCGGTCAGCGCCAGGTCCATCAGGTCGAGCAGCCAGGAGCGGATGACGGTGCCCTCGCGCCAGGACCGGAACACGCCGGGCACGTTGGTGACCAGCTCGGAGGCCTCCAGCAGCTCGAAGCCCTCGGCGTAGGCGTGCATCAGGCCGTACTCGATGCCGTTGTGCACCATCTTGGCGTAGTGGCCCGCGCCGACCGGCCCGGCGTGCACGAAGCCGAACTCACCCGCGGGCTTGAGCGCGTCGAACACCGGCATCATCCGGGCGACGTTCTCGTCCGAGCCGCCGACCATCAGGCCGTAGCCGTTCTCCTTGCCCCACACCCCGCCGGAGACGCCGACGTCCATGTAGCCGATGCCGCGCGTGCTCAGCCGCCCGGCCCGCGGGCCGTCCGACGAGAAGCGCGAGTTGCCGCCGTCGATGATCAGGTCACCGGGGCTGAGCAGCGGGGCCAGCTCGTCGATGGTGGCCTCGGTGACGCCCGCGGGCACCATAACCCACACGGCGCGCGGCGCCGCGAGCTTCGACACGAGGTCGGCCAGGTTCTCGGCGTCGGAGAGAGCCGGGTTGCGGTCGTATCCGACGACGTCGTGCCCGGCCTCGCGCAGCCGGTCGCGCATGTTGCCGCCCATCTTGCCGAGACCGACCAGACCGAGCTGCATGTGTTTCCCCCTTGGTGCGTTGGTGCCGGCCGCGGTCAGCGGCCCACCCTGATCGGCATGATCAGGTAGCGGAAGCCGGGGATGGCCGCGCCGTCCTCGGCGGCCGGGGTGATCACGGCCGGCTTGAACGGGTCGTTGAACGAGAACACCGCCGTCGGCGCACCGAGCGCGGCCAGCCCCTCGATGAGGTACTGCGGGTTGAAGGCGATGGTCATCGACTCCCCGGTGAACGTGGCGTCCATCGCCTCGCTCGCCCGCGCTTCCTCGGTGCCGCCGGCCTCGACCACGAGACCATCCTCGCTGAAGTTCAGGCGCACCGGCGTGGCTTTCTCGGCCACCAGCGAGACGCGCTTGACCACCTCGACCAGCGCCGAGACGGCGACCCGGGCCTCGGAGGAGTAGCTGGGCGCGAACAGCGAGCGGACCGGCGGGTACGACTGGCCGTCGAGCAGGCGGCTGGTGGTCCGGCGGGAGCCGCCGACCTTCGAGCCGCCCAGGAAGCCGATCATGCCCTCGCCCTTGCCGCCGTCGGCCAGCGCGATGGTGACGTCACCGCCGGTCGGGCCGAGCGTCTTGGCGGTGTCGGCGAGGGTGCGCGCGGGCACCAGGGCGTTCACGTTGATCTCCGGGTCGTCCGGGGTCCACGTGATCTCGCGGATGGCCAGCCGATACCGGTCGGTGGCGAGCAGGGCGAGGGTGTCGCCGGTCAGCTCCAGCCGGACGCCGGTCATCATCGGCAGCGTCTCGTCCCGTCCGGCGGCGATCGCCACCTGCGACACCGCCGAGGCGAACACGGCCGCGTCCACCCGGCCCGCGCTGGCGGGCAGCTCGGGCAGCGTCGGGTAGTCCTCCACCGGCATCGTCGGCAGCGTGAACCGCGCGCTGCCACAGACCAGCTCGAGGTGCGCGCCGACGGCGGCGATCTCGACCGGCTTGGCGGGCAGCGCCTTGGTGATCTCGGCGAGCAGGCGGCCGGAGACCAGGGTCGCGCCGTCCGCGTCGGCCTGCACCTCCACGTCCACCTGGTTGGAGACCTCGTAGTCGAAGCCCGAGACGTGCAGCCGGCCGTCGATGACGCGCAGCATCACGCCCGCGAGCACCGGCACCGACGGGCGGCTCGGCAGGCTCTTGGCGGTCCAGGCCACGGCGTCGGCAAGCGCGTCCCGCTCCACCCGAAACTTCATCTTGAGCCCTCCTCGGTGCTGCCAGGGTCGACCACAGAAACCTTAGGACCCTCGGGCGATCTCCCCTCGGCGACCCCTGTGGATCGGCGACGAGCCGAGCATCCACACATTCCCGAGCCGTGATGATTGTTTGATTTCTCTCTTAGAGATAACTGACGTCTTCATCATCGGTGCTGTGGAAACTGTGGATTAACGCCTCCGGCGCAGCTCAGAACGCTTGGACGGGTGTGGAGGAGCGGTGGACGGCCGGTGGATAACCGGCCTGTTTCTCCACAGCCGCCGCCGCGTCCACCGGTTGTCCACCGGCGTCCACAGGTTTTCCACCGTCAATCCCCAGTGGTTCTCCCCAAACTGTGGACAGACGCCGGTCTCTCCCTCCACAGCGATATCCACCGATCATGGGCCGCTGTCCACGGATCAAGGGGCCCCGTCCACACGGCGTCCACACCCTTTCCACAGCAAGATTTTTGGACGATTTTCTGTCCACACACGTCCACAGCGGATCCACAGCCAATCCACCGGGTTATCCACGGAGTTATCCACGATCTCTGTGGACAGCCGGCGGCCGGTTCGACGGACGGCGATGTCTCCCGCGTACCCACACGGGGTGTGCACAACCCACGCGGGGCTGTGGAAACGCCGACGGCCCGCGCTGCGGCGGGCCGTCGGGAAGATGAGGAGAGGGGTACGCGTCAGATCTGCTTGATCCGGTTGGTCAGCTCGGCGATCTGGTTGTAGAGCGAGCGCCGCTCCGCCATCTGCTGCCGGATCTTGCGGTCGGCGTGCATGACCGTGGTGTGGTCGCGGCCGCCGAAGGCCTGCCCGATGCGGGGCAGCGACAGGTCGGTCAGCTCGCGGCACAGGTACATGGCCACCTGGCGGGCGTTCACCAGCACCCGGGAGCGGGAGTGGCCGCGCAGATCCTCCAGGCTGACGCCGAAGTACTCCGAGGTCGACAGCATGATCTGGTCGGCGGTGATCTCGGGGGCGGCGTCGTCCGGGATGAAGTCGCGCAGCACCTCCTCCGCGATCGACAGCTTGACCTGCTCGCGGCTGAGGTTCGCGTACGCCGTCACCCGGATCAGCGCGCCCTCGAGCTCGCGGATCGAGTTCGACACCCGGGAGGCGATGAACTCCAGCACGTCGGCCGGCGCGTGCAGGCGCTCCTGGGCGGCCTTCTTCTGCAGGATCGCGATCCGGGTCTCCAGGTCCGGCGGCTGGATGTCGGCCAGCAGGCCCCACTCGAACCTGGTGCGCAGCCGGTCCTCCAGCGTCGACAGCGCCTTGGGCGAGCGGTCGGAGGTGATGACGATCTGCTTGTTGGCGTTGTGCAGCGTGTTGAAGGTGTGGAAGAACTCCTCCTGCGTCCGGTCCCGCTTCTCCAGGAACTGGATGTCGTCGATCAGGAGGATGTCCACGTCGCGGTAGCGGCGCTGGAACGCGCTGGCCTTGTCGTCGCGGATCGAGTTGATGAAGTCGTTGGTGAACTCCTCGGTCGACACGTACCGGACGCTGCGGGCGTGCCCGAGCTCCTGGGCGTAGTGGCCGATCGCGTGGAGCAGGTGGGTCTTGCCCAGCCCCGAGCCGCCGTAGATGAACAGCGGGTTGTACGCCTTCGCCGGCGACTCGGCCACCGCGACCGACGCGGCATGCGCGAACCGGTTCGACGAGCCGATGACGAAGGTCTCGAAGCGGTACTTCGGGTTGAGCTTGTTGCCGCCGGAGTCGCCGGTCGAGCCGGGCATCGCGCCGGGGCGGCGCTCGTCGCGCCCACCGCCGAGCGGGTGCGGGACGGAGCGGGCCTCCAGCGGCCCGGTGCCGCGGCCCGGCCCGGAGTCGGGCGGGCCGTCGCGGTCGGGGGCGCGCATCGCGCTCGCCCGCACCGGGGCGACCTCCGGGTGGCGCGGCACCGGCACGGCGAACAGGGCGTCCTCGCCCTCGGCCGGGGTGACCACCGGGTGCTCGACGGGCGGCGGGCTGAACGGCTGCGGCGCGGGCGCATAGGAAGAAGGAGTGAACTCGGCCGGCGGCGCCGCGGGCGGCACCGGCCGGGCCCCCGACTCGTCCGGCGGGCGCACCTTGACGGCGACCTGCACCGGCCGGCCCATGATCCGGGAGAGCGTGTCCGTGATCGCGGTGCGCAGCTTCGTCTCGATGATGTCCCGGATGAAGGCGTCGGGCACGCTGAGCAGGACCAGATCGTCGACTACGGCGAGCGCCTGGGTGAGCCGCAGGTAGGCGCGGTGCTGCGCCGAGACGATCTCGTCGGCGAGCTCGTCGGTGGCTGCCAGCCACACGGCGTTGAGGTCGCTCACCTGTCAGCCTCGTTCATGCGCTCGACCCTTCAAGTCCTTTTGGCGGCTGCTCGGCTGGCACCGGCTGCCTGTCAGCTCAGCGCACCACTCCGATCGATGACGGTGTGGTGACGGACCGTGGTTTTCCCCCGGGTTATCCCCCGAATCATCGAGGTTCTCCACAAGTTATCCACAGGCTGTGTGTCGATCGGCGTCCGGGGTCCGGCTGCTGTGGGGTGCCGCATCCGGCGCGGGAGCGCCTCACGAAGGACCCACCGTGCCGAACGAGCCACCATATTGCCCGGTTTTGCGGTTACCACCACAATTAACGGGCGGCGCCCTTGCTCGGGCACCACGGCACGCTAACAGGGTTATCCACAGGCGTCCACTCGTTGTCCACAGCCTCACTCTCGGTGAGTGTCTGTGGCGATACCCTGAGTTGTGGGTAAGGGGACGCTGGTGACACGGTGAGTGAGCTGGGAAGAGTTCTTGGCGGACATCGACGGCACGTGTACCCTGGAGCGGTTGCTCCATCACCCTCTGCTAGGGTGTCGGTTGCGGCCTTCCGCCCTGACCCAACAAGATCGAGACCTGCCGTCGCGATCCTGCCGTCAAGCGGGCGGGCCACCCGCGAGAAGCTAGAACATCCCCGCCCTGCGCGGGGCGATCCCCAGGAGACCTGACGTGAGCAAGCGCACGTACCAGCCGAACAACCGTCGGCGCGCGAAGACCCACGGCTTCCGGCTGCGCATGCGCACCCGCGCCGGGCGCGCGGTGCTGTCGTCGCGCCGGGGCAAGGGCCGCGCCCGCCTGGCGGTCTGAGACCCCGGTCGGGCCTCGGATGCTGCCGGCTGCGCACAGGCTGAGGCGGAGCACTGACTTCGCCGCCGCAGTGCGGGCTGGCCGCCGGGCCGGTCGCGGCGCCGTGGTGGTGCACCTCGCGGTGCCCCCGACGGTAACTGAACACGAGACGGCGTGGCAGGGAGACGATCCCGGCCACGCCGTTGCCGTGCCCGGGGCCGGGCAGGAGTCCGTGGCCCCGGTGCGGGCCGGGTTCGTGGTCTCCAAGGCGGTGGGGAACGCGGTTACCCGTAACACAGTGAAACGGCGCCTGCGCCATCTCGCGGCCGAGCGGCTCGACGGGCTGCCCGGCGGCGCCACCGTCGTGGTGCGCGCGCAGCCGCACGCGGCGTCGGCGTCGTACGAGCAGCTGGGCCGTGATCTCGACGCCGCGCTGGCCGCGGCGCTCAAGCGTGACCCTGCGCAGGCCTCGCGCCGCAGGTCAACCGAGGGGCGGGCATGACACAGCCACCGCGACCCACGACACTCGCCGGGCGCGTGCTGGCCCTACCCATCATCGCGTACCGTCGTTGGGTGAGTCCGGGCCTGCCGGCCCGCTGTCGGTTCTACCCGTCCTGCAGCACCTACGCGCTGGAGGCGATAGCGCGGCACGGCGCGCTGCGGGGGTTCTGGCTGACGGTCCGGCGGCTTGGTCGATGCCATCCCTTTCACCCGGGCGGATATGACCCCGTGCCACCCAACCGCCGCAGTACTGATGTGACTGGAGCAACACCCTCATGATGGACTGGATCTACACGATCGTCTCGAAGGTCCTGCTGTTCTGGCACGGCCTCTTCGACAAGCTCTGGGGCGACGGTCAGTGGCTGCGCACCAACTGGGACTGGGTCCTGGCGATCGTCTTCCTGGTGCTGACGGTGCGCGCGGTGCTGTTCCCGCTGTTCGTCAAGCAGATCCGGTCCCAGCGGGCCATGCAGGCGCTCCAGCCGCAGCTCAAGGCGCTGCAGGAGAAGCACAAGGGTGACAAGGAGACGCTCCAGCGCGAGATGATGGAGCTCTACCGGCGGGAGAAGGCCAACCCGCTGATGGGCTGCCTCCCGCTGCTGATCCAGATGCCGATCTTCCTCGGCGTGTTCCACGTGATCAAGCGCCTCGGCACCGGCACCTCCGACGAGACCCTCTACGGCTGGACCGCCGCGCAGTTCCAGAGCGGCATGCAGGCCGAGCTGTTCGGGGTGTCCATCGGTGCGGTGTTCACCGACGGCGGCCTGGCCGCGGTGCTCTGCGGCGTGCTCGGCGTCGTCATGATCTTCACGACCTACCTCACCAGCCGCCAGATGATCCTGAAGACCGGCTGGTCCGAGGACCCCACCCAGCGCACGATGCAGAAGCTGATGCTGTACGGCATCCCGGCCACGCTGATCATCTCGGCCGTCGCGTTCCCGCTCGGTCTGATCATCTACTGGACCACGACGAACCTCTTCTCGCTCGGCCAGCAGATGTGGGTGCTGAAGAAGTACCCGCCGCCGCCGATGGCCGGCGCCAAGGCGGAGCCGAAGGTCATCGACCCGGAGGTCGCGAAGGCCCTCGCGCCGAAGGTCGGCGCCAAGCCGGCCAACAGCCCGAAGCGCAAGTCGGTCAAGAAGAACGTCGGCTGACCGTACGCCTCCCGGCGCTGCCACCCCCACACAGACCTGCTCGTGATCCCCGCGCCGCGAGGCGCGGGGCCGATCACGGGGTTTTGATCGGATCGAACACCGGAGAAGAACGTGACCGACCAGACTGAGCTGGACGACGTGGCAGTCGAGGACCTCGCCGACGCCGAGGACGGCGCGGCGGAGGAGAACGAGGACGGCACCGAGGAGTCCGCCGCCCCCAAGCGCAAGGCCGCCACCGACGCCGACCTGTTCCGCCAGAGCGAGATCGCCGCGGACTACATCGAGGGCCTACTGGACATCCTGGACGCCGATGGCGACATCGATGAGCTGGTTTCCGGCGGCCGTCCGGTGGTCGAGGTCGTGGGCAGCCGCCTGCAATCCCTCGTCGGCCCGCGCGGGGCGACGCTGGAGGCGCTGCAGGAGCTGACCCGCCTGGCCATCTTCAAGCAGACCGGCGAGCCGAGCCGGCTGCTGTTGGACGTCGGCGGCTACCGCGACCAGCGCCGCAAGGAGCTGGGCGCGCTGGCCAAGAACGCCGTCGAGAAGGTCAAGCAGCACGGCGAGGCCGTGAAGCTGGAGCCGATGTCGGCCTTCGAGCGCAAGTGCGTGCACGACGTGGTCAACGCCGCGGCGGGCGTGCAGAGCGAGTCCGAGGGCGTCGAGCCGAACCGCCGGATCGTGGTACGTCCGGCGTGACCTTCGACGACTTCACGGAGCCGGTCATTCCCGACGGGGTGGCCGGCTCCGTTCTCTCTGACGAGCTGCGGCCCGCGGCGCAAGCCCTGTTCGGCGACCGGCTCGACGTCGCCGCCCGCTACGTCGAGTTGCTCGCCACCGACGGGGTGGTGCGCGGGCTGATCGGCCCGCGGGAGGCGCCCCGGTTGTGGGAGCGGCACCTGCTCAACTGCGCCGCGGTGGCCGAGCTGATTTCCCCGTCCGCCACGGTCGCCGACGTGGGCTCGGGAGCGGGTCTGCCCGGTATCGTGCTCGCAGTGGCTAGACCGGATATTTCGGTCATTCTGGTTGAACCACTGGCACGTCGGACCGCTTTCCTGGAGGAGGCGGTGGCGGCCCTCGACCTGACCGGCCAGGTCACCGTGGTACGCGGCCGCGCGGAGGAGCAGGTGGGTCTGCTCAGCGCGGACGTCGTCACCGCCCGCGCGGTGGCGCCGCTCGACCGGCTGGCGGGCTGGTGCCTGCCGCTGGCCTCGGTGGGAGGACGCCTGCTGGCGCTCAAGGGCATGTCGGCCGCTGACGAGATCGCCGAGCACCAGGCCGCGGTGGCCCGCCTCGGCGGCGGACCGGCGGTCATCCACCAGTGCGGCGTCGGCCTGATCGACCCGCCCACCACCGTGGTGGAGATCGTCCGGGAGCGCGAGGTCGTGCCGAAGACTGCCAAGCCGTCCCGGCGGGCAGGGCGCGGAGGACGCCGGCGCTGAGCGGTGCGCCCTCCGCTCACGGAGAGGGCGCACGACCATGGGTGTCCTGCAGGAAGACGAGACCGGCACGTCCGCTCCGGCCGACGTGCCGCGTCCCCGCACCTACCCCGGGGCCTTTCCCGGCGGCGGAGTGGTGCGTTCGCCTCTTTCCGGCCGGGTTCTCGCGACGGGTACGCCGCCGGTGCGGCGGGTGATGACTACCGCCCCGATCGCCCCGGTCGCGGGCGGCTGGCCCGATCCATCGGGATCGACCCGACGGTACGGGTGCCGCATGTCACTGGTGCCGGGATTCCTCGTCTTTGTCCAGCCGGAAGGCGGTCAACCGCCTGCCCGAGTGGAGGACGGTGGTAGCTTCCGCAACCCGACAGCCGTAGGCTGGCCGCGCGTCGATAATCTGGACCCGACTGTCGCGGGTGCGGTCGCAGTGCCGCCGACAGAGACGCCAGTGCGCGCCGGACGGGCCGGCGCAGCCATCCGATCCGATGCGGGCAGGGATGACACGGTGCAGGAATACGGCATGAGCCTCCCCCAGGGCTCCTACGGCGTTGTTTCACGTGAAACATCAACCCCGGCGCAGCGAGGCGCCGCCGACCCGGGCTCCGGCATGAGGCCGGCCGTCTCGAATACCTACACGTCGAGCGCGGCAGGCTCCCACCCGGCACCCAGCGGTCCGGCGTCGCCCGACGCGACCGGGTTCCGCGCGACGGCCTCGGTGCCGCCGCCGGGGAGCAGCGTGCCCCCCGCGGAGTTCTCCTCGGCTCCGCACGGCGCCACCGGGTACGTCCCGGTGTCCGCTCCCCCGGTGAACCGGCCGCCGTCGCCTCGCCCTCAGCCCACTTCTACGCATGTCGAGGGTGAGGATCAGAGTGGCACCGCGTACGGTGCTTCTGACGCGAACACGACAGCGTCCGGTAGTTCGGAGGACCCACCGTTGGCAATGGAAGCGATGCGCGCCGTTCAGATTCTCAACCCGAGCGGCGAGGTGACGATGCCTCGCCCGACCCGGCAGCGCGTCATGTGCGTCGCCAACCAGAAGGGTGGCGTGGGTAAGACCACCACCACGGTCAACCTCGCGGTGGCCCTCGCGCTGCACGGCAACCGGGTGCTGGTGGTCGACCTCGACCCGCAGGGCAACGCCTCGACGGGCCTGAACGTGCCCCACCACGCCGGCGTGCCGGACGTCTACGACTGCCTCATCGACCAGGTGCCGATGGAGGAGGTCGCGCAGGCCGTCGAGGGCATCCCGAACCTGTACTGCGTGCCGGCCACCATCGACCTCGCGGGCGCCGAGATCGAGCTCGTCTCGGTCGTCGCCCGCGAGTCCCGGCTGGGCCGCGCCATCCAGGCGTTCCCGATGGAGTTCGACTACGTCTTCATCGACTGCCCGCCGTCGCTGGGTCTGCTCACGGTCAACGCGCTGTGCGCCGCCCAGGAGGTGCTGATCCCGATCCAGTGCGAGTACTACGCGCTGGAGGGCCTCAACCAGCTCCTGAACAACATCAACCTGGTGAAGGCGCACCTCAACCCGAGCCTCGACGTCTCCACCATCCTGCTCACGATGTACGACCGGCGTACCCGCCTGGCCGACGCCGTCGAGCAGGACGTGCGCAACCACTTCGGCGAGAAGGTGCTGACGTCGGTCATCCCCCGCAACGTGCGGGTTTCCGAGGCGCCCAGCTACGGCCAGTCGGTCATGACTTATGATCCCGGTTCGCGCGGCGCGACCAGCTACTTCGAGGCTGCTCAGGAGATCGCCGAGCGCGGCGCGAAGATCGGAGTTGGGGCATGAGCATGACGTACGGGTTCCGCTGCGCAGTCGAAGGGGAGGCACCGGCATGACGCCGCCCCCCGCCCGCAAGGGAGGCCTCGGTCGCGGTCTCGGTGCCCTGATCCCGACCACGGGCGCCCCGCCCGCGCCGCAACCGGTCTCGGCCGTGCCGGCCCAGTCGCCGGTCGCCGCCCCCGTCTCCGCTCCCCCGGCGCCGACCGCGGCCGTGACGGCTCCCGCGGCTCCGGTCGTCGAGGAGGCGCCCGCCGCCGCCCCGATGCCGGACTTGGCGCCGGTGCCCGGTGCGCGCTTCGCGGAGATCCCGGTCGGCTCGATCGTGCCGAACCCGAAGCAGCCCCGGCAGATCTTCGACGACGAGATGCTGGACGAGCTGAAGATCTCCATTCAGGAGGTCGGCTTCCTCCAGCCGATCGTCGTACGCGAACTGAGCGCGGACAAGTACGAGCTCGTCATGGGCGAGCGCCGCTGGCGTGCCGCCCAGGCCGTCGGCAAGGACATGATCCCGGCGATCGTCCGGGACACCCGCGACGACGCCATGCTGCGCGACGCGCTGTTGGAGAACATCCACCGCGCCCAGCTGAACCCGCTCGAAGAGGCCGCCGCCTACCAGCAGCTGCTGGAGGAGTTCGGCGCGACCCACGACGAGCTGGCCAGGAAGATCGGGCGCAGCCGGCCGCAGATCTCGAACACCATCCGCCTGCTGAACCTGCCTCCGCAGGTGCAGAAGCGGGTGGCGGCCGGGGTGCTCTCCGCGGGCCACGCGCGGGCGCTGCTCAGCCTCGAACGCGCCGAGGCGCAGGAGGAGCTGGCGGGCCGGATCGTCAGCGAGGGCCTGTCGGTGCGTACCACCGAGGAGATGGTCCAACTGGCCCTCGCCGAGGGTGAGACGAAGCAGCAGGCCGCGAAGCGGCGGTCCAAGCCGCACGCCCCGGCGCTCGTCGACCTCGCCGACCGGCTGTCAGATCGGTTCGACACCAAGGTGAAGGTCGACATCGGCCGCAGCAAGGGCAAGATCACGATCGAGTTCGCGACCGTGGACGACCTGGAGCGGATAGTCGGCATCATCGGCGTCGAGAAGTAGTAAATACTAGGTTGATGAAGTGGGTCGCCCAGGTGGGCGGCCCACTTTCGTATCAGCGGTGTGTTCTGGCGTGCGCCGCGGGCTGCGCCGTCGCGGGTCATGCCGCCGCCGTACAGATCGTGTTCGCAGGCCCTGGGCTGGGGCCATCGCCTCGGCTGAGCGGTCGCGGCGGATGGTACCGCGTGGGAACCGCCTGTACTCCAACGTGTATGCCGGGGTTGACCGGGGACCGCGGGCGGACCAACACCGGGTGGCGTTGCGTCGTCCGTGCCCGGGCCCGACCGCGCTTCATCCTCTCCCCAGTCCGTCATCTCGCTCGACCAGCGGGGCCGGCCGACTTCGTCGGGGTGGCGTCGCGGTGCGGACCTTCAGCCTCGGCTGCCGCTGAGCGTCTGCCCGATGGGCGTCTCGGGCCCGACGTCGTCTGCCGGCCTTCCTCGCCTCCCGTCCCTCGTGCTCGGGGCGCCTCACCCGCCTTGGCGCGCCGGCCGGTTGCACTCACCACCTCCTGACTCCACGTGGTCCGTGTTACGACCCAGCTGCTCGGCTTCCCTCGACACCGGGCGCCAACCTCGACACGGTCCTTATGCGGTGTGGGTACACCGACCGCAGCGAGGTCGACTCGAGTCTGTCGGGTCGGTGCCGGCTACGGGATCCCGGTCTTAGCCTGGGTTCGCCTGTCGGGTTCGATCAGGGTGCGGTTGCCGGGTTACGGCATCGGGCCGACAGGCGCCCCTTCTCCGAGCACCTCGGGTGACCCGGTTAGAGGTGCGCCGCAGAAGGATCACCGGTGGAGGTGGGATCGGCGCCTCTCGGGGGTGATCCACGACCTCGTGACTTTGTGAGCCTCGGCCGACCCGGCGAGGCGGGCCGTGAACATGCTGGAGCGCATACCGAAGAAGGGCCGTGCTGCCCAGCCCGATCGCGATGTTGCCGCCAGGGCCCGCCGATGACTCTCGGGGTGCCGTGCCGCCCCACATCACCGGCGGCTGCCGGTGACCTGCTCCAGGTCGTGTCGCGGGCCACCACAACAAGCACGGGTTCGGACGTCGGTCGTCGAGGCTCGCGCCCGGCGGTGACTGGTCCGCCAGGCTTCGGTTGCGTACCTGTGCCGAGTCTGCACCCGGGCCGTGCGTCATCCATCCCCCGTTCCCCGCTCCGGTGGTGCAGGCGGCTGCGGTCGGTCTCTGCCACGGTCGACGCCGTTCGCCGTGTCGCGTGCGCAGACCGCCGATGACCGTCGACTGGCCGGGGTGCCGAGCCGACCTCCGTTCGGGTGGTGGGGCGTTGAATCGGCCGGCGATTGGCGTAACCAGTCTGAGGCGAGGGCGACCCCACCGGCAGCCGGGCTGATGCCCTTCGGCCTTGCAGCGATCGGTGTCGGCGGCGAGTTCGTTCCCCGCTCGATGCGATGAGGTGTTCCTCCTCCAACTCATGGTGCGGCGCGGCCGGCCGGTTCTGCGACGACGATCTCCTCGGCGGGGGGGTGAACGTTAGCGTGCCGGGCAGGCCCGGGGTGAGCATGCCTGTTCCCACCGTTGGGTGCTGCGCGATGTTTCACGTGAAACAACGAGATCGTTTGTCGGCCAACGTGGGCGCGGATCCAGGTTGGGTTGAGCGCCAAGGGCCCGGTGAGTACTGGATCGTGGGTATCGGGTGAACGCGGGCGTCCCTGCGAGTTGGATACGACCCCAAGGATCGCCCCCTAAGTCTTCCGCTCGCATGAGGTCTGAGCCGAGTGGGCGGGACGAGGCGCTGACCTGACCGGGGTTGGTCTGTCTCACTGCGCTCTCCTGGGAGTCCAGACCCTTGAGACTGTCTTCGTTGCGGAGACTGGCCAGGTCAGCTCATGCCGGGGCGGGCCTCCCCGACGCCAGCGGTAAACATCTTCTACGTACAGAGGTCGCCCTGGACCTGGGCGGTGCGACCCCTTGAAGCGTCTGCCAATCGTTGGGGCGGCTCTGAACGACTGACAAGAGCGGCGGCGCTCGGGCGACCGGGCTCACGCCTGGGGGGTATGGGGTGTGGGTGCAGACGTCGTGGCGACAGGCGATCGCTGGACGCGCCTGGCGACGGGCGATAGGCGATCCCCGGGCGCGCTTGGCGACGGGCGACAGAGTTGCCGAGCACGCCGCCTCGCGGAGACTGTGGAGGACACGGCGCGTTCGCGGCGACCTGGCGGGTAGGGCTGCTTCGCGTTCCCGATATGGCTGCGAGCGTGCTGAGTTCGGGAGGGCATCCAGCCTCTCCGGTCGGCGGGTCTGCCGAGGCCAGCCAGAGTCGTGGCTCTCCCATGCCAACCGCCCTACGGAACGAGACCAGCGCCAGTGCGCCCGTGCACGGTTCCCGGCGAACGAGAGACGCGTGAGCGCGCCAGACCTACGACTGCGATCGAATCGTTCGCACGGCTCCGGGGACGGCGTGAGGCAACGGCCCGGTGTCGCCGCCGAACTCTCGGTCGGGTCATCTCTCTCCCGGCAGTAGTGGTCTCCACGCCGGCGCCGCCTCGCGGAAAGGTCGAGTTCGCCACCGGTCGGATGGCGCCTGAGGGCAGCACTTGAGCGGCGTAAGGGAGGGCCCTCGTCGTTCGTTCGCGCGGCCGGGGCGATCGTCCGGGGACTTGGGCATGGGAGTTGCCTGACGCGGAAACCTGAACGGCGTCGCCCGGGGACTAGTTGGCGGGAAGTGGGTCAGGCGCCGACGCACTACATGGACGGGACAGGCCGCGACGCCTGCAAGAGCCGGCCGCTGCGGCAGGCTGGAGCCGCACGGCCGACAGTCGCGGACTCCACTGGCACCGTGGTTCCGAACACGGGAGCGCGGACCGCGAGCGTTGAAGCGTTCCGGCCATAACGGGTTCGAGACTGGGCGCCGTCCGAACCGGTGACGGTGGTTGCGGCGAGCGTCTTGCCCGGCGAGCTGGACGAGAGCGTTGGCCATCAGACCTACTCCCCTACGCGTCCACGCCGGGCGGGCGGGTAGGTCCCCGAGTGGTGCGTACGCCACCGACTTTGCGTTAGGCGTGTGGATCCGGACCGCCAACGTTCCGACGCGTGATGGCCGGTGAACCTGCCGAGCAACGGACGGCGGACCGGGACCGGACTCCCCGTATCGACCGCGGCTCCTGGGGGCGGGCGGTCGGGCACGGTTTCACGTGAAACATCGGCGGGGCGTCGGCGAGCGAGCACCACGCGTGCGGGCCGAAGAAGTCCGCCCGTACCGCGCTTCGCTTGCCGCTGCCGGTTGCCCGCCCTGACGCTGTGGCACCACATCGGGGAGGGTTCCGCGCTGATCCGGTGTGGGAGGGGGCAGCCTCTACAACCGCGCCGAGAACGGGCGCTCGGTAGGAACGTTGGTGCACGGATGATTTCTTGCCGGCGACGACGTGGCAGGACGTTCAGCGACGCTGGACGGGCGGCGCCTCGCGCAACGAGGGCTGCCGCGATCGGTGCCGCAGCGGTGTACGGCGACAGCAGCGCACCGGCAGCTGCTGTGCGGCCAGCCGGTGACAAGCGTGCGGGTGCTCGCGTCACCATCCGCCCATCCTTGGACAGCAGCTCTCGCCCGCGTTGGGGAGGAGGGTGTAGGTGCCCGTTGGCCGGAACTTGGACTGGGCCGGCGACCGGCACAGACAACCTTCGGGCCCACCGCTGGTGCAAGCCGAACGGGCGAGCGTTCCACAACCCCAGTCCGCGCTCCGCGAAGTCGGCACCGAGAACTCCAGCGCCAACGCCTACGCGAGGTCCAGTGAAGGCACTGGCGTCGTGGCGTTGTGAGGGTGCACGACTGACGATTTACGGCGACAGGCCGAGCCGGGATGCACGCCAACTCGAACTGCCGTAGTTGGCGGTGATCGTCCCCCTGCGTGAAAGATGTTGTCGCGCAGTGCAGTCTCGCTTGCGACGACACGATCGGGAGTTATGCGGCGAGGGCCACTCCCCTCGCCCATGCCGACAGAGGCCTGCTGCGTGAACGGGTGGATGGAGAGAAGCTGGGGACGGCTGGCTTCACGGGCGCCCGGTCGGTCGTGGAGTTGCATGGTGCGAACCTCGCAGGCGCAGGTTTGTGGCCTCGTCTGATCTGCCGACCGCGGATCGGCTTGGCGGGATTCGACCGCAGACTCAAGGCGTACGTCGGTTTGCCGCGGGTTACCAGGGCCGGCCTCCAGGGACCGATCGCGTTGGCCGGTCCCTGTGCACCCCTCCGGATGGTTTCGGTTCACGGGGGTCGGGTATCTCGATGCCGACGGTCGGGGTACGGACGGACGGTGGGGGGAGGCGGCTTGACTTGTGCAACCGCCTGCCAAGTGTGACGGGCGGCTTGGCGGTTGTCGGTGCCCGTGGGCATGAGCCGCCAGACGCTGGCATCTGTCGGTGTCCGCCGTCGAGTGCGACGCGGAAGCGGCGCCTCTGTTTCACGTGAAACATGGAGATCGAACTCCACCGGACGGCCGCCTCGCGCGAGAGTGTGCCAGGACGCCGACCCCTCCAGCGCGGACCCGCCTCGCGTGGGGACGCGTCGAGGTCCGGTCCGGTCCCGCACGCAGTCGACGCAACGCCGTGCGGCGGCGGTGTGGCTACACATCGAGAGTCGCGCCGGCTCAACTGCGTATGGAGCTTCCACCGGCGGTTGGCCCCGCTCGAGAACGTGGCAACGGCCGACTGCGGGGTGTCCCGCGGGTGTTCGGAGATACGGCCGGTTCCTACCGCCGACTGGGACGCAGGACGTTCTTTCTGCGGGGGTAGACGAGACGGACGCCGACATAATCTTCTGCTCCTGACGGCAGCTGCTCACATCGCGTCGACCGCGGAAACTGCGACCGGCGTCCTGCCTGCCGCGAGCCTTGTAGATGTCGCGCGCCTGATGTCGCCAACGACTGGCTGTTTTCTCGCACTGAAGCCAGGCCGCACAACCTTGCTCGGCAGAGAACCTGAAACCACGCGGCGACGCTAGAAGCACGCCTCTGGATCGTGCCCGACGCGAAACTTGACGCCTCAATGCCGAGAGCCCGCTGCCCTGAACCATGGGAGTTAGCTTCGCTACGTGCCGCGTTCTCAACTTCCGCCGACGATGCCCCGACAACTGACGCCCCCGTGGGGAGGTTCGGGTGGGTGGTGGGTGCCAGTCGTCAGTGCATGGGAAGCCCGTGCGCATGGCGCCGGCGGCGACGATGTACGTCGCGACCGAAGCGGTCTGTGCCGGATACAACGGGACTGAGGTGCCTGACTCCTCCACTGGTGCTCAGGCGATCGTCATCGGGACGGACAACGCGCCGTCGTCAAGGCAGTGAAGCCAGCACGCGTATCCCGATTCAGACCTCGCTCGCCTCGGATGCCTCGTTCCCAGAAGGTGCCCCCCAGAACTGGGGCGCGGACTCGATCGGTCCACCGCCATGCGGTGCACCGTGGAGGATCCGTCACATCGGCAACGCGGCGGAGGGCAGTGGGAGGGGGCAGCCGTCTTCCCGAACCGGGGCTCCTGTCAGTCGGGCGGCCTTGAGCCTCCGCAGTGGAAGTCTTCGCCTGAAGCAGGACGCGGGCCCTGTGCGCATCAGTCGGGCAAGCGGCGCGAGGGCGCGAGGGCGTGAGGGTCGAGCGTGTTCGGAACAAAGCCCGGTTGGCGTATCTCCGCGCGGCAGTTGGTTGTCCGCGTCGCCACTCCCCCGGGCGGCCTATGTCAGCGCCTCGCGCGAGGTGTCACGTGGCGTCCCTGGCTCGCCGAGTGCCGTCACCTCCCTCGGGAATGCTCCGGAGAGAACTGGCACCAGAGGCGCTGGGCCGCGGCCTAGCGGCTGTCGGGGAGCAGAACGGATTCCGAGGACGGGCTGTCGCGCTTCGGCCGCCGTCGAATTTGCCGACGCGCCAGTGTCGGTCACGAGGCGCCGGCGTCGGTACAGCGGGGGTACGGCCGTCCGACCCTTTCGCTGTGACCGGCCGTAGGTCGGCGGACATGCGGCAACGGCGAGCGTGGTTTCACGTGAAACACGGAGATCAGTTTCCGCGCGGTCGACCTGCCCCTGCGCGAGCGGGGCAGAGCGCGGACTTCCGCGTCGACTGCAATACCCCGGCCGGCGTCTGGTGATGAAGTCGGATGCGCATGCCTGCTTAACTTCGCGTCCGTCTGAACGGCGCGAGCCCGACGGGCGACGTCTCCCTGGCGATCGGGATGTATGGCGTTCGGCCCGACAGGATCGGCGGGCCGCGACGCGCTCCGACTGACACCTGCGGCCCTACTGCCCGACGTCTGCTGGATTCCGCCGGTTGTCTTGAGAGGGGTACCAGATGCGCTAGGAGTGCGCGGTGCGATCCGCACCTGGGCAACCGAGCGGGCGGCGGACCGGACACGCCACAGAGCACTGGGCGCGAGACAACAATGGGCACACAACAGCGCTGCACGCGACACTGGGCACGCGACAGCACTGGCACGCGACAGCAACGAGTGACATGAACCGAGTAGGAGGCAGATCGACTAGGCGACAGGACCCAGTAGGAGGCAGGATCGGGCAGAGGACAGGGCCGCAGCGTTGGATCCGACGGCCGTGCCCGACAGTGCTGTCGACGGGCAGATGCCGGAGGGCCGGCGGGTGCTGCCGGGCGTCGGCGGCAGGCGTCGGCGGCAGGCGTCGGTCGCGCCCCCGCTGCTTCGCCGCGCCTCGTCCAGTCGCGAGTTTGGGCGAATCCGGGGTACGCCGACCGGTAGGCCTGTCGAGTATCGGGATGGTGCGTCGCCAACCAGCCGATCCGGCATCGAGACCGACCCACTCATGTCCGATGGTTGAACCATCTGAGCGGCACAGTGGGTCCAGGTTGTCGCCGACGGCGCACGGCGTCCGCTGGGATGAAGTGTCGGGTTCGAGGAGCGCCGGGTGCCGTTGTTGATCTGGCCGCGAGTTCAACTCAGGAGCCTGTCGGTTCTGCGAAAGTGGCATGGACTTCCTAGCGAGCCCTCCCCCGCCGACGGGACGGTCAGGTCGACCAGCACCGAGGAGCGGGTGAACGGGACGAGAGAAGGACCTGGTGTGGACCGATGGTGCGCGGCGCCCCGGCAGGTGCACTGGGTGAGCGAGGCCGCTCACCACAACCGCTGAGGCCGCTCCGACCATCCGCTGTAGTTCTGTCCACCAGCTGCCCTCTACCTGAAACGTGGCGTGCTGCCCTTCGGGGCGGTACCAGGGACACCCCGGCCCGAGGATTCCGGTGGCGACGCGCCAGTGGGAGCAGATCGCGCCTGGACCCCGGCCGACTCCGACCCACCAAGCCGTGGTGCCCTCCTTGGAGTTGGAGTGCCGGAAACCGAGGACCTGTGCCCGGCGTCGGAGGTGCGCGCCCTCGGGTCGGCCGGCTGGCACCTCGACCCGGGCTTGCGCGTGACCGGCAAGTGGCGGACCCGGTGAAGGCGAGGCTGAAGCGGCGCCAGGCCGGGCATGCCTGACCCGGAAGGGGTCGGACAGCATCGACGTGTCGCCAAAGGGCCGAAGCCGGGCAGTCGCAGGCGTCCCGCGATCCGCGCCTCCGCTTGGAGGTGGCGCAGGCCGTGCGCCGGTCGGCTCGGCTGGCTCGGCTGGCTCGACCCGGCGGACTGGCACCTGACCTGCCCGCGCTGGCACCGCATCGGTGGGACGCGAACAGGACATGGGCCGGTGGTCAAGGCGGCGCAGGAGGCCGCCCCGATCAGCCCTCGCAGGGTCGGTAGTTGGCCCGGACGCCGCCCTGATCCTCTTGTCGCCGGTCGGTCTGGTCGCGGATGAGCAACTCAGAAGACGTGCCAGCCGCAGTACGGCGACTGAACCAGGCACGCGTCGGTGACCGCGACGGGGGCGAAGACACGGGCCCACGGGTCGCGGATCCGGTTTCTAGACAGTGCGAGGTCAGAGCAGGCGGCCATGAAGGCCGACCGGTTCCGGTAGACACGGCCCGGCACGACCCGGCACGACCCGACCGGACCCGACCGGACCCGACCGGACCCGGACGTGGCCGAGGGACCCTGGGGTCCGTTTGCCCACATCCCTACCCACACCTGTGGGTATCCACGAAGACGCATGCCCAAGGTCAACGATCTCCATGCACCCCCGAGGTGCGATGAAGGTCACGTATCGCCTGTCCACAGCCTTGCACCGTCCTCTTTCCACAGCCGAGGCGAGGTTATCCACAGGCCGTGTTTCACGTGAAACACGCTCGCCGCACCGCGCGCTACCCCGTACTCGCAACGGGATGTGCACGTAGAAACGTGTGAAGTCAACGTGTGCACCCGTTCCGTGGCGGCGGTCACGATGTTCGTTCCACAGGGCGAGCCGTTGCTATCCACAAAGTTATCCACAGGGAGATCGTGGCCTGTGGTTTCACGTGAAACCCGGGCCGGAAATCCACAGGCGGGGGAAGACAGGAGTGGCAGGCTGGGCTAGATTCTGCAGGTGGCCGATACCCCGATGCCCCTTCCCGGCTTCACCACCTGGCCCTCGTTCCCCTTCGAGGGCGATTTCAAGATCAAGCATCTTGACCCGCCGGTCGAGTCGGAGCCTGCTCGCAAGGGTGAGGACTCCGCCGACTGCACTGCCTGCACGGCACCTGACGACGCCTATATCTGGGTGAACGAGCGCTGGCGCGTACGCACCATGGACCGCCCGACGGGCCTGCCCATGGTGCTGATGCTGGAGCCGCGGTCGCACCTCGACCTGGGTGATCTGCCGAATCTGCTGGCGGCCGAGCTCGGTGTCATGACGGTGCGGCTGGAGCGGGCCATCCGCTCGCTCGACAGTGTTGCGCGTGTCCACGTGTACCGGTGGGGTGACGGCGCCGCGCACCTGCACGTGTGGTTCATGGCCCGCCCGCATGGTCAGCTCCAGTTGCGCGGCACGTTCCTCCCGCTGTGGGACGACATTCTGCCGCCCATTCCTGAGGAGCAGTGGCGGGAGAGCCTGGCGCATGTCGCCGCGTGGCTCGCCGAGTTCGGCGGGACGCCCTTGGCGCAGCCGCCGCGCATCGACTGGCAGGCGCCGGCCAAGCTCACGGACGACTGAGGCACGACGACATGTCAACCCGCGAGGGCCCGCAGCTTCTGCACAGAAGCTGCGGGCCCTCGCGGTCTGCGTTCGGGCGCTCGCCGATCTCGCCGGCACGCGGTGCGCTCACCAATCCCTGCCCCGCCGGTCGGCCGTCGAAGATCGCGGTCTCGTGTCAGAAAGTGCGGTCCGGCCGCAGATCTTGACACGAGCCAGCGATCTCCGCCGGACCCCGAAGCCAGACGCGCCCCGGATCCCGCAGCCCGACCCGAAGGTGGGTCGCCGGACGCCGCCTGTCTGGGTGAGGGCGTGGCCGGTGGTCAGGCGCTCGGGCGGGCGGCGGCGCGGGTGACGAGGCGGGCGATGACGTCGCCGAGGTCGAGGCCGCCGGCGTGCACCGCCAGGGGCAGCAGTGAGGTCTCGGTCATGCCCGGGGAGACGTTCACCTCCAGGACCGTGCACTCCCCGGTCGGGGTGACGATCAGGTCGACGCGGGACAGGTCGCGCAGGCCCAGCGCCTGGTGCGCGGCGAGCGCCGTCTTGACCACCGCGGCGCTCGTCTCGGCGGACAACCGGGCGGGCGCGTGCCAGGTGGTGAGGCCGGCGGTGTACCTGGCGGCGTAGTCGTACACGCCGTTGCTGGGCACGATCTCCACGGGCGGGAGTGCGAACGGCCCCTCCCCCAGGTCGAGGATGGAGACGGCTACGTCGACTCCCTCGACATAGCGCTCGACCAGAGCGGTCTGGTCGTACGCGAAGCAGCCGACCATGGCGGCCGGCAGCGCGGCGGCGTCGCGCACCACGGCGGCGCCCAGCCCCGATCCGCCCTGGGCGGGTTTCACCATGAGCGGCAGGCCGAGCCGGTCGACGATGCGGTCGAGCACGGCGACGGCGCCGAGTTCGGAGAACCGGTCGTGCGGCAGCGCCACCCATTCCGGAGTGGGGATGCCGTACTCGACGAGCACGGCCTTGGCGGAGGGCTTGTCCCAGGCGAGCCGGGCCGAGCGCGCGTCGGGGCCGACGTACGGCACGCCGCACAGGTCGAGCACGCCGCGCAGGGAGCCGTCCTCGCCGGTGGAGCCGTGCAGCGCGATGAAGACGGCGTCCGGCGGGTCGGCCTTCAGGGAGGGCAGGAGCGACACGTCGGCGTCGAGCATGTCCGCTTCGACGCCGACGGCGCGCAGCGCGTCGAGCACGCGGCGACCGGATCGCAGCGAGACGTCGCGTTCGTAGGAGAGGCCGCCCGCCAGCACCAGGCAGCGAAGGTCGGCCGGGACGGCGGGCGTGGTGGACGGTGCGGTCACCCTCGAATCATGCCAAGTCGGGACCGGGCGCATGCGCACCGGGCCGCGGCAGCTCGGTCACCGCGTCGAGCGGTCCGGTGTCGCCGAAGACGGCCCGCACCGCGAGCTCCTGCTCGACCACGCCGGCCAGGCGGCGGACGCCCTCCCGGATCCGCTCGGGCGCCGGGAACGAGAAGTTGAGCCGCAGGTGCTGCTGGCCGGTGCCGTCGGCGTAGAAGCCGGTGCCGGGCACGTACGCGACGCGCGCGGCGATGGCGCGGGGCACCATGGCCTTGGAGTTGAGCCCGGCGGGCAGGGTCGCCCAGACGAACAGGCCGCCCGCGGGACGGGTCCAGGTGGTGCCCTCGGGCATCAGGTCGGACAGCGCGGTCAGCATCGCGTCGCGGCGCTCGGCGTAGATCTGCTGGTACGTCTTGAGCTGCTGGCGCCAGGGCATGGTGGACAGGTAGGTGCTCACCACGGACTGGGCGAAGTTGCTCGGGCACAGGATGTTCGCCTCGGTGGCGATCACCAGCTTGTCGCGTACCGCGTGGGGGGCCAGGATCCAGCCCACCCGCAGACCCGGCGCGAAGGTCTTGGAGAAGGTGCTCAGGTAGAAGACGCCGTCACGGCGGCGGGCGCGCAGCGGACGCGGCGCCTCGCCCTCGAAGCCGAGGCGGCCGTACGGGTCGTCCTCGATGACGAGCAGCCCGGCCCGCTCGCAGATGTCGAGGACCTGCTCGCGGCGCTCCTCGGAGAGGGTGACGCCGGCGGGGTTCTGGTAAGTCGGGATGGTGTAGAGGAACTTGACCCGGCGGCCGAGCCGCCGCTGCTCCTCGATCGCGGTCTCCAGCGCGGCCGGGATGAGGCCGTCGTGGTCCATCGCGAGGTGCACGACCTGGGCCTGCGCGGCCTGGAAGACGCCGAGCGCGCCGACGTAGGTGGGGCCCTCGGCGAGCACCACGTCGCCCGGGTCGAGGAAGAGCCGGGAGATGAGGTCCAGCGCCTGCTGGCCGCCGATGGTGACCACCACGTCGTCGGGCGACGCGCCGACGGAGGCGTCGATGCCGACGTCGGCCATCAGGGTGCAGATCTGCTCGCGCAGCTCGGCCATGCCCTGGCCGAGACCGTACTGCAGCGCGTTGGCGCCCTGCTTGGCGACCAGCTCGCCGATGACCTCGCCGACGGCGTCCAGCGGCAGCGCGGAGATGTAGGGCATACCGCCGGCCAGGGAGACCACCTCGGGGCGGTTGGCGACGGCGAAGAGAGCTCGGATCTCGGAAGCGGTCATCCCACCGATACGCTGCGCATATCGATCGGTGTAATCGTCGAGCGTGGTGCCCGTCTCCGACACGGTCCCTCCCCGGCCTGGACAAACAGCTGGCCGTCAAATCGTACGCTGGGTCAGGTGACCCATGAACCGACATTCGGTCGAATCCATCCTCCGGGATAGGTGCAGCAGGGCCGTAATCGGGCGTAAAGTCGGTTAGTTGGCTCGGCGACGGGCCAGAAGTCGGCGCGCGCGGTGCTTGCCGCGGTAGGAGCACGGAGCTGCATGTCACGCAGAGTGGTGAATCTGACGCTGGACACCCTGGAGGACCTGCCCAAGGGGTGTCGGAACTGCGTGTTCTGGGAGCTTGATCCGGTTTCGGCCGAGCGCGCCTGCGCCGCCGGGGATCCGGGGCTGGAGAAGGAGGCGTGGGTCTCGCAGACCCTGCTGGAGTGGGGCTCCTGCGGCAAGATCGCGTACGTCGACGGCATGCCGGCCGGGTTCGTGCTCTACGCCCCGCCGATGTACGTGCCGCGTGGCAACGCCTTCCCCACCTCGCCGGTCTCCCCCGACGCGGTGCAGCTGATGACGGCGCACGTGGTGGCCGCGTTCGCCGGGGGCGGGCTGGGCCGGGTGCTGATCCAGTCGGTGGCCCGCGACCTCACCAAGCGCGGCGTCAAGGCGATCGAGGCGTTCGGCGACGCGAAGTTCGGCGAGCACGCCGAGGAGGACTCGCGGCAGTTCAGCTGCCTCGCCCCGGCCGACTTCTTCCTCGCCGTGGGCTTCAAGACGGTCCGCCCGCACCCGCGCTTCCCGCGGCTGCGGATGGAGCTGCGGACCGCGCTGTCGTGGAAGTCCGACGTCGAGTACGCGCTGGAGAAGCTGCTCGGCTCGATGAGCCCGGAGCTGCTGCGCCCCGGCGTGCGCCCGGCCGTGCGCGGCACCACCAATTAGCGGCGCCCACCGACCAGGCGCCGCCAGACGGTCGTGCGGTCAGGTCCGGGGCAGCGGGGCGCGGGCGGCCAGATCGGCCCGGTCGGCGGCAGCCCGTCCCGAGGCCCAACCGGCCAGGTTGCCGATCCGCGCCGCGCCGGTCACCCGGTTCGGGAACAGCTCGTCGAACGCCGTGCTGACCGCCTCGTTGCGCGCGGCGAGCACGGGCACCAGGTCCGTGCCGGCCGCCGCTTCGGCGTGGCCCTCCTCGGCGGCCTCGGCCAGCCGCTCGCCGATGCGGTCGGCGTACGCGCTCAGGAACGCCTGCCGGAACGAGCGCACGTCGTTGCGGCCATAGCGGTCCGGCCGGGCGTTCGCGGCGGTCATCGCCCGCACCGCCTGCACCAGCAGCGAGGTGTAGAGCAGCTCGACGGCGTCCAGGTCGGGCTCGAAGCCGACCATGGTGCTCAGGCCGTACTCCTTGAAGTTCACCGCGCGGCAGTTGTTGGCCCTCGCGACGACCTGGAGCAGCAGCGCCTTCGGGCCCTCGTACGGGTTGGCGATGACGATGCGCCGGGTGTCCGGGCCGTCGCCGCCGCCCGCGGTGGCGTCCAGCAGCGCGTGGTCGATGCTGTGCCGGGCCATCAGCTGCTGGGCCTTGGCGGTGAACGCCTCCGCCTCCTCAGGGAAGCCGGTCGACTCGGCCTTGGCCAGCAGCGCCCGGATGCGGTCCAGCATGCGCTGGTCGGCGGCCTGCGTCGCGCGGCTCGCGCTGCGCCGGGGCGGGATGGGCGTACCCGGCGCGTGCCCGGCCTTCTCCAGCCGCGGCAGCTCGTGGTGGATCCAGCGCATCAGCTCGAACGCGCCGCCGAGCACCTTCAGCCGGTCCAGCCCGTGCCGCTGCCCGAACGCCGCCAGGTGCTCCTCGTCGGCGCCCCACCAGACGGCCGCCTCCAGCACCTCCAGCTGCGAGTGCCAGCGGCCGGTGACGGTCTCGGGGGCGTGTGCCCGCATCCGGCCCGCGCTGGCGTCGCTCAGCAGGCGGATCATCCATGCGGTCACGGCGGCCGGAGCCTTCACCTTGGCGGCGAAGCGGCGCAGGGCGTGGTCCAGCTCCGCCGGCTGCCAGTTCAGGTCCCACGCGTGCTGCACCGCCAGCCCGGTCGCGTGCAGGGCGGCGGCGCCGACCGCGCCGGAGTCCAGGGTGCTCGCGTACACGTCATCGCAGGCCTTGCGGAAGGCGCGGTGGTCGCGGCGGTGCAGCGCGCCGGTGACCTCGGCGAACATCCGGTCGGCGTAGCGGCGGTGCGTGGCGGCGCCGTCGGTGGAAGGGGTCGTGGCGGTCATGAGCTGGGCAGCGCCATCCGTAGCGCGCTCACGTCGATGGTGCCGGTCTTCACGTCGATCTCGACCGGGTAGTACATGCGCTGCACCGCGGCGACGATCGCCTCGACCACCCGCTCGCGGAACATCGGGTCGATGAGCTGGGCCCGGTCCTTGGGCGAGGTGAGGTAGCCGACGTCGACGCGCACCGCGGGCATGCGGGTGTAGCGCAGCAGCTCCCAGGTCTTGGCGTGGGTGTGGCAGTTGCGCAGGCCGGTGCGGGCCACGATCTCCCGCTGGACCAGCCCGGCCAGCCGCTCCCCCATCGTCGAGGTGACGCCGTTCTCGGTGCCGTAGTGATAGGTGGCGACGCCGTCCGCCTGCGGGTTGTGGTGGCCGTCGATGTGCAGGGAGATCAGCAGGTCGGCGCCCAGCTCGTTGGCGAGCTGGGCGCGGTCCAGGTCGCTGGGCGCCTCGATGGGCAGCGGGCCGCGGGTGAGGTGCACACGCATGCCAGCCGCGGCGAGCCGGCCCTCCAGCCGGGTGGCCAGGTCGTACGCCAGGTCCGACTCGGTCCAGCGCAACGGGCCGTCCGGCACCACCACGCCCGGGTCCGAGCCGCCGTGCCCGGGGTCGATGATGATCTGCCGCCCGACCAGGCTGGGGCCGGTGTGCCGGAAGGTGACCTCCTCGCGCAGTTTCAGCGGGGAGCCGCCGACCACCTTGCGGCCGAGGCGGCGCAGCATGTGCAGGGTCTCCGGGCCGCACGAGCCGTCCGGGGCGAGGCCCATCTCGCGCTGGAACGCCGACAGCGCGCGAGCCGTGCGCGGCCCGTACGTGCCGTCGGTGCGGCCGACGTCGTAGCCCATCTCCAGCAGCCGTTCCTGGAGCTGGCGCACGTCGTCGCCGCGCAGCGGGTTGGTGACGCTGTAGTAGAGGATGCGGGCGCCCAGCGTCCACCGGGCGGCGTCCAGGGCACGCCAGGTCTCCGCGCCCACCTCCCCGTCGACGGAGAGCCCACGGTCCTGCTGGAAGGCGCGCACGGCCCGCTCCGTGGCCGGGTCGAAGAACTCCGCCTCGGCGGGGTCGGGGGCCGGCGGCAGCAGGCGGAGCGCGACGAGAATCGACCGGATCTCGGTGACGGCCGGGCCGCGCTCACCGCGCTTGATGGCTCGCACGACGGACCTCCTGGGAAACCTCACAAATGCCACCGGAGCCTACCGCGCCGTGCCGGTGGGTGGTGAGTCTCGAACCTGGCTCGAAACGGCGCGCCGCCCGGTTCGCGGCATTACCTGTCATGATCGCGTACCCGGAACCGGCCCGGAACATGTCGCGGGGCCCTGAGCAGCAGCTCAGAGCCCCGCGCGACGCGCCTGTGGCGCTGAGTCAGAGTGCCGACTCGATGAGCCGGACGATGTCGCCCTTGGGCTTGGCGCCCGCGACCGACTGCACCGGCTGGCCGCCCTTGAACAGGGTCAGCGTCGGCACCGACATCACCCGGTAGGCCCGCGCGGTCTCCGGGTTGGCGTCGATGTCCAGCTTCACGATCGTGACCTGGTCGGCCATCTCGCGCGCGATCTCCTCGAGCACCGGCGCGACCTTGCGGCACGGGCCGCACCACTCGGCCCAGAAGTCCACCAGCACCGGCTTGTCGGACTGCAGTACGTCACTGACGAACGTGGCGTCGGTGACCGCCTTCGCGGATCCCATTCGGGTCTCTCCCATCTCAGAAAACTCTGTTACGTCGTGTGTGTCGCGCTCAGTGCGCGAGGAAGCGCTCCGCGTCGAGGGCCGCGGTGCAGCCGGTGCCGGCCGCCGTGATGGCCTGGCGGTAGGTGTGGTCGACCAGGTCGCCCGCGGCGAACACGCCGGGGAGGTCGGTGCGCGAGCTCGGGGAGTCGACCTTCACGTAGCCCTCGTCGTCCATGGCCACCTGGCCGCGGAACATCTCGCTGCGCGGGTCGTGGCCGATGGCGACGAACACGCCGCTGGTGGGCAGCTCGCGCTGCTCGCCGGTGACCACGTTGTGCACGCGGACCGCGGAGACCTTGCCGTCGGTGCCGAGGACCTCGTCGATCACGGTGTTCCACTCGACCGAGATCTTCTCGTTGGCCAGGGCGCGCTCCGCCATGATCTTGCTGGCGCGGAACTCGTCGCGCCGGTGGATGATCGTCACGTGCTCGGCGAAGCGGGTGAGGAAGGTCGCCTCCTCCATCGCCGAGTCGCCGCCGCCCACCACCACGATGCGCTGGCCCCGGAAGAAGAAGCCGTCGCAGGTGGCGCAGGACGACACGCCGTGGCCGAGCAGCTCCTGCTCGCCGGGCACGCCCAGCGGGCGCCAGGCCGAGCCGGTGGAGAGGATGACGGCGCGGGCCTTGTACTCCCGGTCGCCGACCCAGACGCTCTTCACGTCGCCGGACAGCTCGACCCGGGTCGCGTTGTCGGTGATGAACTCGGTGCCGAAGCGCTCCGCCTGCTTGCGCATCTGGTCCATCAGCTCCGGGCCCATGACGCCGTCCGGGAAGCCGGGGAAGTTCTCCACCTCGGTGGTGGTCATGAGCGCACCGCCCGACTCCACGCCCTCGATGAGCAGCGGCTTCAGGTTGGCACGCGCTGCGTACACGGCCGCGGTGTAGCCGGCCGGACCCGAGCCGACGATGATCAGGTTTCGGACGTTCTCCACGAGACGCGCTCCCTAGGATCGACACGAACGTTCGCGCCGTGCTTGTCGCAGGCTGAAACGCCATCGTACGGAGCGAGCATTCCGTTGCGGCCCCAGCGGTGGGTCAGCTCACTGTGTCTAGTCGCGTGGCGCGCGGAACAGCTCGTCAGGACCGTTCACGCCGCAGCCCGGACCGGCCACGAACCAGTAGCCGGCGGTGGCCGTGTCGACCATCATGACCAGGGCCGGCCGGCCCTCGAAGTGGGCGAAGTCGACCGAGGTCACCGTGCCCGGCACCGCTGTCCGCACCGCATCGAGGCATTGGGCGAGCGCCGCGGGTGAGCCCGTGAGGCGCTCGAGCCCGGCCGGTGCCTTCAGGTGGTTGCGCATGGCGGTGGCATCGTCGGGGGTGGTCAGCAGCTCCGGGGCGGAGCTGTCCTTGGCCGACGCCAGGGCGCGCACCCCCTCGTGCATCTGCTCGCGCCGGTAGTCGGTCCCGCTGGCGTTCGCGGGCACCAGCCCGGCCGCCGCCGGGGCCGCCGCGGGAGCGTCCGCCATCGTGCCCGCCTCCTGCGCCGACATGCCGAGCGAGCCCAGCGGCAGCACGATCCCGGCCAGCGCGAGCACGCCCGCCGCGACCGCCGTGGGCATCACCCAGCGGCGCCGGGGACGCCTGGCGGCGCTGGGGCGGGCAGGCCGGTCGGACCTGTCCAGGGTCCGCTCGCCCACCCCGGAGCGCGGCGCCACGGGGGGCACCGGCGCGAACTCGGGCGAGGCCAGCAGGGCGTCGAAGCGGGCGGCCACGTCCGCGGGCATGGGCTCCGGTGTGGCGGAGAGCACGGTCAGATCCGCCGAGACCAGAGCGAGCGCGCCGCGCAGCTCGTCGGCGGCGGCCTGCCACGCCGGGTCCGCGGCGATCAGCTCGGCGATGCGGGTTTCGTCCGGGGTGCCCTCCAGCGCGCCGCCGACGTAGTCGGCCAGCAGATCATGATCGACTGTGGTCATGGGAGCCCCCTTTCGGTGCGAAGTCCTGCGTCCGTGTCCCTCCGACGTCAGGTGCGGCGTTCAGGTTGCGTAGGTGACCCAACATCACAGCGAGCCGGGCCCGGCCCCGTGAGCAGCGGCTCTTGACGGTGCCCTCGGCCACACCCATCATCTCGGCCACCTCGGCCACCGAGTAGCCCTGCAGGTCCACCAGGACCAGGGCGGCCCGCTGCTCGTACGGCAGCTCGGCCAGCGCGGCCCGCACCACCATCGCGGTGTCGTGGTCGGTGCTGGGCGCCGCCGGCTCGTTGCGGGCCGCGCCGTGGCGGTCGTCCTCCTCCGCGCCGGCCTGGCCGGGCAGCGGCAGGGTGAAGTGGGCCTGGCGCCGCCGCAGCCGGTCGACGCAGGCGTTCACCACGATGCGGTGCAGCCAGGTGGTCACGGCGGCCTCGCCGCGGAACCGGGCCGCGGCGCGGTGCGCGGAGAGCATCGCCTCCTGCAGCGCGTCCGCGGCGTCCTCGCGATCGTTGGTGGTGCGCAGCGCTACGGCCCAGAGCCGGTCGCGGTGGCGGCGGAACAGCACCCCGAAGGCGTCGGGCTCGCCGGCGGCATGGGCCGCCAGCAGCTCCTCGTCCGTACGGGGGTCCGGCCCGGTCACTGCACCTCTACCACGATCTCCTGCACGCCGACGCGGAACCGGCCGGCGTCCTCCGAGTCCGGGGGCAGCTGCGAGATCCAGATCATCAGGAACTGGTACGGCGTGGTCGTGTCGGTGGAGAACACCATGGTGCTGCCGGAGTCCGGCCCGAACACGGTTGCGCTCTCGACCGGCTTGAACGTGGCGACGATGGTCTGGTCGCCGGCCTTGGTCATCGGCGCGTCGGTCGGGCCCGCCTGCAGCGTCGCCGAGGTGCCGGTGTCGGTGAGCTGCACCTTCACGCTGGAGATGATCTGCGGCTGGTCCAGCTTGATGAGGATGCCGAGGCCCTTCTTCTGCTGGCCCACGGCGCCGAAGTTCTGCTTGTACCAGCTGGTGCGCCACTGCGTGGTCACCTTGCCGTCGACCAGGTTGGGGGCGTCCTTGGCGGAGTCGCGGTCGCCCACCGGGTCGACGATGCGGACCTGGTCGCCGCGCAGGTTGAGCACGCGGGGCTGCGGCGCGGCGGACTCGGCCGGGGCGGCCGACACGGTCGGCGACGGGCTCGCGGTGGGCTCCTCGGCCCCGGCGTTGAGCGCGCGTACGGCGAACACCAGGCCCGCGACGACCAGCGCCAGGGCGACGCCGCCGACGGCCATCAGCTTCGGGGTCGCGGCGCGCGGGGTGGGCTCGGCCGGGTCCTCGGCGAAGCGCAGCGTGCCGTTGCCGCCGAGCAGCAGCCGCTCGCCGGTGTCCAGCCGGGCCAGCTCGGAGGTCAGCACCTGCGCGGTGGGCAGCGCGAGCTTCCCGTCGAGCAGGTCCATCACGAGATCGTCGAGGTAGGTCGGGACGCCGGCGCGGACCTGCCGCGGGGCGACCAGGGTGCCGGTGCTGTCGCGGCGGCCGTCGGGCAGCGCGGAGCGCCCCGCCTCGGCCTTCGGCCAGTGGCCGGTGAGCATGAAGTACGCCACGCCGCCGAGGCCGCGCACGTCGGCCTCGTTGCTGGTGTGGTCGTCGACCCGGGCGTCGGCGAGCACGACCCGGCCGTCGTTGGCGACCAGGACCGTGCCGGGGTGCACGTTGCCGTGCGCCATGCCGCTGGCGTGCAGCGCGGACACCGCGTCGGCGACCGCGTGCAGCACGGACGTGGCGCGTTCGGCGTCGAACGGGCCCTCCTCGGCGACCAGGTCGCGCAGGGCGGTGCCCTCGATCCACTCGCGGATGACGTACGCCCGCTCGCCCTCGTCGATGGCGTCGTAGACGCCGATCAGGTTCGGGTGCACCACCCGGCTCGCGGTGACCGCGGCGGAGAGCATCTCCTCGGCGGAGGCGCCGCCCGGCGTACGCAGCACGAGTGCGACCGGCCGGCGCAGCACCACGTCGACCCCGCGCCAGACCTGACGGCCGGCGCTGTCGTTGTTGATGTGCTCCTCCAGGCGGTAGCGCTCGGCCAGCACATCGCCGACCGCGAGCCCGCCCAGGGGTTCGGCAGCCGACCCGGCCGCGGATGGCCCCTCGCCGACCTGGGTCACCCCGTCCTCCCTCAGTGATGCAGTCGCAATGTGCCGTCGGTGCCGCCATGGATCGGACTCAGCCCGCACGTGGAGGCCGTCGCATTGTCGTCCGCTATCTAGAGAGCCTAGGCGTTCCGCTCGGTTGCCGAGTGCGACCTTACAGCTATCTGACGAATCGGCGCAGCCGCAGAGGGCCCCTCCGAAGACTCGAACCGGTATCGGTCGGCGGCCCGGATGGGCGGTGTGGGTGGCACAAAATAGCTACGCTTCCTCCATATCGGGCAAATCTGACAGGGAGCGGCGTGATGGTGGACGCGGCGGCGGTACGGGCCGGATACGCCTTCGACGGCCCGGCGGTCGAGCTCGGCGCGCTGGTCGGCGCCGACGGCAAGGCCCTGCCCGACTGCCCGGTCCGGGTCCCGCTGGCCGTGCTCAACCGGCACGGGCTGGTCGCCGGGGCCACCGGCACGGGCAAGACGAAGACCCTCCAGGTGCTCGCCGAGCAGCTGTCCGCCGCCGGGGTGCCGGTGTTCCTCGCCGACATCAAGGGCGACGTCAGCGGCATGGCCGCCCCCGCCGTGCCGAACGACCGGATCACCGAGCGGATGGCCGAGCTGGGGCAGCCGTGGGTGCCCGCCGCGTACCCGTGCGAGTTCCTCACCCTGGGCGGCAAGGGCGTCGGCGTGCCCGTCCGGGCCACCGTGACCGACTTCGGGCCGCTGCTGCTGGCCAAGGTGATGGACCTGACCGAGGTGCAGACCTCCTCGCTCAACCTCGTCTTCCACTTCGCCGACGCCAAGGGCCTGCCGCTGGTCGACGTGAAGGATCTGCGCTCGGTGATCCAGTACCTGGTGTCCGCGGAGGGCGCCGCCGAGCTGAAGAGCCTCGGCGGGCTGTCCAAGCAGACCGCCGGGGTGCTGCTGCGGGAGCTGATCGGGTTCAGCGACGCGGGCGCGGACGCGTTCTTCGGCGAGCCCGAGTTCGCCACCACCGACCTGCTGCGCACCGCGCCCGACGGCCGGGGCATGGTCACCGTGCTGGAGCTGCCCGGCGTGGTCGCCCAGCCCGCGCTGTTCTCCTCATTCCTGATGTGGCTGCTCGCCGACCTCTACCAGGAGCTGCCCGAGGTCGGCGATCCGGACAAACCCAAGCTGGTCTTCTTCTTCGACGAGGCGCACCTGCTGTTCAAGGACGCCTCCAAGGCGTTCCTGGAGTCGATCACCCAGACGGTGCGGCTCATCCGGTCCAAGGGCGTCGGGGTCTTCTTCGTCACGCAGACCCCCAAGGACGTGCACGCCGACGTGCTCGCCCAGCTCGGCAGCCGGGTCCAGCACGCGCTGCGGGCGTACACGCCCGACGACGCGAAGGCGCTCAAGGCGACCGCTTCCACGTTCCCGAAGTCGGGCTACGACCTGGAGGAGGTGCTGACGCAGCTCGGCACCGGCGAGGCGATCGTGACCGTGCTCAGCGAGAAGGGCGCGCCGACACCCGTCGCGTGGACCCGGCTGCGCGCGCCCCGGTCGCTCATGGCCGCCGCGGACCCGGCCGTGCTGGCCGCGATCACGGCGGGCTCGCCGCTGGGCGCGAAGTACAACCAGCCCGTGGACCGCGAGTCGGCGTACGAGATGCTCGCCGCCCGCCTCGCCCCGCCGCCCGCGCCCGCCCAGGCCCCCGCTCCCCCGCCGCAGGCCAAGCCCGAGCCGAACCTCGCCACCCAGATCCTCGGCTCCAAGACCACCAAACGCCTGCTCACGACCGCTGCTGCCGCCGCCGGCACCGCCATCATCCGCTCCATCTTCGGCACCCGCCGCCGCTGACGAAGGCAAGGAAGGGCACCTTCTTATCGCTTTCCGTAGAGGAAGGGCACCTTCTTAACCCGCGGCTTGCGCGGGCTCCGCCGCCAGCGGCAGGCTACGCCGCGATGATGGGTGTCTCGTGTCGGAAGATGCGGTCTGGCCTCACGTTCCGACACGAAACACTGATCACGGCAGAGAGCGAGGCCGCAGTTTCCGGGAAACCGCGGCCTCGCTGAACAGCGTGCCGGTCAGCGGCCGAGCTTGCGGCGGACCATGCCGAGGACGTCCTGGACCTCGCCGATCCTGAGGGCGAGCGCGGCGGCGCCGTACACGCCGCAGATCACGATGCCGCCGGTGGCGAGGGTGACCCAGCTGGTGAACCCGCTCACCTCGGACTGCGTGGCGCCCATGAACAGCAGCTTGACGGTGCCGTAGCCGGCCGCCGCGGCGATCAGCGCGGCCACCACGACCTTGGCCACGGTGACCGAGATCCGGCGCAGGCCGATCAGGCCGATCCGGCGCTTGAGCAGGGCGGCCGAGAGCAGCGCCGCGAACACGTACGAGACGGCGTTGCCCAGCATCATGCCGACCGCGGTGGTGGCCGCGGCGAACGCCGCCCACCAGCCCAGCTGGATCGCCAGCCGCATGGTGATCACCGGCAGGTTGATCAGCGCCGGGGTCTTCGTGTCCTGCAGCGAGTAGTAGCTGAAGTTGAACAGCTGGCTGATCGCGAAGGGCAGCAGCGCCAGCCCGGCCATGGCCAGCACGGGCGCGGTCTGGATGGAGTCCGCCCGGTGGAAGGCCCCGCGCTCGAACAGCGCGATGGAGATGGGCAGCGCCAGCACCACGTAGGTGACCGCGACCGGCGCGAGCATGACCACCACGGTGCGGATGCCCTTGCTGAGGTCGGCGGCGATGTCCGCGGCCCGGCCCTCGGACGCGGCGGCGCTCATCCGCGGCAGCAGCGCGGTGATGATCGAGACCGCCACGATGCCGTGGGCCATCATCATCAGCAGGAACACGTTGTTGTAGATCATGGGACCGGCCCCGCCCACGTGACCGGCCCGGTTCAGCAGGTTCGTCAGCACCAGCAGCGCCAGCTGGTTGACGATCACGTAGCAGAACATCCAGCCGCCGACCGTCGCCAGCCGGCGCAGGCCCAGTTCGCGGAAGTCGAAGCGGGCGCGCCACCGGAAGCCGACCTTGCGCAGCGCGGGCAGCAGGCCCAGCGCCTGCACCACGATGCCCAGCAGCACGCCGCCGCCCAGCACCAGGATGCGGGCCGGGGTCATCTGCTCCGGGTCGATCTGCGCGTCGCCGAAGACCACCAGGTAGGTGACGCCGGTGGCGATCACCACGGCGTTGTTCAGGATCGGGGTCCACATGGGGGCGGCGAACTGGCCCCGGGTGTTGAGCACCGCGCTGCACAGACCGGTCAGACCGTAGAAGAAGATCGTCGGCAGCATCAGGTACGACAGCGTGGTGATCAGGTGCTTCTGCGCGTCGGTGGCCTCGTCGCTGGCGTACGCGATGGTCAGCAGCGGGGCGCAGATCACCGCGAGCACCGTGGTGATGCCCAGCACGATCACGGCGAGGGTGAGCAGGCGCTGCGTGTAGGCCTGGCCCCGGTCCGGGTCGCTCTTGCGCGCGCGGACCAGCATCGGCACCAGCACGCTGGAGAGGATGCCGCCGAGCAGCAGCTCGTAGATCATCCCGGGGAAGATCTGCGCGGTGGTGTACGCGTTGCCGACCAGGCCGCCGCCGAGCGCCGCCGCCATGACCGCGGTACGCAGGAAGCCGGTGCCCCGGCTGACCAGCGACCCGATCGCCATCATGGCCGAGTTGCCGGCCGCCCCCTTGTGCTCCTCCTCGAAACTGGGCTCGGCCGACGCCTCCAGCTCTTCGGCGGGCAGCCCGGCAGACACCACCCTCGGCATGACGGTGGTGTTCTCGGAGTCGATCGGGGGGGTGCGATCGGGGGCTGTCATGGGATGCACCATACCTGCGAACGGCCATGACCAGCCTCCCCAGTAGGCTGGATGATCGATGTCGCCCTCACCTGAACTCTCCGCCGCACAGCGCAACGCCGTCACCGAGCTGTTGCGTGTCTCACCCGTCGCCGACGAGCTCGGCCGCCGCTTCGCCAAGGCCGGATTCGAGCTGCACCTCGTCGGCGGCTCCGTCCGGGACGCGCTGCTCGGCCGGCTCGGCGACGACCTCGACTTCTGCACCGACGCCCGCCCCGAGGACACCCTGAAGATCATCAAGGGCTGGGCCGAGGCGACCTGGGAGACCGGACGCGAGTTCGGCACCATCGGGCTGCAGCGCGGCGGGCTCCGGCTGGAGATCACCACCTACCGGGCGGAGTCCTACGACGGGGTGAGCCGCAACCCGCTCGTGCAGTACGGCGACAACCTGCACGACGACCTGGTCCGGCGCGACTTCACGATCAACGCGATGGCGGTCAGCCTGCCCGGCCACGAGTTCGCCGACCCGTTCGGCGGCCTGCAGGACCTGGCCGCGCGGGTGATCCGGACGCCGGGCACCCCGGCGCAATCGTTCGGCGACGACCCGCTGCGCATGCTGCGCGCCGCCCGGTTCGCCGCGCAGCTGCGGTTCGACCTCGACCCCGCGGTGCGTACGGCGATGGAGCACATGGCCGCCGACCTGGACCGGATCACCGCCGAGCGGATCCGCGACGAGGTCTCCAAGCTGCTGCTCGGCGCCGACCCGGTGACCGGGCTGCGGCTGCTCGTCGACACCGGCCTGGCCGACCGCTTCCTGCCGGAGCTGGCCGGGCTGAAGCTGGAGATCGACGAGCACGCCCAGCACAAGGACGTGTACGAGCACACCCTCAAGGTGGTCAGCAACGCCGCCGGGTACGACACCGCCGACGGCGGCCCCGACCTGATCCTGCGCCTGGCCGCGCTGCTGCACGACATCGGCAAGCCGGCCACCAAGGCGGTCGGCGCCGACGGCGGGGTCAGCTTCCACCACCACGAGATGGTCGGCGCCCGCATGGCCAAGACCCGGCTCAAGGCGCTCAAGTACCCCAAGGACGTGATCGGGCCGGTGGTCGCGCTGGTCGGGCTGCACCTGCGCTTCTACGGGTACGGCCGCGGCGAGTGGACCGACTCGGCCGTGCGGCGGTACGTCACCGACGCGGGCGACCAGCTCTCCCGCCTCCACAAGCTCACCCGCTCCGACTGCACCACGCGCAACAAGCGCAAGGCGGCCCTGCTCGCCGCCGATTACGACGCGCTGGAGCAGCGCATCACCCGCATCCAGGCCGAGGAGGACCTGGCCCGGGTGCGCCCCGACCTGGACGGCAACGCGATCATGGAGCTGCTCGGCGTCCCCGCCGGTCCCATCGTCGGCCGCGCCTGGAAGCACCTGAAGGAGCTGCGCCTGGAACGCGGCCCCCTCGACCGCGCCGAGGCCGAGGCCGAACTCCAGCGCTGGGCCCGCGCCGAGGGCCTCCTCCCCTGACCCTCCCCCGCCGCCGACCGTGCGGCACTCGGCCGGACCGGACCAGGCCGTCAAGATCGTCCAACTTGCCTGGCACTTGGGCGTATGCGGCCGCAAGATACGCCGAAGTGCCAGGCAAGTCGAGTGATCTTGGCGGGCGCGCGGCGGGTCAGGACTTGTAGACGGTGGGGGTGGTGTCCGGGTCGGGTGGGGTGGTGGCCAGGCGGGCGGTGGTGGTCCAGTACCAGGCGGCGAGGAGGACGAAGGCCGTCGAGGTGATCACCAGGGCGATCGCGGACTTGCCGTTGCCGGGCAGGGTGAGCGCGGCCGTGAACAGGCCGCCCACGAAGCACAGGTTGAACGCGGTGTCGTTGACGCTGAACACCCGCCCCCGGTAGACGTCCGCGCACTCGTGCTGGATGGTCGCGTCGACCAGGATCTTCATGCTCTGCGAGGCGACGTTCACCAGGAACACCGCGACCAGCAGCAGCGGCGCGACGAACGGCAGCCCGCAGACCAGCACCACCACGCCGACGGCGGCGACCGCGCCGGTCAGCCAGCGCCGCGCGTCCCACCAGCGCACCGCGAGCGGGGTGAGCACGGCGGCGACGGCCGCCCCGGCGGCCCCGAACAGGACCACCAGCCCCAATTGCCCCATCGACTGCGCCGCTCCGGACAGCTCCGTCGCGGTGCGCTCGGCCGCCTTGCCGAAGTAGCGGCTGTAGAGCAGGAGCACGGCGAGCGTGAGCACGCCGTAGAGGAAGCGGTAGGCCGACTGCAGGACCATGATCCGGGCGGCCCTGCCGCGCGAGGCCAGGTGTCTGGCGCCGCTGATCATGCCCCGGAACACCACGACCACGGCGGCCCGGATGCTGTCGGTGGCCCGCTCGTGCGCGTCGGGGCCCAGCTCGTCGCGCCGGAAGAAGCGCCGGGCCAGCAGGCCGGAGGCGAGGTAGCCCAGGGCGGCGGTGGCGGCGATGAGGCCGTACCCGTGCCGGTCGGTGCCGACCAGTTGCAGCGCGACGACGGACGCGGCGGTGAACAGGCCGATCGAGTAGCAGATGGTCCCCAGCGTGGACGCGAGCGCGTTCGCGGGCACCAGCTTGCGTTCCTCGACCACGTGGGGCAGCGACGCGGACAGGCCCGCGAGGAAGAACCGGTTGATCGCGATGACGATCAGGGCGCAGACCGCGAACCCGAGCCCCTGCAGCCCGGACCAGAGCAGCGCGGCCGCGGGCAGCACCATCACGGCGCGGGCCAGGTTGGCCGTGGACAGCGAGGCGCGCCGGTCCCAGCGGTCCAGCAACACGCCGACATACGGCCCGAGCAGCGAGTACGGCAGCAGCAGGATGGCGAACCCGGCGGCGATCGCGACCGGGCTGGACTGGCGGTCGGGGTTGAACAGCAGCGACCCGGCCAGGCCCGCCTGGAACCAGCCGTCGGCGATCTGGCTGGTGAGCCGCACCCCGAGCAGGCGCCGGAACGGCGCGCCGGTCAGGATCGCGCGGGAGGTGGCGGCGACCCGCCGGCTCTCGGTCGCGTTCGGGATCACGGGGTGGGGCACGTCACCACCCTACGTGGCGCGCGTGGCCCGCAGGGGAACGCTGCGGACGTTCCCACCGGCGAAGGCGGGAACGTCCGCAGCTGGGGATCACTCCTTGGGGGCGGCGGCGCCGGTCACCCGCGCCAGCAGCGCGGGCAGGTCGATGCCGGTCAGGTCGTTGCCGAGCTGCAGACCCTGCGCGACGTTGGTCGCCACCGACTTGGTCAGCGAGCTGGCGCCGTCGGTCGAGATCACGGTCATCTTGTCGATCGCGCCCATCGGGGCGGACGCGGCGGCGACCACCTGCGGCAGCACCTTCACCAGCAGGTCGAGCACGGCGGCCTCGCCGTACTGCGCGAACGCCTCGGCCTTCAGGCGCATCGCCTCGGCCTCGGACTGGCCCCTGGCCAGGATCGCGGCCGCCTCGGCCGTGCCCTCGCGCTCGACCGCGTCCGCGATCGCGGTGCGCCGGCGCTGCTCGGCCTCACCCTCCTTGGCACCCTCGATCGCGTTGGCCTCGGCCAGCGCGGCCCGGCGGGCCCGCTCGCCCTCACCGGTCAGGCGGGCCTGCTCGGCGGACGCCTGCGCGGCGGCGATGGTGGCCTGGCGGGCTGCGTCGGCGGCGAGCACCCGGGCGTTGCGGTCGGCCTCGGCCTCCTGCTCGACCTTGTACCGCGCCGCGTCGGCGGGCTTGCGCACCTCGGTGTCGAGCTGGCGCTGCTTGAGCTCGGCGTTCTGCTCGGCGACCTTGCGCTGCTCGCCGATGATGATCTGCTGGCGCTCGGCCTCGGCGAGCGGGCCGGCCGCGGCCGAGACCGCCTTGGCCGCGTCGATCTCGGCCTGGATGGCGGCCTGCTTGAGGGCCAGGTTGCGCTGCGCCTCGGCGATGGACTCCTCGGACTTCAGCCGGGCCTGCTCGGCCAGCTGCCGGGCCTCTGCCTCGGCGATGGCGGCGTCCTTGAGCACCCGGGCGGCCTCGGGTCGGCCGAGGTCCTGCAGGTACGAGCCCTCGGCGAGGATGTCCTGCAGCTGGAACGTGTCGAGCACCAGGCCCTGGTTGGTCATCGAGTGCTCCGCCTCCTCCGCGACGGCGGAGGCGAACGCGGCCCGGTCCCGGATGATCTCCTCGATGGTGAGCCGGCCCACGATCGAGCGCAGCGCACCGGCCAGCACCTCGCGGGTGAACTCCTCGATCTCCGACTGCTGGTGCAGGAAGCGCTGCGCGGCGGCGCGGATGGCGTCCTCGGTGCCGCCGACCTTCACGATCGCGACGCCCTGCAGGTTGGCCCGGATGCCCTGCTTGCTCACCGCGCCGGTGATCTCCACGTGGATGCGGCGGCTGGACAGGTCGAGGACCTGCAGCTTCTGCACGACGGGCAGCACGAACACGGACGCGCCCATGACGACCTTCTGGCCCGACAGGTCGGTGGAGCGCGCCCCGTCGGCGGTCTCGATGGAGCGGCCCTTGCGGCCGGTCACGATGAAGGCCTCGTTGGGGCCGGCCACCTTGATCCGGGAGAGCACGAACAGCACGAGCAGGAGTGCGAGCAGTACGCCGCCCGCGATGGCGATGGCGAGGGGTGTCATCAACCTTCCTTCTTGTAGGGAGCTACTGCTCCGGGACTTCCTGGACGATCACGCTGGTGTCGCTGACCGCGGCGATCACGGCGACCTTGGTGCCCAGCGGCACCGGGCGCTCGGCCCGGGCGGAGAGTTTCACGGGCTGGCCGCCGATGCGCACCCGGACCTCGCCGAATCCCCCGGCGGGGATCGGGGTCACCACGACGCCCCGGGTGCCGACCAGGTCGGCGCGGGTGGGGGTGGCGTCGGTGCGCATGTTCGACATCCGGTCGACGAGCAGACCGGACAGCAGGCCGAGGGGTATGGCGGTGATCACACCGAGGGCCAGCACCACGGCCAGCCCGACGGCGTCGCCGAACAGCTCGTTGAGCACGGCGGCGCTGAAGCCGAAGCCGCCGACGAGTCCCGCCACGAGTTCCGTGGAGACGAAGCCGTCGCCCATGTCGAGCAGATCACCGCCGAGCACGGCGACGGCCGCGATGAGAACGCCCAGTGCCCCGATGATCAGGAAGATCAGTGTCGCCGTACCCACGCCGCGAAAGGTAGCGGCCTCGGGCAACAGCGGGCCGTCACGGTCTCATTCGGCGATCCAGCCGAGGACCTTGATGGCCCCCACCGAGGCGAAGAACAGCGCGACGCCCAGCACCAGCAGGGTGAACAGGCAGGGCAGCACCACGCCGCGCTTGCGGCTGGGCGCCCGATAGGAGCCGGACCAGGCGGTCGGCGGGCCGGAGCGCTCGGCCTCGTCGGCGAGCTGCACCAGCCGCTGCGCGGCGTCCTCGGAGAGGTGGACCGTGTCGCCCTGGAAGTGCAGCAGCCGCAGCCGCTGCCACGGATCCGGATTGGCCTTGGCGAACGCGACGAGCTCCGCGTCGCGTACCACGCCGGTGAGGAAACCCCAGCGGCCGGCCTCCACCGGATTACCGGTCTGCCGGTAGATGGAGGTCAGCAGCTCGCGGATCTCTATGTCGTCAGGGAGGGCGGCCAGCAGCGTACGCAGGCGCTGCACCGCCATGTGGGTATGCCCGGCCGCGAGATCGGCGCGCACCCGGGCGAGTACGTCCGCCTTTGCCACGCACTGATCCTTATGGAGAGGTGGTCACCACGCCAGTGGCATTTATAACGGCCGGGTCACAGATCATCAGTCGTCTCGGCGTCAGAAGATCCATTCGGCGACGGTGCGTACGCCGATGACCGCGAGCCCGGCGAGCGCGCCGAGCGTCGTGACGGCCGCGGCGGTCTGCAGTCGCCCGGATCCCTTGGGCGCCATGGGCACCGGGGCCTTCGCCGCCGTGGCGAGGGCCAGCAGCGGCGCGAGCCGCTCCCGGGAGACGTCGGTGGGTGCGGGCACGCCGATCGGCCAGCGCAGGGCTTCCAGGCGGCGGTGCGGGGGGAAGCTGGTCTCGAAGGCGGCGAGCTCGTCGGGCTCGGCGGTGTCGTCGAGGTAGGACCAGCGGCCGGCCTCTACGCCGTTGCCGGTGGCCCGGTAGATCGCGGCGAGCCTGCGCCGCAGATCGAGGTCGGTGGGGTGGGCGGCGACCAGGCTGTGCATACGCTGGATCGCCGGGTAGGTATGGCCACGGGACAGGTCCGTGGTCACCCGATCCATCAAATCAGACTTGGCCATAAGCCAACTATGCATAACTGTGCGCCAGTGGTCTATACACCGAGCGTGCCGTAAAGCCGCGCGTCAGCGCCCTATTTGTACAGACGATGGCCTATCTACTGCGCGACGAGAGTCGATTTCCGCAGTAGACAGGCCATCGATCAGTGAATGAGTTAACCCGCTCACACTTTTCAGGCGGGCACCCGAAATCAACGATTTACATCGCCCTTGATGAAGTTCTCCACGGCCTGGTGCGCGTCGTGGTCGCTGTACTGCACCGGCGGCGACTTCATGAAGTAGCTCGAAGCGGACAGGATCGGGCCGCCGATCTTCCGGTCGAGCGCGATCTTCGCGGCACGCACCGCGTCGATGATCACACCGGCGGAGTTCGGAGAGTCCCACACCTCGAGCTTCAGCTCCGCGTTCAGCGGGGTGTCGCCGAACGAGCGGCCCTCCAGCCGGATGTAGGCCCACTTGCGGTCGTCGAGCCACGGCACGTGGTCCGACGGGCCGATGTGCACGTCACCCTTGGTCATCTCGTGCGGGATCTGGGACGTCACCGACTGGGTCTTGGAGATCTTCTTCGACACCAGGCGCTTGCGCTCCAGCATGTTCATGAAGTCCATGTTGCCGCCGAAGTTGAGCTGGTACGTGCGCAGCAGCTCGACGCCGCGGTCCTCGAACAGCTTGGCCAGGGCGCGGTGCACGATGGTGGCGCCGACCTGGCTCTTGATGTCGTCACCGACGATGGGCAGGCCCGCGTCCTCGAACTTCTTGGCCCACACCGGGTCGGAGGCGATGAAGACGGGCAGGGCGTTCACGAACGCGCAGCCGGCGTCGATCGCGGCCTGGGCGTAGAACTTGTCCGCCTCCTCCGAACCGACCGGCAGGTACGCGACGACCACGTCGACCTTGGCGTCCTTGAGGACCTTGACCACGTCGGCCGGGGTCTCGTCGGACTCCTCGACCATCTCGCGGTAGTACTGACCCAGGCCGTCCAGGGTCGGGCCGCGGTGCACGGTGACGCCGGTGGGCGGCACGTCGCACAGCTTGATGGTGTTGTTCTCGCTGGCCACGATGGCCTCGGCGAGATCCCGGCCGACCTTCTTGGCGTCGACGTCGAACGCGGCGACGAACTCGACGTCGCGGACGTGATACCCGCCGAAGTCGACGTGCATCAGGCCGGGGACGCGCTCGGACGGGTCGGCGTCGCGGTAGTACTCCACGCCCTGGATCAGGGACGAGGCGCAGTTACCGACACCGACGATCGCAACGCGGACGGAGCCCATAGCTCCTGCCTCCTTCTTCATCTTCAGGCGTCCGGCCGGTCGGCCGGGATCGCCCAACTCACTCGGCGGAGTCGTCAGGGCCCGGTCGGGCCGTGAGCGGTGGTGCGGAATCTGTGCTGCGCGGTGCGGGCGGGCGCAGCTCGCCCTCGCTGCCGCGCGGTGGTGGGGTGCGGCCGGAGCGCTCGTTGGCGATGAGCTCCTCCAGCCAGCGGACCTCCCGGTCCGCGGCGTCCAGGCCGTGTCGCTGCAGCTCCAGGGTGTACGCGTCGAGCCGCTCGGCGGCGCGCTGCAGCACCTCCCGGAAGCCCTCCCGGCGTTCCTCCACCTTGCGGCGGCGGCCCTCCAGGATGCGCAGCCGGATGTCGACTTCGGTGCGGGAGAAGAAGGCGAAGTGCACGCCGAACGCGGCATCCTCGTACGCCTCCGGCCCGACCTGCGCCAGCAGGTCCTGGAACCGCTCCTTGCCCTCGGCCGTGATCTTGTAGACCACCCTGCCCCGGCGGCTGGTGAGCGGCGGCACGTCGGCGTCGTCGGCGGGGGTCTCCCCCGCCTCGGTGATCCAGCCGGCGGTTTGCAGCCGTCGCAGTGTGGGGTAGAGAGAGCCGTAGCTGATCGCCGCGCGGATCGCGCCCAGCTTGGTGCTGAGTTGCTTGCGCAGCTCATACCCATGCATCGGGGATTCATGCAGCAGGCCGAGGATGGCCAGATCGAGCACGTCGGCCACCCCCTTCGTTCGGTCTCGCGGTGCGTCTGGCGGTCGGTTACCGGGTCGGTGGAGCGGACGATGTATCGGCCCGATACATCGTTACGTTAGAACGTCCGGACACGTCGAGGCAATACAGCGGTGCGTACGGTCACGCCATCTCAAGATCTCTGCGCGCTGGGCTCATGTGCTGGTCACGCTGTGTGACGGCGGTCGCGGCAGGGAGAAGTAGGAGTTACCCTGCTTTTCATGCGCGCGCAGCAACGGATCACCGTGCCCTCAAACGGGGGGTCCACGGCGGGTGCCCCCCGCCGGAGCGGGTTCGTTGACTACTCGCTGCAGCGGCAGGCGCTGCTGCGAGACGTTTACACGGGGAAGGTCGGCACGTCAGAGGTGTGCGACGCCTCCCCCTACCTGAAGAGCGCGGCACGGTTCCACGGTGAGGCCACCGAGCAGCGGTGCCCCATCTGCCGCCGTGAGTACATGATCAACGTGCACTACATCTACGGTGATCAGCTCAAGCAGTCCGCCGGGCAGGCGCGTTCGCGCGCGGAGCTGGCGGCGCTCGCCGACACGCTCGGTGAGTTTCAGGTGTACGTAGTCGAGGTGTGCCGCGGCTGCGATTGGAACCACTTGGTGGAGCAGTACCTTCTGGGGCGCGCGCACAGGACGGCCCCCCAGCCGTCCGCGGCTGCCACCACCGCCACATCCCCGACCGGAACGGTGTGACAGATGACTTCGTACGGCGACCCTCACGCCGGCAACGGGTATGACGACGAGTATTACCGTCAGTCATACCAGCCCCCGGCGCAGAACTCGGGCCGCGCCTCGGTGCCATCCGATGACTACGGCTACGACTACTCGTCGAGCGCCCCGTCGGACTACGGGCAGCAGCCCTCCGGCAGCGGAGGCGGGTACGGCGGCCAGGGCGGCTACGGGCAGAGCGCGCCCGGCTACGACCAGGGCTACGGCGGCCAGGGCGGCTACGGCGACCAGGGGTACGGTCAGGCTCCGGTGAGCCCGTCGGTCAGCCCGGGCGTGGGCCGGGCCAGCGTGGGCTCGTCCGCGGGCCGCGCCTCGGTGGGCTCCGCGGCGGTCGGCTCGGCGGCCGTCGGCTCCGCAGCGGTGGGTGGAGCGGCGGGCCGGGCCACCGTCGGCGGCTCCGCGGGCCGCGCGACCGTGGGCGGTCCGGCGGGCCGGGCCGTGGTGCGCCCGCCCGGCCTGGAGGACGAGGACGACTCGCGCCCCGGCAGGGGCGGCGGCGCGGGCAAGACGGCGCCCGGCAAGAAGAGCAAGAAGGCGAAGGTGCGCAGCATCGTGCTCGCCTCGGTGGCGGTCACCGTGCTGCTCGCCGGCGGCGGCCTGATCGGCGGCACCTACTTCTACGACTCGGTGCCCGCGCCGGAGGACTTCAGCCAGAGCGAGAACACCTTCGTCCTCTCCTCGGACGGCAAGGAGATCGCCAAGCTCGGCGGCGAGAACCGCGAGATCGTCGCGATGTCCACCCTCTCCGACGAGGTGAAGGTGGCGCTGATCGCGGGCGAGGACAAGAACTTCTTCGAGCACGACGGCATCGACCTGTGGGGCATCGCCCGCGCCGCGTGGAACAACCTCACCGGCGGCGAGACCCAGGGCGCCTCGACCATCACCCAGCAGTACGCGCGTAACGCCGCCAAGGACCTCGAGGTGACCTACGCCCGCAAGCTGCGCGAGGCGGTCATGGCGCGCCGGCTGGAGCAGGAGCACAGCAAGGACGAGATCCTCGGGTACTACGTCAACACGGTCTGGTTCGGCCGCGGCTCCAACGGCGTCGGCGCCGCCGCGAAGGCGTACTTCGGCATTACCGCCGACAAGCTGACGGTCGAGCAGGCCGCGGTGCTCGGCGCGGTGCTCAAGCAGCCCGAGCCGAACGAGGCCGACGGCACCAAGGGCTTCGACCCGCACTTCAACCCCGAGGCCAACAAGGAACGCTGGAACTACGTCCTGAACAACATGGTCGAGATGGGCCGGCTGGACAAGGCCAAGCGCGACGCCATGGAGTACCCGGCCGTGGCGAAGTACACGGCGAAGTCCGGCGAGACCGGCGTCCAGGGCACCGGCACCGGCTTCGTGATCCAGAAGTACGTGGACCGCGAGCTGGCCGCCTGGGGCATCACCGACTGGCGCAACAAGGGCTACCGGATCACCACCACGATCAACCTCAAGGCCCAGCAGGCACTGGAGGCGCAGCTCTTCCGCACGTTCGAGTGGAAGGAGACCTGCACCGGTGAGGGCGACAAGAAGAAGTGCACCAACGACGTGGTCAAGGCGATCGACCGCAAGGGCACGCTGATCAACGGCTACCCCAAGAACGTGATCGCGGCCGGTGTGGCGATCGACCCGAAGACGGGCCGGGTGATGGCCTACTACGGTGGCGCCGACGGCACCGGCATCGACTACGCCGGCAAGATCAATGAGGGCACCGAGTGGGAGGACGGCGGTCACCCCGCGGCCTCGTCGTTCAAGATCTACACGTTGGCGGCGGCGGTCGAGAACGGCATCTCCATCAAGTCGACCTGGGACCCCACGCCGCTGACCGCGAAGAACTGCAAGAAGTACGACACCTGCGGCCTGGCCCCGGTGCAGAACTCGGGCCGTGACCCGGGCGACCTCAAGTGCGGCACCAACTGCACCCTGGAAGAGGTCACCCGGCTCTCGCTGAACGTGCCGTTCTTCAAGATCGCGAAGAAGCTCGGCGCGAACAAGGTCCTGGAGATGGCCAGGGCGGCCGGTGTCCGCACCATGTGGTCGACCGACGACGGCAAGGCGCGTGACCTCACCAAGCCCGGCGTCATCAAGGGGGCCCGCGACCCGTTCGACTACCAGGTGGCCTTCGGTCAGTACCCGATCACGGTGCTGGACCACGCCTCCGGCATGGCGACCTTCGCCAACCGCGGCATCTACAACAAGCCGCACTTCGTGATCAAGGTCGAGAAGAAGAACACGAAGACCGGCAAGTACGAGATCGTGCCGAACACGGGCGAGAAGCTGAAGGGCCAGCGGACGATCCGGCAGGAGGTGGCCGACGAGGTCACCGGCGTGCTCAAGCAGATGCCGCGCAGCTACGGCCACTCGCTCGACAACGGCCGCGAGGCCGCCGCGAAGACCGGCACCTGGGAGAGCCTGGTCAAGAAGGGCGCCAACTCCAACGTCTGGACCGTCGGCTACACGCCGCAGATCGCCACGGCGATCTGGGTCGGCAACGTCAAGAACGCCTCCGACCCGATCTACAAGAAGGGCGGCGCCCGCTCGGGGAACATCACCAGCTCCGGCCTGCCCGGCGACATCTGGGAAAAGTTCATGAACGCGGCGCACTCCGGCATGAAGAAGGAGTCGCTGCCCGACGGCACCGGTGGCAACATCGGTGAGGTCGAGGGCGTGGGCGACGGCGTCATCCCGAGCCCGTCCTTCGACCTCGGCCAGTGCATCTTCAACCCGAACCAGCCGGGCTGCCCCGGGTACGACCCGAACAACCCCGGAAACCCGAACAACCCTGGGAACCCGGGTAATCCGGATAACTCACCGGCACCGACCCCGACCCCGACCCGATCATGCGGCGGCTTCGGAAAGCCGTGTACCGGCAACTGACAGCGCATAGAAGAGGGGCCTCCCACGTGGGAGGCCCCTCTTCTATATGTGGCAGGGCGGGAACGTGCGCCATGCTGCATTACCGGGTTTTCTGAGGCAGGATGTCGGGCTATGAGTGATGTTCGTGAGCACGTGGTGTCGCCTGCCCGCGAGGACGGGTTCGTCCGCGGGCTGAGCGAGGCGATCGGCGGACCCCGCGGCGAGCACGCCGTGCCGGAGACCCCGTCGCGGGGTGGGCGCTTCTGGACCGCCGCGCGGATCGTGCTCGCGCTCACCTGCCTGATGCTGGCGCTGCACTGGGTGCAGAAGTCCCCCTGCCGCGACGGTGCCTGGGCGGACTACAAGCAGTACACCCACTTCTGCTACACCGACGTGCTGGCGCTGTACTACGCCGAGCACCTCAACGAGGGCGCCGTGCCCTACGTCGACTTCCCGGTGGAGTACCCGGTGCTGACCGGCGCCTTCATGGGCGCCCTGGGCCTGCCGGTGCACGCGCTCGGGGAGAAGAACCCGGCGATCAACCAGGCGCAGCTGTTCTACGACGCGAACGCGTTCGTGCTGGGCCTGTTCGCGCTCGCCACGGTCGCGATGATCATCTCGATGCGGCGGCGCAGACCCTGGGACGCGGCGCTGTTCGCGCTGTCCCCCGTAATGCTGGTGACCGCCACGGTGAACTGGGACCTGCTGGCCATCGTGCTGGCGGTCGCCGGGCTGTGGCTGTGGGGCAGGCGCTATCCGGTGGCCGCCGGGGTGCTGCTGGGCCTGGGCATGGCCGCCAAACTCTGGCCGGGCTTCCTGTTCCTGCCGATCCTGATCCTGGGCCTGCGCTCGCGCAAGTACGCCCCGATGCTGACCTCGATCGCGGCCGGCGCCGCCGCCTGGCTGGCCGTCAACGTGCCGGTCATGATGATCAACTTCGAGAACTGGCGGCGCTTCCTCGACCTCAACTCCGAGCGCATCATCGACTGGGGCACGTCCTGGTACGTCGCCCGGCACTTCGACCCGTTCGGCCTGCAGCTGTGGAACGACGTGCCGACGGTCACCAACCTGTCGCTCGGGGTCTTCGCCCTCTGCTGCGTGGGGCTGGTGATCCTGGGCCTGCGGGTGAATACCCCGCCGCGCCTGGCCCAGCTCGCCTTCCTGGTGGTGGCGCTGTTCCTGATCACCAACAAGGTGTGGTCGCAGCAGTTCACGCTGTGGCTGCTGCCGCTGCTGGTGCTGGCCCGGCCCAAGTGGGGCGCGTTCCTGGCCTGGCAGCTCGCGGAGATCTGCTATTTCGTCGCGTTCTACGGCGAGCTGATGGGCGCGTCCGGCAAGTCGGTGTTCCCGGAGGGCGTGTTCGTCTTCGCCTCGCTGCTGCGCCTCGGCACCGTGATCGCGCTGGTCGTGCTGGTGATCCGGGACATCCTGCGGCCCGGGCAGGACGCGGTGCGCCAGGCCTATCCCGAGGTCAGCGACCCGGACGGCGGCCCGTTCAGCCGCCTGCTGCCCAGCGGGCCGCTGCCCGTGCACAAGACGGACGGCCCGCTCCTCGATGGGAACGGGCCGTCCACGGAGTTCACCCCGGATCGTCCGGCAGCGGTCAGTTCAGTGTGAACACCACGGCGTCCTGGGCCTCGGTGCGCTGCAGGCCCAGGCCGTCGGCGGGCGCGGTCAGCGCCGCCTCGTACGGCGTGCCCTTGACCTCCTCGCGGAGCACCAGCACCGTCTTCACGCCCAGCGTGCGCAGCCGGTCCACGCTCGCCTGATCCGGGAACGTCTTGCACAACTCCCGGATCTCGCCGAGCGTGGCCGGCGTGAAGCCGCTGTTGCCGTTGACGATCGGGGTCATCCGGTCCGTCGACCAGACCATGACCTTCATATCCATCAGCGGGTCGCTGGGCAGCACCAGCATGGGCCCCTGGGCGGTCGCCATCGAGGCGGGCTGCAGCGGCACCACCGGGTGCTCGGTGACGTTCAGGCCCTCCATCAGCACCAGCACCACCGGGATGAGGGTGGCCAGCCGGAGCAGCGGGTGCGGCCGGGAGGGCACCCGGTCCACCGAGACCGTCCGGGCCTGCTCCACGAACGCGGTCACCGCGCCCGCGGCCAGGATCGCCAGCAGCAGCGTGGTCCAGATGACCAGGCGGCCCGGGGTCCGGATGCCGCTCCAGCCGGGCAGGATGTCGTACAGCGTCATGTAGCCGGGGCGGCCGCCGAAGAACTTGGTGCCCATGGCCAGCACGATGGTCAGCACCACGCCGCCGAACAGCAGCAGGCGCGGGCGCAGCTTCCACACCGACATGACCAGGCCGGCGAAGGCCAGGCCGTAGAGCACGAAGCCCGGCAGTAGGCTGGTCTCGCCCGCCGCCCAGCCCAGCGACTCGCGGGCGCCGGTGTGCGCCTCGCCCCACGGCATCGACTGGGCCGGGCTGGTGAAGAAGCCGAGCAGCGGCGGCGAGTACCAGCCCACCTCGACGTCCGAGCGCTCCGCGTACGGGTGCAGCTCGATGACCTTGAAGTAGGCCAGCGCCATCAGCCCGCCGACCGCCGCGAAGATCAGGCCGCCGACGGCGTCGAAGGACAGCAGCTTCCAGCCGAACGGCTTGGGCTCGCTCCAGATCCACTTCCGGTGGATCAGGTACGACACCAGGCACACCAGCACGATGGTGGCCAGCACGTACGCGAACGGCAGGCCGATGCCGAAGCCGAGGCTGATCTGCCAGCCCGCCACCAGCCAGCCGGCCAGCGCCCAGCCGGGCCTGCGCTTGTCCGGCTGGTAGCCGTGGCGCAGCGAGTAGCCGTGACCACGCGCGAGCATGGCCAGCGCGAGCGCGATGCCGCCGACCGACATCACGTGCATGTGCCCGGCCTGCGCCAGCCGCCACGGCGCGTACGCGAACGCGGCGCCCGCCACGGCCGCGCCGGTCTTGCCCGAGCCGAGCTGGCGGACCAGCACGTACGCGCCGAAGAAGGCGAGCGCGTGCAGCAGGACGTACATCACGTTGTAGCGGATCAGCGCCGCTTCCAGGCCGGTGCCGAACAGGCCGGCCGGGGCGTACCCGAGCAGGGTGTCGGAGAAGGCGAAGCTGTACTTCTCCGGGTAGAAGCTGTTCGAGTGCCACAGCTGGGACCAGTCGGTCTTCAGCACGTGCCCCGACCACGCCATCTGCCATGCCTGCAGCGTCGGGTCGCCGGTGTCCTGCGGGATGGTGTAGGCCGGGTAACGCATGGTCGGCCAGGTCATCAGGACGGCCAGCACCACCGAGGCGTACGCGGCCAGCGCCCACTCGTGCACCAGCGCGCGCCGGGTCCCGCGCAGCACCCGGCGGAACCCGGTCGGGTTCTCCTCGGGCGCCGGGCTGAACCGGGCGAAGGCGTCCTCCGCGGCCGGCTCCGGTTCGGGCGCGGCGTGGCGAGGGGCGCCCGGTTCCTTCACGGTGGTCGGCTCCTTGGCGGGCGCGGCGTCGGTCCCGTTCACAGGTTCCCCTCTACTGGTGTGCGCGCAGGTACGCGATGTCGGCGGACTGCCCCTGCGCGCCACCTGGCGTCTCCACCACGGCGGGCGCACCGGCGGCCCGTACCACTGCGGCCACCAGCTCGGGGTCGATCATTCCGGGCTCTGAGTTCTTGACCGTCAGATTGTCGTGCCGATCGCGGCCCGAGTCGAATCCATCTCGCGATCCGTTCGCATGCACGAGGTCGATGCGGCCGGTGATGCCCTTCACCCGGTCCACGATGTCGAGCAGCTCCTCGCCGCCCGCGTGGGCGTGGCAGGTGTCGAGGCAGAAGCCGACCCCGAACTCGCCGACCGCGTCCCAGAGCCGGGCCAGCTCGTCGAAGCGGCGGGCGCAGGCGTTGTCGCCGCCGGCGGTGTTCTCGATGAGCACCTGGACCGGCAGGCCGCCGTTGTCCTTCGCCTGCTGCAGCGCCTTGCGCCAGTTCTCGATGCCGGTCGCCACGTCCTCGCCCTTGTTGACGTGGCCGCCGTGCACGATCAGACCGCTCGCGCCCACCGTGGCCGCCGCCGCGGCGTGCTGGCCGAGCAGCTTGCGGCTGGGGATGCGGATCCGGTTGTTGGTCGAGGCGAGATTGATCACGTACGGCGCGTGGATGAAGATCTGCACCGCGCTGTCGCGCAGCGCGGCCGCGTCCGGGCGCGCCTCCGGCGCCTTCCAGCCCTGCGGGTCGGCCAGGAAGAACTGGACGACATCGGCGTTTCGCGCCGTCGCCTCGGCTAGTGGATCTTCAAAATCGACGTGGGCCCCGATAAGCATTCGACCAGTATTACCGCTCCGCGCGCCGACTTGCGCGCCGTGCATCCCGCAACCGGAGCGAACTTCTCGCGTTGATTCCAATGCCGCACCGTGCTGCCCCGGCCGGGGACCCGCGGGCGTGCCTCCTCGCCCCCCGCGAGGCGACCGGATTCCGGGGCGCACGCCCCAGGGGGAGACAGTGCTATGTCGTACGCCATCCGTCGGCGAGCCGCCGCCTTCGCGGCGGCCGGCCTGCTCGCGGGCCTGCCGCTGCTGGGCGCGCACCCGGCCGCGGCCGCGGAGCCCGAGGCCGCGCCAGGGGTGAGCTTCAGCGGCGGTGGGCTGGGTCTGCTGCTCTGCGGCTCGAAGCCGGCCACCGCGAAGATCACCGTGGCCGCCGAGGCCAAGGTCCGGCTCACCAACGGGCTCGGCCAGGGCGCGACGCTGCAGATCGACGGCAAGGACAGCGCCGCGGTCCCCGACGGGGAGACGGTGGAGGTCCAGTTCCACCGGGGGCCGGTCAAGGTCGCGATGGTGCCCGAGTGCCTGCTGAACCTCAACCCGACGTTCGAGCCGCTGACCGTCGAGGTGGTGAACAAGGCGACCGCCGCGCCGTCCGGAGGCGGTCAGTCGCCCACCGCCTCGCCGAGCAAGAAGCCGACGACCAAGCCCAGCCCGAAGCCGGCCAGCCAGCCCGGCCGCCAGCCGCAGTCGTCGGCCAACCCCGGCACGCCGGACAGCACCACGGTCCCGGAGGTGCCGGAGCCGTCGGAGTCGCTGTTCACCGAGCCCACCGACGGCGAGAGCGAGCCCGGCGTGGCCCAGTCGCCCGCGGTCTCGCTGGTCGGCGCCGACGGCGCGAAGATGGACCCGGTGGCCGGCACCTCGTCGCCCGACAAGGGACCAATCGGACTTCTGGCAATTATCGCCACAGTGTGTGTCGTTGGCGTGTCAGCCGGGGCAATCCGCGCTATTATCGCTCAGCGGGCAACTCGGCCAGAGTTCGCGTAAACTCAATAGTCTCCGCGGGGCGCTTCTCTCCAACATCGTCGGTGTGGTCGTTCCTCCCCAGGTCCCACCCAGCAGTCGGACAGAGCGTCCCGCGGTCCTCCTCGCAGGCGGGGTCACCGGAAACGGTGACCCCGCCCTGCTGTGTCCGCATGCCGACTGTGGGCGGGCACACCACGCCATCGAGGACCGCGATGCCGAGCCCACGCGGCCGAGCAGGTAACATGACCGGGTTCCGTGTGCCGCGGGCCTATCCCGCGGCATTCGCACGGACGACGCAGACCTCCTGCTACGGACAGTCCGTAGCCGTCAGCCCATAGGAGGTGAGTACGTCTTGCGTCACTACGAAGTCATGGTGATCCTCGACCCCAGTCTCGAGGAGCGCACCGTCGCCCCGTCGCTCGACACGTACCTCAACGTGATCCGTACGTCGGGTGGCTCGGTCGAGAAGCTCGACGTGTGGGGCCGTCGCCGGCTCTCCTTCGAGATCAACAAGAAGGCCGAGGGGATCTACGCCGTCATCGACCTGCAGGCCACGCCTGCGGCCGTGGCCGAGCTGGACCGGCAGCTGCGACTCAACGAGTCCGTGCTGCGCACCAAGGTCATCCGTCCGGAAGTTCGCTGAGCTTCCCGCGGTAATCCGCAACTCGGACCGCTTCACGTGTGCTGTCGCATCCCTGTGGGAACCTTTGCGGCAGAACAAATGTGATTCGAGGAGAAGGTCATGGCTGGAGAAACCACCATCACGGTCATCGGCAACCTGACCGGTGACCCGGAGCTGCGCTTCACCCCGTCGGGTGCGGCCGTGGCGAAGTTCAGCGTCGCGTCGACGCCGCGCACCCTGGACCGCGCGACCAACGAGTGGAAGGACGGCGAGACGCTGTTCCTGAACTGCTCGGTGTGGCGCCAGGCCGCGGAGAACGTCGCCGAGTCGCTGACCCGGGGCACCCGCGTCATCGTCTCGGGCCGGCTGCGCCAGCGCTCGTACGAGACGCGCGAGGGTGAGAAGCGCACCGTCTACGAGCTCGAGGTCGACGAGATCGGCCCCTCGCTCCGTAACGCCACGGCGAAGGTGCAGCGGATGACTCGTTCCGGTGGTGGCGGCGGTTTCGGCGCCAGCTCCGGTGGTGGCGGCGGTGGCAACTCGGGTGGCGGCGGCGGTTACGCGGCCGACGACCCGTGGGCCACGGCAGCCCCGGCCGGCGGTTCGGGTGGCAATTTCGACGACGAGCCACCGTTCTGACGGAAACACGGCGGCCGGCAGGCCGTCCCGTCAGTGGACAAAAACTGAGGTAGAGGATCATGGCGAAGGCTGCGGCCCTGCGCAAGCCCAAGAAGAAGGTGAACCCGCTCGACAAGGAGGGGATCACCTACATCGACTACAAGGACACCGCGCTGCTGCGCAAGTTCATCTCCGACCGCGGCAAGATCCGCGCTCGGCGGGTGACCGGCGTGACCACGCAGCAGCAGCGGCAGATCGCGCGCGCCGTCAAGAACGCGCGCGAGATGGCGCTCCTGCCGTACACCACCACCGGTCGCTGAGAGGAGGACACCTGATGAAGATCATTCTGACCCACGAGGTGTCCGGCCTCGGCGGCCCCGGTGACATCGTTGAGGTGAAGGACGGCTTCGGCCGCAACTACCTGCTGCCCCAGGGTTTCGCGATCCTGTGGACCAAGGGCGCCGAGAAGCAGGTCTCCTCGATCAAGCGGGCCCGCGCGGCTCGTGAGGTCCGGGACCTGGGCCACGCCAACGAGATCAAGGCGCAGCTCGAGGGCCTGAAGGTCACCCTGTCGGCGCGTGCCGGCCAGGGCGGCCGACTGTTCGGCTCGGTCACCGCCAACGAGGTCGCCGACGCGGTCAAGACCGCCGGCGGTCCGGTGCTCGACAAGCGCAAGATCGAGCTGCCGGCCCACATCAAGTCGACGGGTGGTTACACGGTGCAGATCAAGCTGCACCCCGACGTGACCGCCAAGTTCAACCTGAACGTGGTCGCCGCCAAGTAACACCAAAGCCCGAGGCCCCCGGACCGCTGCAGCGATCCGGGGGCCTCGGCCTTTCTGCGCCACCCCCGGCCGCGCCGATCTTGCGCGAACTGTGGGTGCGACACGGGCGAACCGGTCATATCCCTAACACTTCGTGCAAGATCGACGTGATCTTGGCGCGGCGAGCGCGGGGCGGGGTCAGGTCAGGCGGGTGGCTTTGTGGATCAGGTCGGCCAGGTCGTCGGTTTGGCGGTCGTTGAGGCGGGCTGCGGCGTCGTCGGCGATGCGGGCGAGGTCGGGAAGGTTCACGTCGCGGGAGCCCTCGCCGCCGCGTAGGGAGACGGCGAAGAACGCGGCGGCGTAGCAGACGCGCAGCCGCGGGTCGGCCGCGGCGAAGTCGCCGGACAGGTCGGCCGCGGCGATCGACTCGTACGTCTCCGACGCCTGCCGGGTCTTCGGGTCCAGCCAGCGCACCCGCACCTCGGCGACCCGGCCGCTCGCCTCGGGCGCGAGCCGCACCAGGTAGAGCGCGGTCACCGAGTGCCCGGGACCGATCTCGCCGCCGTCGACCCGGTCGTTGCGGAAGTCGCTGTCCTCGACCTGGCGGTTCTCGTACCCGATGAGCTGGTACGACGCCACGGTCTTCGGGTCGAACTGCACCTGCGCCTTGGCGTCCAGCGCGCGCAGCGACAGCGTCGCGGGCAGCCGGCGGACGAAGATGTCACGCGCCTGCCGCCGCTCGGAGACGTACACGACGAACCCGTCGCCGCGGTCGGCCAGCCGCTCCATCAGCGCGTCGCCGTAGTCGCTGCCGACGCCCACGCCCAGCAGCGCGATCTCCTTGTCCGCCTCCTCGCGGACCTGGCGCAGCATACGGTCGGCGTCGGTGTTGCCCGTGTTCGCCAGACCGTCCGAGAGCAGGATGACCCGGTTGCTGGCGCCCTTGCGGAATCCGTCCCGCGCGACCTCATACCCGGTGACCAGGCCGTCACCCAGGTTGGTGCTGCCACCGGCGCGCAGCGAGTCGATCGCGTCGCGCAGCACCGCCTTCTCCGACACCCGGGTCATCTCGCGTACCACCTTGGCCCGGTCGTTGAAGGTCACGATCGCCACCGCGTCGGTCGGGCGCAGCTGGTCCACGAGGTAGTGCAGGGCGTCCTGAACCAGGCCGAGCCGGTCCGGGTCGTCCATGGAGCCGGACACGTCGATGACGAAGGTCAGCGCGGCGTCGCGGCGCTGCTCGTTCTCCTCCGCCCGGGTCTGCAGGCCGACGCGCAGCAGGCGGGTCTCGCGCGACGCCTCGTGCGAGGCGGGCAGCCGCGAACCGTCGACGTGCACGGCGAAGCCGTCGCCGCGAGGCTGTGGATAGTGCTGGTCGAAGGAGTTCACGAACTCCTCGGGGCGGACCGTGTCCGGGTCGGGCCGGCGCCCGTCGTTGATGCGGCCGGCCGCGTAGCCGTACGAGGCGGTGTCGATGTCGAGGGCGAAGGTGGACAGGTCGTCGCGCTCGGGACGCTGCGGGCGGCCCTCGTTCTGGCTGAACCCGTTGTCACCGGCCGGGGCGGTGGTGGGCTCGCCGCTGTCGCTCGAACCGCAGGCGGTGAGCGCGAGCACGGCGAGCAGTGCCACCGCGGGAATGCTGAGTCTCATCAGGACCTCCCGTGAAGCCGTCCGCGCCGCCGTGGCGGCCCGGGACGGGACTGGTCTTCATGGGACGCAAGATGATGATCGTTTACCGCATCCGTGGCACAGCTGAGACGAAAGCGGAATCAAACGTGACCGATCCGTGCATCAGCCGTGATGTGGCCGCTCCGGCCGGGAGCCGCGTCAGATGATGCTGAGCAGCACCGTCGTGCCCGCTCCGGCGACCACCGCGGCGCAGAAGCCGATGGTGGCCGCGCGCCAGGTGTCGCTGGCCCAGCGCAGCACCGCGGCCATGCCCAGCGCGCCGGCCAGCGCCAGCGCCCAGCGCGGGGAAGCGCTGATGAGGTCTGCCAGCGCGGCCGAGCGTGCCGAGTCGCAGCCGCCGAGCCCGGCGGCCACGCAGGCGGCGTCCGGCTCGCCGGACAGCACCAGTGCCCGGACGATCAGGACGAGCAGCGGCACGGCGTAGAAGCCCGCCGCCCACAGCAGCGCGGCGCCGTAGTCGCGGTCGCCGCGTCCCGCCTCGTCGTACGGCACGGGCAGCCCGGCGTAGCTCTCCTGCGGATGGTGGTCGGCGAGGTTGTCGGGCCAGCGGTCGTCGTAGCCGTCGTAGCCGTCGCTGTTGACGTACGTGTGGAATCCGGCGTCGGCGGGGGTGCCGTAGTCGTCGGGCACGCCGTAGCGGTCGGCGGCGGAGCGCTGACGGGGCACGGCGGGGTCCGCCGGGTGCGGCCAGCCGCCCGCCCGGGTGTTGGGCGTCGTGTGCTGCGGCGTCCCCCGGCCGTCGCCGGTCGCCGGCCAATCCGGATATCCCACGGATGGGAGCGTCGCCGAGACCGATATCCCAGGCAATCCCCCGAACCGGCGAGAATAGGCAAGTAGCGATCTTATGACGTACGCCACGCCGTCGGAAAATCTTGGCAAGATTCTTCTGTGCACACCCTGTGCATCACAAAATCGCAGGTCAGAAGGTTATCCACAGGCTGTGGGGTTGGGTTGTCCACACCCTGTGCACAGGCTCCCCCACAGCCTGTACCGGGTTGTCCACAGGTTGCCCCCAACCCTGTCCACGCGGGTGTTTGTGCAGCGTTCACCCCGCGCCTAGGGTCAATCGAATCGGTTCGTGAGGGGGGTGGCGCCGTGACGTCAGTCGGTGACGGCGTGCGGGGACAGTTCACCGCTGTCCAGCCGGCGACCCCTGCCGCGGAGCAGGTGCCCTTCGAGAAGACCCCGCCGCAGGACGTCGCGGCCGAGCAGTGCGTGCTCGGCGGCATGATGCTCTCGAAGGACGCGATCGCGGACGTCGTCGAGATCCTGCGCGCGAACGACTTCTACAAGCCCGCGCACTCCACGGTCTTCGAGGCGATCCTCGGCCTCTACGGCCGCGGCGAGCCCGCCGACGCGATCACCGTTGCGGCGACCCTGGAGAGCGCAGGCGACCTGGGCCGTATCGGCGGCGCGCCGTACCTGCACACGCTCATCTCGGCGGTGCCGACCGCGGCCAACGCCTCCTACTACGCCCGGATCGTCGGCGAGCGCGCGGTGCTGCGCCGCCTGGTCGAGGCAGGCACGAAGATCGTGCAGCTCGGCTACGGCTCCGCCGCCGGGTCCGGCCGCGACGTGGACGACGTCGTCGACATGGCCCAGCAGGCCATCTACGACGTCACCGAGCGCCGCGCCAGCGAGGACTTCGCGATCCTGGCCGACATGATCCAGCCGACGCTCGACGAGATCGAGGCGGTCGGCGCCGCCGACGGCAGCATGCGTGGCGTGCCCACCGGCTTCAGCGACCTGGACCGCCTGCTCAGCGGCCTCCAGCCGGGCCAATTGATCATCGTGGCCGGCCGACCTGGTCTTGGAAAGTCAACGGCGTCAATGGACTTTGCCCGCCACGCTGCGGTTCGCGCCAACATGGCCAGCGCCATCTTCTCGCTGGAAATGTCGAAGACCGAGATCGTGATGCGTCTGCTGTCCGCCGAGGCCCGCGTGCCGCTGCACGTGCTGCGCTCCGGCCAGCTGTCCGACGACGACTGGACCAAGCTCGCCCGCTGCATGGGCGAGATCTCCGAGGCGCCGGTCTTCGTCGACGACACGCCCAACATGAACCTGATGGAGATCCGGGCCAAGGCCCGGCGGCTCAAGCAGCGCCACGACCTGAAGCTCATCGTGGTCGACTACCTCCAGCTGATGAGCTCGCCGAAGAAGACGGAGAGCCGCCAGCAGGAGGTCTCCGAGCTGTCCCGTGGCCTCAAGCTGCTGGCCAAGGAGGTCGAGTGCCCGGTGATCGCGGTCAGCCAGCTGAACCGTGGTCCCGAGCAGCGCACCGACAAGCGGCCGCAGCTCTCCGACCTGCGTGAGTCCGGCTCGATCGAGCAGGACGCCGACGTCGTGATCCTGCTGCACCGCGACGACTACTACGACAAGGAGTCGCCGCGCGCGGGCGAGGCGGACTTCATCGTGGCCAAGCACCGTAACGGCCCGACGGACACCATCACCGTCGCCGCGCAGCTGCACTTCTCACGCTTCGTCGACATGGCCCTGTGACCGGTCCGGGTCAACGGGACCGATAGGTTCGGCGGCATGCGCCGGCAGTGGGACGTGCTCGCGGTGATCTCCGCGGGCGGGGTGCTGGGCGCGCTGGGCCGCTACACGCTGAGCCTGGCGGTGCCGGGCTCGCCCACCGGGTTCCCGTGGGGGATCTTCTGGGTCAACGTGACCGGCTGCGCGCTCATCGGCGTGCTGATGGTGCTGGTCAACGAGGTGTGGCCGGGGCGCCGGCTGCTGCGGCCGTTTCTGGGCACCGGCGTGCTTGGCGGGTTTACCACCTTCTCCACCTATACCGTCGACATCGTGCGGTTGATCGATTCCGGTGCGCCCGCGGTCGCGGTGGCGTATCTGGTGAGCACGGTGCCGGCGGCGCTGGCGGCGGTGTACTGCGGGACGGTGGTGACCCGGTGGCTGGTGCGGCGGTGAAGGGCCTGCGGCTGACGATCCTGGTCGGCGAGGACGACCGGTGGCGGCACCGGCCGATGTACACCGAACTCGTGCACCGGGCGCACGCGGCCGGGCTGGCCGGGGCCACGGTGCTGCGCGGGGTGGAGGGCTTCGGCACGCACTCGCGCATCCATACCGACCGGCTGCTGTCGCTGGCCGAGGAACTGCCGATGATGGTGCTCATCGTGGACGCGGAGGAGCGCATCCGCGCGTTCCTGCCGCAGCTCGCCGAGCTGGGCCTGGAGGGGCTGGTCATGCTCGACCCGGTCGAGGTGATCCGGTGACGGTGCTGCTGGTGGCGCTCGGCGCGGCGGTGGGTGCACCGCTGCGCTACCTCGTCGACCGGGCGGTGCAGTCCCGGCACGACTCGGTGTTCCCGTGGGGGACCCTGGTCGTGAACGTGGCGGGCTCGTTCGTGCTGGGCCTGCTGGCGGGGGGTACGGTCGCCGGGGCGGTGCCCGGGTCGCTGATGTTCCTGCTGGGCACCGGCTTCTGCGGCGCGCTCACCACGTACTCGACCTTCGGCTACGAGACGCTACGGCTGGCCGAGACCGGTGCGACGGGCCTCGCCGTCCTCAACGTCGCGGTCAGCGCCACCCTCGGACTGGGCGCCGCCGCAGCCGGCTATCTGCTCGCCTCCTGATCACCCCGGGCCCACCGCCTGCCCGCCGCTCCCCTCGCGCCACGCTCCGCTCGCGGCGGCTTGCCCGGCCAGCGTGCCTCGCCCGGCCATCACGGCTCGCGCGGCTCGCCCGGCTTGCGCGGTTGGAGCGGCGGGCTGCGGTGATCACGGTGGCAGGGTGGTGACACGCCGTCGAACACGTCCATAAGTTCATGATCAACGCGAAGGGGGTGGCCGGAGGGGGAGGGCCCACAGGGCCAGCGCCACGGGGTAGAGGAGGTAGCCGAAGCGGGTGGAGGGCATGAGGACGATGGCGGTGAGCAGGCCGGTGGCGCTGATGAGGGCGGCGGTGCCGGCGTCGCGGGGCGGGTGGCGCAGCAGCCAGAGGCCGATGGCCAGGCCCGCGAGCAGCAGCAGGAGCAGCGCGACGGTGCGTCCGCCGGGCACGTGCCGGGCGATCAGCCAGCCCAGCAGCGGTGAGGCGGCGGGGCTGGTGACCAGGCCGTGGCCGGTCGGGAAGCGGATCACGTTCTCCACGAACGCGGCGCTGTCCACCAGCAGCGCGGGGATCAGGGCCAGCACGGGCAGCCCGGCCGCGCCCGCGGCGTAACGGCCGCCGGAGCGGCGGACCAGGGCGTACGCCCCGAGGACCAGCGCGATCGGCCAGGCCAGCAGCTTCATCGCGGCGGCGGCGCCCATGGCGATCCCGGACCAGCCGAAGCGGCCGCGCGCGGCGAGCGCGAAGGCGAGCAGGCACAGCGCGAGCACGGGCAGGTCGTCGCCGCCGGTGGCGAGGGTCAGCGCGCACAGTGGCAGCACGGTGGCGGCCTGCAGAGCGCGTACCAGCAGCGCGTCGCGGGCCGCGGTGCCGTCGCGCAGCAGCCGCGCGGCGAGCAGCAGGGCCACCGCGGTCGCCACGGCGAACCAGACCCGCGCGTCGGTCCACCAGGCCGGGCCGAACACCGCCCGGGGCAGCCCGAACACCGCCATGCCCGGCTGGTACGGCGTGTACCCGAGCAGCGGCTCCGGCAGCGCGGCGATGCCGTCGCGCCCGAGGTATGGCGTGCCGGTGTCGAGCAGCCGCCGCGCCGACTCCTCGACGACGAGCACCTCCTCCTGCGCCCGCCCGAGCACCCCGCCGGCCCGCTGCACCGCCTGCATGACCAGCGGCACCACCGCCACCGCGACCCATACCCCCGCGGTCGTCCACGCCCGGCCGGCCACCCCGGCGACGGCTCCGATCCCGCCGGACCCGCCCGTGATCGTTCGACTTGCCTGGCAATCGGGCGTATCTTGCGCGCACTTTCGCCCATGTGCCAGGCAAGTCGAACGATCTTGGCGGGCGGGGCGGCGGCGGTGGAGGACGAGGTGGGCCACCGTGAGGAGGGTGGCGGCGAGGTAGCCCCAGAGGGCGACGGCGCCCCAGGCGCGGTGCGCGGCGAGGGTGGAGCCGCTCGCGGTGGACCAGGCGAACAGGGCCGACAGGGCGTACAGGCCGAGATCGGCGGCGAGGCCACCGGCGGCGTGGTCGACGCGGCGCCAGAGCCGGCCGGCGGCACCTGGGCGGGGCAGGTCGGACGAGGGTGCGTCCTGGGTGGTGTCGGCGGGTCGGCTCACGCCGTGGAGTCTGACACCCGCCCGCCGCCGGCGGCACCCGTGGGGCCGGACTGCCGGGCGGCGCGGCCGGGGCTGCGCTTGGCGGGCAGCCGCACCACGGCCTTGGGGTCGTGCAGCGGCTCGGCGAGCCGGACCGTGCCGTCGCCCGCGCCGACCAGGTCCAGGATCTCGGCCAGCGGCATCGGCTTGGCGAACAGGTGACCCTGCCCGGCGGTGCAGCCCAGGTCCCACAGCAGGCGGCGCTGGCTGTCGCGCTCCACGCCCTCGGCGACGACGAGCAGGTCGAGGTGGCGGCCGAGTTCGACGGTGGACCGGACGACCGCGGCGGAGCTGGGCGTGTTCTCCATCTGCATGACGAACGAGCGGTCGATCTTCAGCTCGGTGGCGGGCACCCGGGGCAGCACGGACAGGGAGGAGTAGCCGGTGCCGAAGTCGTCGAGGGCGATCGCGCAGCCCAGCTCCATCAGCTCGGCCAGCACCTTGTCCACGATGTCCAGCTGGCTCACGGTGTGCGACTCGGTCAGCTCCAGCACCAGGGCGTCGCCGGGCAGGCCGTGGTCGTCCAGGCGGCGGGTGACCAGGGCGGGCAGGCGGCGGTCGAGCAGGCTGCGCGGGGAGATGTTGACCGCGACCGGCCACCGGCAGCCCAGCTCGCGCCAGCGGGCGGCCCCGGCCAGGGCCTGGTCCAGCACCGCGTCGGTGAACGCGGTGAGCAGCCCCGAGCGCTCGATGGGTTCGAGGAAGCTGCGCGGGTCGACCATGCCCTTGTCGGGGTGCTGCCAGCGGGCCAGGGCCTCGGCGCCGATCACCTCGCCCCCGGCGAGGTCGACGATGGGCTGGAACTGGAGGGTGAACTCCTTCTCGGCCACCGCGCGGGGCAGCATGCCGCCGACGACGAGCCGGCCGCGGTCGGCGGTGTCGTCCTCGCGGGCGTAGACCGCGACCACGCGGCCGGTGCGCTTGGCCTGGTACATGGCGATGTCGGCGCGGCGCAGCAGCTCGACGAAGCCGCCGCGCGACGGGGCGACTGCCACGCCCGCGCCCGCGCTGACGACCAGGGGCATGCCGTCGACGTCGACCGGCTCATGCAGGACGGCCAGCAGGTTCTCCGCGCGGTGCTGGGCCAGCGCGGGGGCGGGCAGGCCGCGGTAGAGGACCGCGAACTCGTCGCCGCCGAGCCGGGTGACCAGAGCCTCGGATCCGGCGGCCTCCTCGAGCCGGCGGGCCACGGTGATCAGGACCTGGTCGCCGGCGGTGTGGCCGAGCGCGTCGTTGACGTCTTTGAAGTGGTTGAGGTCCAGCACCAGCAGCGCGGTGACGCCGCGGCCGCGCTGCCGCCGGTCGAGCGCGTCCTCGGCCTCCAGCTGCAGCCGGCGCCGGTTGGGCAGGCCGGTGAGCAGGTCGTGGGTGGCGTCGTGCTGGTGCTGCCCAGCCAGCTGCTCCAGCTGGGCGTACGAGGTCGCGTTGCGGATCGCGGTGCACAGCGCCCCGGCGAACGCCCGCAGCGTGAACTGCTCCCGCTCGGACAGCGCGACCGGCACGTGGAAGCACAGCCGCAGCTCGCCGACGCGCTCCCCGTCCGGCTCGCCGATCAGCGGCACGACCGCCGTGGTGCGCGCGTCGACGGCGGCCTCGTCGGGCGCGCCGTGGTAGGTGATCCCCTGATGCGTGCCGCGCACGAGCTGCTGTGCGCCGTCGAGGGATACGTCGATCTCGACCGTCTCGGCGGAGAACAGCCGGGCCCCGTTGCGGACGGCGGTGTGCAGCACCGTCTCCATCTGCACCACGTTCATGGCGTCGGTCGCCTCGGCCAGCTGCTGCCAGGCCAGCCGCTCCGCGCGGGCGCGCAGCTTGCCGCGGTAAGTCAGCTGGAGGCTGAGCACGATCAGCGGGATCGCCACCAGCAGGCCGGGCTCCTCGGCCAGCACCGCGAGGGCGAGCACCGCGACGGCGAAGCGCACGAACGCCGACGCCCAGGTGAGGTCGAGGTTCGACAGGAAGCGGTCCTTGACGCTGGTGCCGGTGGCCAGGGCGAGCACCGGGATCGCGATCAGGTCGTCGGCCAGCACGAGCCCGGCGTACGCGAGCGCCAGCGGGCCGAGGCTGTCCAGCGGCCGGTCGGCGACTCCCCCGGCCGCGGTGAGGATCAGCCCGGCGAGTCCGCAGGTGATCGACTCCTTGGCCACGCCGAACACGAACTTGATGCCGCGCAGCTTGTGGATCGACTTGGCGATGGTGACGGCGACGGCGGTGGCCAGCACGGCCCACGGCAGGGGCAGCATCACCACGGCGACCAGCATCGCCGAGTCGGTCCAGGAGATGTCGTGGTTGGTGGACCTGATCCGGACCCGGACGTAGGTCACGCCGGCGATCGCGATGATCAGCGCCAGGGCGCCGACCCGCACCGCGAGGCCGGAGCTGAACTCCGTGTACGCCACGCCGACGAGGGCGGCGACCAGGACACCGAGGGCCACACACGCAACTAGACCGACGAGCAGCCGGAGCTGCCGATCGGTCTGCTGCGAGGGTGCGGTCTGGGCGGCCACGTCGGACCTCTTCCGTCAGAGACAGATGGTCGTGAGTCGCCAACAGCCTAAGCGATTCTCAGTGCCAGTCGTGGGTTCGCATCTGCCAGTCCTCCGTCTCGCCCGCTGCTTGTCAAGCTCTGCTGCAGAGCGTAGTTTCTTGACGGTCGAATTCTAGGGATGCATTCACATTTCAAATATTCAAGGCGATTTATCACGGTTGGTGGTGGATCGCCTACGCGCTGTGTTCGCCTCCCATCGTCTCCCGCGAAGCAACTAGGCTCATGTCGTGACAGAAGGAACAGCTCCTACCTCACCTCACCTGACGCATGTGGACGAACGTGGGCAAGCGCGGATGGTCGACGTGGCGGGCAAAGAGATCACGCTGCGTACAGCGGTGGCTGCCGGACGCGTGGTCACCACGCGTGAGGTCCTGGACCTGCTGGTCGGCGAGGGCGTGCCGAAGGGCGACGCGCTCGGGGTGGCCCGGCTCGCCGGCATCATGGCCGCCAAGCGCACCCCCGAACTCGTTCCGCTGTGCCACCCCATCGCCATCCATGGCGTCACCGTCGACCTGACCGTCACCGGCGACGGCGTCGAGATCGCCGCGACCGTGCGCACCGCCGACCGCACCGGCGTCGAGATGGAGGCGCTGACCTGCGTCGCGGCGGCCGGGCTCGCGCTCATCGACATGATCAAGGCGGTGGATCCCGCGGCGTCCATCCAGGACGTGCGGGTGCTGCGCAAGGAGGGCGGCAAGACCGGCCTCTGGGAGCGCGGAGCCATGAGCGCCATTTCCCAGGAGAAGCCGCGGCCAAACAGCGGGGCGCCCAAGGTCCGCGTCATCGTCGCGTCGACCCGCGCCGCCACCGGGGTGTACGCCGACACCGGCGGCCCGCTGCTCGCCGGCGGCCTGCGGGAGTTCGGCTGCGAGGTGGGCGAGGTCGTCGTGGTGCCCGACGGCGAGCCGGTGCGGCGGGCGCTGCGCGACGCGCTGGCCGAGCGGCCGGACGCGATCGTCACCACCGGCGGCACCGGCATCAGCCCGACCGACCGCACTCCCGACGTGACCAGGTCACTGCTCGACTACGAGGTGCCCGGCATCGCCGACGCGGTGCGCGCCGCCGGGGCCACTCCCCTGGCCGCGCTGTCCCGCGGCGTCGCGGGCGTGGCCGGGCGCACCCTCATCGTCAACCTGCCCGGCTCCACCGGCGGCGTACGCGACGGCCTGGCCGTGCTCGCGAAGGTGCTCCCGCACGCGGTGGAGCAGCTGCGCGGCGCGGACCATCCGGCGTCATCCGGTGGAAACGCCCACGACTAGGGTCGAACCATGAGCGGGCACGGCGTGCGCACCGCGGCCGCGCCGGGCACCGCACCGTCCGCGGGCGCGGCGGCGCGCCGCCGTGACGGCCGCGCCGGAGCCGCCGACCAGAGTTTCGAGGAGGACGTGTGAGCGCACCCGAGGACTGGGCGTCCGCGCGGCGCACGGTGCACGCGGCGGGCCGGCGGGCGCAGCTCCCGCCGGTCGCCGTGCCGCTCGCCGACGCAGACGGGCTGACCCTGGCCGCCCCGCTGGCGCCGGTCACCGACCTGCCCGCCTTCCCCACCGCGAGCGTGGACGGCTTCGCGCTGCGCGGCCGGGGGCCGTGGCGGGTGCACGGGCAGGTGCTGGCGGGCAGCGTGCCCGCCCCGCTGGCCGCCGACGGCACCGGCGTCGAGATCGCCACCGGCGCGATGGTGCCCGAGGGCACCGAGGCCATCCTGCGTATCGAGCATGCGACCCGCAGCGGCGACCTGGTGGACGGCACGCCCAAGAGCGAGCGCGAGTGGCGGGTGCCGGGCGAGGAGGCCCACGCGGGCGAGCCGCTGCTGCCGGTCGGCACGCCGGTCACGCCGGGCGTGATCGGGCTGGCCGCCTCGTGCGGGCTGGACACGCTGCAGGTCCGGCCCGCGCCCCGGGCGGCCATGCTGATCTTCGGTGACGAGCTGCTGACCGCCGGGCCGCCCGCCGAGGGCCGTATCCGCGACTCGCTCGGGCCGTCCATCCCGGCGTACCTGCGCCGGCTCGGCGTGACGTGCGAGAACCCGGTCGCGCCGATCCAGGACACGCTGGGCGCGCACGTGGCGGCGCTGCGGGCCGCGCTCGACGGCGGGGCCGACCTGGTCTGCACCACCGGCGGCACCATGCACGGGCCGGTCGACCACCTGCACCCGGCGCTGGCCGAACTGGGCGCCGAGTACGTCGTCAACACCGTGGCCGTGCGGCCCGGCTTCCCGATGCTGGTCGCGGCGGTGCCGCACGGCGGGCGTACCCGGTTCGTGGCCGGGCTGCCCGGCAACCCCCAGTCGGCCGTCGTCGCCCTGGTGTCGCTGGTGATCCCGCTGCTCGCGGGCCTGACCGGGCGACCCGAGCCGGTGCTGCCCCGGGTCACCCTGGGCGAGCCGGTGCCGGGACGCGGCGACTACACCCACCTGGCCCTGGTGCGCGTCGACCCGGTGGACGGCCTGGCCCGCCCGGTCTCGCACGTGGGCTCGGCGATGCTGCGCGGCCTCGCGGGCGCGCGCGGGTTCGCCGTCATCCCCCCGGGCGGCACCGGCCGCGCCGGGGACGCCGTCGAGCTGGTGGAGGTGCCGTGAACCGCGTCGTGCTGGCCGAGGTGACCGTCGAGCCGCTGGACGTGGCGGCGCACGAGCGGGCCGTCGCCGACCCCCGGGCGGGCGCGGTGGTGAGCTTCGCCGGGGTGGTCCGCGACCACGACCACGGCCGCTCGGTGGACGCCCTCACCTACGAGGCGCACCCGAACGCGGCCGAGGTGCTGCGGGAGGTGGCGGCCGAGCTGGCAGCCGACCCGGACGTGTACGCCGTGGCGGTCTCCCACCGCTACGGCCCGCTCGCCATCGGCGACGTGGCGCTGGCCTGCGCGGTCTCCACCGCACACCGCGCCGCCGCCTTCACCGTGTGCGCCCGCCTCGTCGACCGCGTCAAGGAGCGCCTGCCCATCTGGAAACACCAGGTCTTCGCCGACGGCACCGACGAGTGGGTCAACTGCCCCTGAGCGCTGCTGCTTTGGGCGCAGAAACAGGGAAACTGCTGTCTCGGCGTACCCGATGACAGCAGTTTCCCGGAAAGTGCGGGGCAGGCCCGCGGGCGGAGGTCAGCGGTCGGCGTTGGCGGCGACCGGGGTGTCGCGGCGCGGGGCCGCGGCGGTGGGGCGGGCCAGCGGGATGCGGGCCGTGGTGAGGTTGCCGAACGCGGGCTCCGCGCCGGGCCGCGACGGCAGCGCCGCCACCAGGGCGATCAGGGCGATCGCGAGCGAGTTCTCGGCCAGCATGCCGAAGAGGCCGTCGGCGTAGTGCGAGACGCCCGGCAGCTGGTGCTCGTACGGCCAGATCGGGGAGATCAGGAACAGCAGGTAGAGGGCCACCGCCGCGCCGCCGTGCCGGGTGCCGACGAGCGCCGGGAACCAGATCGGCTCGCGCAGGCCCGGGGTGGACCTGCCCCGGGCGGCCAGGCCGCGGCCGGCCGCGCGGCGGCGCAGCGCCTGGTCGCCCAGCGCGATGACGGCCGGCACGACCCAGACCAGGTGGTGCGTCCAGGAGATCGGGCTGACCACGTTCGCGGTGAGGCCGACCAGGGTGAACGCGATCAGCTCGTCGCCCTCGGCGTGTGCCGCGGCGGCGCGGGTCAGCCCGACCGCGAGCAGCACCAGCGTGAACGCGATCCACAGCAGGCTGGGCGCGGTCGTGGTGTCGTACAGCCGGGACAGCAGGCCCGCCAGCGACTGGTTCGGGGTCATGTCGGCGGCACCGACGCGCTCGGTCTGCCAGAGCACACTGCCGAAGTAGGCCGTGGACTCGTGCGGGACGATCAGGTACGCCGCGGCCGTGGCGGCCAGCGTCGCGCCGACCGCGGTGAGCGCGGCCCGCCACTGGCGGCTGACCAGGAAGTACACGATGAACAGCGCGGGCGTGAGCTTGATCGCGGTGGCGATGCCGATGCCCACGCCAGCCCAGCGCCAGCCCCGGCGCAGCGCCACCATGTCCGCCATGATCAGTGCGAACAGGAGCAGGTTGACCTGCCCGAAGCCGAGCGTCTCGCGCACCGGCTCGATCGCGGCGAACAGCGGCAGCGCGACGGCGACCGTCATCCAGCGCGGCCAGCCGCAGCGGTCGGCGACCGGCACCAGCAGCGCGGTCAGCACGAAGCCCAGCGCGGTCAGCCCGAACAGGAGGTTGAACAACCCGGCGGCCGAGGGAGTGAGCGCGGCCATGGGCAGCATCAGCAACGCGGCGAACGGGGGGTAGGTGAACCCGAGCGTCGTGTCAGGTGCGATGTACTCGTACAGCTCTCCGCCGCCGCTCCACCACACCACAGCGCCGTGATAGATCTTCATGTCGAAGAAGTCGTACCACCGTCCGAAGTTCTGCTCCGTCACCCAGGCGACGTAGCAGACGGCGGCGACGATGCCGAACCGGACGAAGGTGCGACGATCCCAGCTGAGGGATCTCAGATCACGGAGAATGCGGTGGCTCTGCGACAGGCGGGGCAGACGGCGCACGCCGAGTGCCGGCATGGCGTCGCCACCTCCTTCAGGGTTCGGGGTTTCGGTCTCCCGTTCGTGTCTGCCGAGCAGCCTAGAACGGCGCACCACTCCAGTACCTCCCGTGTTACCCGACCGTGTCCGATCCCACACGCCTTTGCGACATTTCTAGCTGGTTAACGCAGCCTGCGAAGATAGCGTGATTGGCGTCACACCAGCCCGCCAGGCTGGGAGAACGCCACTCTCCGTATGTCGCAACGGCACCGACCGGAACGAAGAAACGGGCCCGCGGAGGGCTCTGCCCGGAGGTACCCGGTGACGGCGTAGTTATGCCCGGGCGCTCAGTCCAGATGGAGCTGAGCCGATGCCTTCTGCTGCGCCTTGCGAATGGACTTGTGGGCGGACTTCTGCGCGTCATGGATGGCCCGGTTGGCCCGCCAGCCGAGGCTCGGTGAGCCGGCGGTGTCGGCCGCGGCCAGCAGCAGGCCGGCCAGCAGGCCCAGGTTCTTGGCGAAGTGCACCAGCTCGTTGTTGCGCACCGCCGGGTTCTGGATCCGCCAGAACGGGTGGCCCACGATCGTGGCGGGGATCAGCGTGCCGGCCAGCACGGCGGCGGCGGGGCGCGGCGCGGTGCCCGTGGCCAGCATGGCCCCCGCGATCACCTGGACTCCGGCGTTCACCCGGACGAGGGTGCGCGGCTCGGTGGGCAGCCGCGGGTCGACCGACTCCAGCAGCGGCGCGACCTGCTCCGCGAGGGGCTCGGCCTGCACGGCGTACCGGTCGGGTTTCAGCAGCGCCTTCGCGCCGGCGGCGACGAACAGTCCTCCGAGCAGGGCGCGAGCGACCCCCCGTACTGGTCTCATACCGCCATTATCAAGGACGTTCCCCCATGCAAAGGACGAAATCCAAACCCGTCAGCTCGCTGTCGTAGAAGTAGTGGTAGCGGTAGCCCTGCACGCCGGCGCACTCGCCGGTGTCGTTGGTCGCGTCGAACCGGGCCAGCACCTCCAGCGCACCCGGCGCGCACTCGGTGAGCACCAGGTCCGGGTCCTGCTCGGTGCCGTGGTTGGCGACGCAGTCGCCCGGCTGCGCGAACCGCGCCGTACGCGGCGGGCCGGACGGCGACGCCGTGGTCACCGGGATGGGCGGCGCCTCCTCGGCGAACGGGTTGGGCACCAGCTTCAGCGCGATCAGCACACCGGCGAAGATCACGAGTGAGGCGGCGAGCAGGCCGATGCCGATGACGGCGGGTCCGCGTCCGCCCATCCGGGGCCGGGGTGGGGCCTGCACGATGGGCAGCAGCTCGGTCTTCTGCTCCAGGGGGTCGGCAGGGGGGCGGTCGTCGGGGGTGTGCAAAACCGTGCTCCGCGGGGACGAGATCGGGGTGCCAGCCAAGGTACCGTGCGCGCCATGTCCCTCGACTCCTCCGTAACGATGTTGTCACCTGCCGTGGGTGCCATCTTCGGCGCGCTGACCCCGCTGGTGGCGTACCGCCTGTCGGTGCCGTGGGGCGAGCCCGCCCGGACCGGCTGCGCGGCCTGCGAAGCGCCGCTGCCCGCCGGGCCGGCCGGCTGGCTGCGGTTCTCCGCCCGGTGCGCTTCCTGTGGGGTACGCCCGGGGCCGAGTCCATGGTGGACGGTCCCCGTGGGGGCGGTGTCGGCGGGGCTCACCGCGGCGGCGCTGTCCGGGCAGAGCTGGGTGCTGGCCGCCGGGCTGCTGCTGAGCGTGGCCGGGGTGCTGCTGGCCGCGATCGACCTCGCCGTGCGGCGGCTGCCCGACCCGATCACGTGGCGGCTGGCCGTGGCCGTCGCGGCGCTGCTGGCGCTGGCGGCCGCGACCGGCGGCGGCTGGTCGGCGTACGGCCGCGCCCTGGGCGCCGGAGCGGCGCTGCTCGGCGTGTTCGGGTTGATGTCGCTGCTGACCGGCGGGCAGCTCGGGCTCGGGGACGCCAAGCTGGCCGGGGTGCTGGGCATGCTGCTGGGCTGGTTCGGCTGGCCGGTCGTGGTGCTCGGGGGGCTGCTCGCGGTGCTGCTGAACGGGGTCGTGGCCGTGGTGTTGCTGGCGCTGCGCCGGGTCGGCTGGCGCGGGTCGCTGCCGATGGGCCCGTCGCTGCTGGCCGGAGCGCTGCTCGCGCTGGTCGTGGTGGGATTGCTGCTGCCCGCGTCCCGGTGAGCCGGGTCACCCCCAGGAGTGATGCTCGCAGAAATTTGTCGGCTAGACGACAGGCGGCCGCCCGTGACACCGGCGGCGCCCGGACCGGCACCGGGATCGTGGACATCCTGCCCGATTTGCCCCTTACCGAAGCCCTATGGCATCGGCCGAACGTCCCAGTCGCGTCACAGTGCGTACGTCACCGCCGGGTGGACTCGATACGCGCCGATCACGTTGAGTGTTCAACTGAAAGCATCCCGGGGCCGCCTCGATCGCGGTGTGACCGTGCCGTGACAACGGAGTGACGGGTTGTGGCTGACTGGGCAGGCTGCCTCCTGGCGGCCGCTCGGTCGTCATCTGTCGTGGACCGGCCGCCTGATGCGGTTCGGCCGTTGTTGGGGGTGCTTTGCACATGCTCAAGCTCATCACCAAGGCTCAGGCCGCCTGGGCGAACCGTGACCGTGGTGCCACCGCCGTCGAGTACGGCCTGATGGTCGCGCTGATCGCCATGGTCATCGTGGTGGTCGTCGTGACCCTCGGCGACAACCTCGCCGCCATGTTCCAGGACGCCTCGGACTGTGTCGCCGACGCGGGCACCTGCTGATCGAGTCCTGAATCGCTGAGGTCTCGTGATGAATGAGAGAGCCGACCGCGGGGCGGCCGCAGTGGAGATGGCGTTCGTTCTCCCGCTGCTCCTGCTGCTCGTGCTCGGCATCATCGACTTCGGCCGGATGCTGAACGCTCAGATCAGCGTCACGGAGGCGGCCCGGGAAGGTGCCCGGGCCGCCACCATCAGCTCGGTGGCCGGCGCGGCGCAGACGCGCGTCAACAAGGTCAACACCGATTACACCGTCGACACCGGCGCGAGCACGTTCTGCCCGGCGAGCCCGACCGCGGGCTCGGACGCCACGGTGGTCGTCACCTACACGTTCGAATGGATCACGCCGGTCGGCGGCATCGCCAGCATGTTCGGCGGCGCCTCGTTCGGCGACGACATCACCATCACGGGCAAGGGAGTCATGCCGTGTCGCGCCTGAGGATCCTCGGCCGCCGCAGGGATGCCGGCGCGGTCGCCACCATCGTCGCCATCCTGCTCGCCGGCGGCGTGCTGCTCGGCATGACCGCGCTGGTCGTCGACATCGGGCAGCTCTACGCCGAGCGCGAAGAGCTGCAGTCCGGCGCGGACGCGGCGGCGATGGCCGTCGCCCTCGACTGCGCCCAGCGCGGCGACGTGACCCGCGGCAACGAGTGCCTCGCCGCGGCGAGCACGGTGCCGGGCTACGCCGACCGCAACGCGCGGGACGGCGACTCGGCGATCGTGCGGGTCTGCGGCTCGGACAGCCGCCTCACGCCCTGCTCGACCGTCCCGGGCGGCAACCTCGCCGACTGCATCGGCACGGTCCCGTCCGGTGCCACGTACGTCGAGGTGCGCACCAAGACCGAGACGAACGGCGGCAGCTACATCTACCCGGCGTCGTTCGCGCAGACCCTGGTCGACGGCTACAGCGGCACCACGGTGGGCGCCTGCTCCCGGGTGGGCTGGGGCTCGCCCGGCGTCGGCGTCGCGCTGACGTTCTGCCTGACGGAGTGGAACGACGCCACCGGCAGCGGCACCGACCTGGCGCCCCCGCCCCCGGCCGTCCCGGCCGGCTCCTACGAGGTCGTGCTCAGGACGAGGTCCCCCGGCGGCGGCAAGCCCGGCGGCAGCCCGGCGGATCCGTGCGAGAAGAAGAAGTCCGGTGCCGATCTGCCCGGCGACTTCGGCTGGACCGACACCCCGGACGCGGCGACCTGCCAGACGCTCATCTCGTCGGCCGGCATGTACGGCGTCGATCCCGGCAGCGACGTGGTCAAGTCCTGCGAGGCCGTCTTCGTGGCGGCGCGCGACGACCGCACCCCGGTCATCGTGCCGATCTACAACGAGGCCACGGGCACCGGCAGCGGGGGCGTCTACCGGCTCGAAGGCTTCGCCGCCTTCGTGATCACCGGCTGGGGCAACCTGTTCCCCGGCGTCAAGGACGTCCCCTCCTGGCTGAACCCCGCCACGAAGTGCTCTCCGGGCGACGTGTGCATCTTCGGCTACTTCACCAACGCGCTCCTGCCGTGGAGCGGCGGGTTCAGCAGCACGACGAACTACGGCGCGACCGTCATCAAGACCATCGGCTGACCGCGTACCAAAGAAGGAATCAGACATGACCCGGCGCATTCTCGGCGTGGTGCTCGCCATCGTCCTGGCGGTGGTCGGCACGGCCGCCGTCCTGCTCTACGTGAGCAAGACCCGCAACTCGGTCGCCGCGGGGCAGACCGCGGTGACGGTGCTCGTCGCGAAGCAGCGGATCCCCGCCGGCACCACGGGCGCGTCGGTCCGGTCACGCGAGCTGTTCGAGACGATCGTCATGCCGGCCGGCGCGCTGCCGGCCGACAGCCTGATCGAGATCCCGGCCGAGCTGGACGAGCTGGTGCTCACGCACGATGTACAGGCACGCCAGCTCCTGCTCAAGGGCATGTTCGGGGCCGCGACCAAGCTGTCCGGCGGCGTCGCCGTGCCGGAGAAGATGATGGCGGTCAGCCTGAAGCTCGCGGCCGAGGAGGAGGTGGGCGGGTTCGTCCGGCCCGGCTCCCAGATCGCCGTCTTCGGCACCTTCAAGATGGCGGACAAGGCCTTCAAGGAGGCCACCGGCGAGTCCAACTTCAGCACCCGGCTGCTGCTGCCGCGGGTCGAGGTGCTGGCCGTCGGCGCGTACGGCGCGGACGGCGTGACGTCGGCGCAGCAGGCCAGCGGCGAGGTGGAGGAGACCGGGAAGGTCACGCTGCTGGTCACCATCTCGGTCACCCAGGCCGACGCGGAGAAGGTCATCCACGCGCTGCGCATCGGCGAGCTCTACCTGTCCCTGCTCACCGACACCTCCGAGGCGCGCCTCGGGCCCGGTGTGGACAACCGCACCCTGCTGCGCTGAGGCAACGACATGACGATCATCTACGAGGCCGACCGCCGCTACGCCCATCACCTGGCCACCCTGCTGGGTGAGGCGGTGGTGGTGGAGTCGGCGCAGGCGCTGGTCGAGCAGGTGAACACCGACCGGGACGAGCAGCTGGTGCTGTTCGGCCCGGGTGCGCCGCTCGCCGACGCGGTGGAGTTCGCCGGCCAGTGCCGCCTGCGCCGTCCGGAACTCGGGGTGATCCTGCTCCGGCCGGAGCTCGACGTGCAGGTGCTGGCCGACGCGCTCAAGGCGGGCGTGCGCGAGGTGGTGGACCCGTCCGACCACGCCGCGCTGCTCGCCGCGAGCGCCCGATCCCGGGACCTGTCCCGGCAGCTCGTGCAGAAGCAGGCCCGGCCCACCGGCCGGGCCGCGGTGCCGGGCGGCCCGGCGCCGTCCCCCGCCGGCTTCGAGGAGGCGGCGGAGGCCCAGGTCATCACGGTCTTCTCGGCCAAGGGCGGCTGCGGGAAGAGCACCGTCGCCACCAACCTGGCGATCACCCTGGCGCAGGGCAACAAGGCGACGGGGGGCCGCCGGGTCTGCCTGATCGACCTGGACCTGGCCTTCGGCGACGTCGCCATCATGCTGCAGCTCTCGCCGCAGCGGACCATCGTCGACGCCGTCCCGGTCGCCGACCGGATCGACGAGACCGGCCTGCGCACCCTGCTGACCCGCTACGAGCCGGGCCCCGGGGTGTCGGTGGACGTGCTGCTGGCCCCGGTGCAGCCGGCCCAGGCCGAGGAGGTGACCCGGGACCTGATCACCGAGGTCATCCATCTCGCCCGCGGCATGTACGACTTCGTGGTGATCGACACCGCGAGCGCGTTCACCGAGCAGATGCTGGCCGCGCTGGACGCCACCCACCACTACGTCCTGGTGGCCACGCCGGAGCTGCCGTCCCTCAAGAACCTGCGGGTCACGCTCGACATGTTCGACCTGCTCGACTACCGGCGCGAAGCCCGCACCGTCGTGCTGAACCGTGCGGACTCCAAGGTCGGGCTGTCGATGACCGAGATCGAGAAGGTCATCCGGGTGCCGATCGTCGGCTTCGTGCCGAGCAGCCGCGACGTGCCGCTGTCGGCCAACCGGGGCGTGCCGCTCGCCGCCGGGCAGCCGCAGCACCCGGTCAGCGGCGCGATCCGCGAGCTGGCCGAGAAGCGGTTCCTGGGCACCGCCCCCGTCAAGCGCGGGATCTTCGCACGGAAGAAGGGCTGACACCGATGTCACTGCAGGACCGACTCGGCCGGCGCACCCCCGCCCCGGCGAGCCCGGGTGTGCTCAGCGAGCGCCTCGGCAGCGTGAACGAGGCCTCCGGCGCGGCCGCAGGCATGCCCGTCGCGGGCTCCCACACCATGCCCGTCTCCGCGGTGCCGGTCAGCGCGATCCAGTTCGGCCGGCGCAACACCCGGCGGGCGTACGACCCGCTCGCGGCCGTACGCAAGCGCGCGCACCAGGCGCTGCTGGAGCTGCTCGGGCCGCAGCTCTACGACACCGTCTCGGACGACGCCGAGCTGGAGCGCCGGGTGCGCGAGAGCCTGCCCGAGGTGCTCTCGCGCGAGGAGGCCAACCTCACCGCCGGTGACCGGACCACGGCCTACCGCCAGATCCTCGACGAGATCCTGGGGCACGGTCCGATCGAGCCGCTGCTGCGCGACCCCGAGGTCACCGAGATCATGGTGAACGCCTGGGACCGCATCTACGTCGAGCGGTTCGGCCACATCCACGCCGTGGACGCGGCGTTCATGGACGAGACGCACCTGCGCCGGGTCATCGACAAGATCGTTTCCCGGGTCGGGCGCCGCATCGACGAGTCGTCCCCCATGGTCGACGCCCGCCTGCCCGACGGCAGCCGGGTCAACGCGGTGGTGCCCCCGATCGCGCTCGACGGCGCCGCGCTGACCGTGCGCAAGTTCGCCGCCGACCCGTTCACCGTCGAGGACCTGATCAGCTTCGGCACCATGTCGCAGCGCGTCGCCGACCTGCTGCGCGCCTGCGTGCAGGGCCGGCTGGACATCCTGATCTCCGGCGGCACCGGCACCGGCAAGACCACGCTGCTCAACGTGGTCTCCTCGTTCCTGCCCGGGGACGAGCGCATCATCACCATCGAGGACTCCGCTGAGCTGCGGCTGGCCCAGGAGCACGTGCTGCGCCTGGAGTACCGCCCGCCGAACGTCGAGGGCCGGGGCGAGGTGACCATCCGCGACCTGGTGCGCAACGCGCTGCGCATGCGCCCGGACCGCATCGTGGTCGGCGAGGTCCGCGACGGTGCCGCGCTCGACATGCTCCAGGCGATGAACACCGGCCACGACGGCTCGCTGACCACCGTGCACGCCAACTCGCCGCGCGACTCGGTCGCCCGGCTCGAGACGATGGTGCTGATGGCGGGCATGGACCTGCCGATACGCGCGGTCCGTGAGCAGATCGCGAGCGCGGTGGACATCATCGTCCAGCTGTCCCGGCTGCGCGACGGCTCGCGCCGGATCACACACATCACCGAGGTCACCGGGATGGAGGGCGACGTGCTCACCATGCAGGACCTGTACACCTTCGACTTCCGCGCGGGCCAGGACCAGTTCGGCCGTCACCAGGGCGCGCTGGTCAGCACCGGGCTGCGGCCGCGTTTCGTGGACCAGCTCGCCGACCACGGCATCACCATCGCCCCCGAGCTCTACGGCAGGGGCATCTGATGCGCCGGATGCTGACCGTGCTGCCCGCCGCGGCAGCCGCCCTGCTGCTGGGCGTGGGCGCCCCGGCCGTCGCGGCCGAGCCCGCGCTGACCGTGTCCGGGCTGCGCCGGGAGGCCGGCCTGGTGGAGTTCTACCTGTCCGCGATCGACCTGCCGGCGGGCCGGTCCCTGGGCCAGGTGAGCGTGTCCGCGGACGGCCAGGACCTGCGGGTCGCCGCGCAGCAGGTGGTCGCGACGGCCACCGCCGCGACGCCACGCCGCGGGGTGGTGCTGGTCCTCGACACGTCGGGATCCATGGCCGGCGAGCCGATCAAGGCGGCCCAGGAGGCCGCCCGCGGTTTCCTGCGCACCGTGCCCGCCGACGTGGAGATCGGCGTGATCACCGCCGGCGCCCCGGCTGCCGTGCTCCAGAAGGCGACCAAGGACCGTGCCGCCGCGCTGCGAGCGGTGGACGGGCTGGCGACCAAGGGAGAGACCGCCCTCTACGACGGCGTCCGGCTGGCCTCGGTGATGCTCGGCGGCGGAAAGTGGGGGCAGCGCCGGATCGTCGCGCTGTCCGACGGCGCCGACACCGCGTCCACCTCGAACCTGGCCGCGGTGCAGAAGGCCGTTGGCACGATCCCCGTCGACACCATCGCCTTCAAGACCCCGGACACGACCGCGAACGTGCTGGCCGGACTGGCCACGGGCACCGGCGGCACGGCGCGTACGGCCGCCGACGCGGCCGCGCTCAGCGCTGCGTTCGCCGAGGCATCCGGCTCGTTCAGTGCCAACCTGCTGGTGCGCGTCGACGTCCCGGCGGCGATGTCGGGCCGTCAGACGCGGCTCGCGGTGACCGCCGGGGGCGTGACCACGGAGGTGCCGGTCACCTTCGCGGTCGACACCAGGGCGGCCGGCCCGCTGGTGGGCACGCCCGCCGCACCGCCCGCTCCGTGGTGGCTGTGGGCGGTGGCCGGACTCGTGTTCCTGGCGCTGCTCGGGGTGGCCCTGGTGGTGGTGACCCCGGTCATGTCCGCGTCGGAGCGGCGCCGCCGGCTGGCGCAGGTGGAGCAGTTCACCATGCCGGTCCGCCGCGGCACACCGGCCGACGCCAACAGCCAGGTCACTGCCGCCGCACTGGCGCTGTCGGAGCAGGTCGTCAAGTCGGCCAACGCCGAGGGGCGGCTGGCGCTGCAGCTGGACCGGGCGGGTATGCGGCTGCGCCCGCACGAGTGGCTGCTGCTGCGCGCCGCGGTGTGCCTGGCCGTCGCGCTGCTGTGCGGCCTGCTGCTGGGACCCGTGCCTGGAGTGCTGCTGGGGCCGGTGTTCGGCTGGGCGCTGACCGCCCTCTACCACCGCAATCGGGCGGCGAGGCGGGTCTCGGCGTTCCGTGACCTGCTGCCCGACGCCCTGCAGTTGGTGGTCGGCTCGCTGCGGTCCGGCTTCTCGCTGACGCAGGCCGTGGAGGCGATGTCCCGGGAGCTGCCGAACCCGATCGCCGCGGAGTTCGGCCGGGCGCTCGGCGAGACCCGGCTGGGTGTCGACATCGAGGACGCCCTGGACCGTGTCGCCGTGCGGATGCGCAGCCGGGAGCTCGCCTGGGCGGTCGTGGCGGTCCGGGTGCAGCGCGAGGTCGGCGGCAATCTCGCCGAGGTGCTGACCACCACGGTCGAGTCCATGCGGGAGCGTGAGGCGCTCTACCGCGAGGTCCGGTCGCTTTCGGCCGAGGGGCGGCTCAGCGCGTGGGTGCTGCTGGGGCTGCCGATCGGGCTGGCGCTGTTCATGATCATTCTGCGTGGGGACTACATCCGCCCGCTGTACACCCATCCGCTCGGCATCCTGATGAGCATCGTCGGGGTCGTCCTGGTCTCGGTCGGCGGCTTCTGGCTGTCCCGGATGATCCGAATCGAGGTGTGACCGTGAACCAGCAGATCCTCCTCAACGTCGGGGTCGGCGCGATCTTCCTGGCAATCCTGGTCGCCGTGGTCACGCTGGCCTCGGCGAGCGTGGGCCGCTCCGGCGTGGCCAGGGCCCTGGAGACCATCGACACCGTGTACGCCCCCGGCAGCGCGGCGGTCGCCGAGGAGAGCCTCGGCGACCGGCTCAAGCCCGCCGCGCGGCAGGTCTCCGCGCTCGGCCGGCTGCTGACCCCTCGGGGCGCGGCGGCGCGGCTGCAGGTCTGGCTCGACCTGGCGGGCAACCCGGTGGCGTGGCCGCCGGAGCGGATCATGGAAATGCAGGGTCTCTCGCTGCTGCTCTTCGCCTTCGTGGGCGGCGCGTTCGGCTTCGCCTTCGACTTCGGCGGGGCGAACCTCGCGCTCACCGTGGTGCTGGCCGGCGCGGTCGGGTTCTGGGTGCCGTTCATCGTGGTCTATGACCAGGCCCTGCGCCGCCAGCAGGAGATCCGCCGCCAGCTGCCGGACGCGCTCGACCTGCTCACGCTCTCCGTGGAGGCGGGTCTGGGCTTCGACTCGGCGCTCGTGCAGGTGGCCCAGACGATGCCGGGTGCGCTCTCCCGGGAGTTCGCGCGGGTGCTGCAGGAGATGCAGATGGGACGGCGCCGCGCCGAGGCGCTGCGCGACCTGGCCGCGCGGACCAGCGTGCCCGAGCTGAAGACCATTGCGACCTCGCTGGTGCAGGCCGGTGAGCTGGGTATCCCGATCGCGGGCGTGCTGCGCGAGCAGGCCCGGCAGATGCGGATCAAGCGTCGCCAGCGCGCCGAGGAGCAGGCCCGCAAGCTTCCCGTGAAGATCATTTTCCCGCTGATCCTCTGCCTGTTCCCGGCGGTGTTCATCGTGGTGATCGGACCGGGCGCCGTGAAGATCGTCGAGAACTTCGCAGCCCGCTGACACGGCTGAGCGAAGCTCCGTTCGCGCTGCTCTCCGGCAACGTGAACGGAGCTTCGGCGTATCCGGGCCGAAGTCAGATCAGGTACAGCCGGGCCGCGGCCTGCAGGGCCTGGGTCCGGTTGTGCACGCCGAGCTTGTCGTAGAGCCGGGCGACGTACGTGCGCACCGTCGACTCGGTCAGCCGCATGCGCGACGCGATCGCGGCCAGGCTGCCGCCGTCGTGCAACTGCCGCAGGATCTGCTCCTCCCGCGGGCTCAGCGTGGTGGAGCGGGTGCGCCGGCGGGCCATCGCCTCGGCCAGGTTCGGCGCGGTGAACGAAGCCGGGGCCACCGCCGCATGCCGCACCGCGGACAGCAGCAGCTCGACCGGCGCGGTGCGCGGCAGGTATGCCGAGAGCCCGGCCTGCAATGCCTGCAGCAGCAGGCCGTCCTCGGCGGGACCGGTCAGCACCAGCCCCAGCTGCGGGCGCTGCGTGCGCAGCTCGGCCGCGAGCTGGAGGCCACCCTGGCCCGGAATGGACGCGTCGATGGTGACCACGTCCGGATCCAGGTCGCTGATGAGGTTGATCGTCTCCTCGCCGGTCGCGGCCTGGCCCACCAGGTCGATATCGGGATGGGACGCGCAGGCGGCGCTATACCCGAGGCGCACCAGCGTGACGGGGTCGACCGCGACAAGCTTGACCGACAAGGGACGCTCCTTGTGACGCTGGGGACACTCTTGTCCTACACAGCGCCGCCGCCCCCGTCGGTGTCACTGTCATGTCACCGAACTCAGCCGTTCGGGTTCCATGATTCGTCAGATCAGGCGTAGTTGCTGGTCACGGGGTCGGCGTGGAGCCTGGTCGCCGAGCTGCTCGAGCAGGCCCGCGTCGACCGGCGCCAGGAACGGCGTGGGGCGGCAGTCGCGCTCGCTGCCATAGCGGACGCGCCGCGCGGCGTGGCTCAGGTAGAGCCGCCGCTGCGCCCGGGTCAGCCCGACGAAGAACAGCCGCCGCTCCTCGGCGACCTCGGCCTCGGTCGGCGCCGAGCCGGGCAGCCGCAGCGGCAGCAGCCCGTCCTCGCACCCGGCCAGGAACACGACCGGGAACTCCAGGCCCTTCGCGGCATGCAGGGTGAGCAGGGTGACCGCCTCGGCCCGCGGGTCGAGCGCGTCGACCTCCGCGCCGGTGGCCACCTCGCCCAGGAACCGCTGCAGGTCCTGCCCGCAGCGCAGGGCCAGCGGGGTGAGCAGGTCGACCGCGGCCCAGACCTCGTCCGGCTCGGGCGAGCCGCCGCCCAGCGCCGGGCGCTCGATGAGCACCTTCGCGGTCAGCTTCAGCCGGGCCGCGACCGAGCCGGTCAGCCCGTTCGCCAGGCGCAGCTCCGCGAGCAGCGTGTTCACCCCGGCCCGGCTGCGCAGCCGGTCGTGCGAGCGCTTCTGCACCGGCACCCCGGCCCGGGACAGCGCGTCCACGATCGCTGCGGCCTGCGCGTCGGTGCGGTAGAGCACCGCGATGTCGGAGAAGGACACCGTCGTGCCGGTCACCCCGCGTACGTCCGCGCGGGTGCGGTGGGACACGCCGCCGACCAGCTCGTCGACCTTGCGGGCGATGAACGCCGCCTCGTCGGCCGGGCTGCTCGCCGGGTAGACGCCGATCAGCGGCGCCTCCAGGTCCACCTTGGCCGGGTCGAGCCGCCGCCCCGGCACCAGCGAGCTGGGCGCGATGGCCTGCGTCGCGGCGGCCAGGATCGGCGCCGACGAGCGGTAGTTGCGGGTCAGGCGCACCACCCGGGCGTCGACGAAGTCGCGGGAGAACTGCAGGAAGAACGAGACGTCGGCGCCCCGGAACGAGTAGATCGCCTGGTCCGGGTCGCCGATCGCGCACAGGTTGCCGTCGCTGGGCACCAGCAGCCGCAGCAGCGCGTACTGGTCGGCGTCCACGTCCTGGTATTCGTCGACGAACACCCACGGCCAGCGCGAGCGCAGCTTGTCCGCCAGCGACGGCTGCGCCTTGAGCAGCGCGACCAGGCGCGGGATCAGCTCGTCCAGCGCGACCCCCTCGCCGCCCGGCTCGTCGGTCACCACCAGGTCGGGCTCCTGCTCGCGCAGCACCGACAGCGCCAGCGAGTGGAACGTGGCCACGGTGACGTCCTCGGCGACCGGACCGAGCAGCCCGCCCAGCCGGTGCCGCAGCTCCTCGGCGGCCCGCCGGGTGAACGTGATGGCCAGGCAGTCCTCGGGGTAGACGTTCATCTCGGCGCACAGGTACGCCAGGCGGTGGGTCAGCGTGCGGGTCTTGCCCGTGCCCGGCCCGGCCACGATCAGCAGCGGGCCGCCCGGCGCGGACGCGGCCACCCGCTGCATCGCGTCGAGGCGGTCCAGCAGGCCGGTGCCGACCTCCTCCATCCCGGCGAGCATCGGCTCGAACGGCTCGTGCGGCGAGGGCGGCGGCGGCAGCGGCGGCGCGGAGACCGGCTTGGTACGGCGTACCGCCGGCTTGCTCGGAGCTGCCTTCGGCGCACGCGGCTTGCGCGGTGCGGCGGGCGCGACCGGCGCGGGCAGGTCGAACAGGGTGTCCGCGGCGGCGGCGGGGCGCAGCTCCGCCGGCTCGAACAGGCGGATCACGCCGTACTCGCCGTCGTAGCCGGGCACCCGGGTCACCCGGCCCGCGCGCAGGCGGCGCAGGGCCTCGCCCAGCAGCTCGCCGCCGGCGGCGGTCACCTCGTCCAGCGGGGCGTCCATGAGGATGTCCAGCTCCGAGCCCAGCGCCGCGACCAGGGCGTTCACCCTGCCCTCGACGGTGCGGGTCTTCGGGCCGACGCCCTCCAGCTCGCCGACGATCTCCGGCAGCTGCACCAGGTGGGTGACCGGGCGGGCGTTCGGCGCGGTAGCGCCCTCGGGCCGGTCGGCCAGCGCCTCGACCCGGGCCAGCACGCCGATGGTCAGCGGCCGGTGGCACACCGGGCAGATCCCGCCGGTGGCCTTCGACTGGGCCGGGGTCCAGTTCACGCCGCAGTCGCGGTGCCCGTCCCCGTGGTACTTGCCCTCCTCCGGGAAGAACTCGATCGTTCCGGCCAGGCCCGGCGCGCCCGCCAGCGCGGCCTTGAGCGCGTGGTAGTCCAGCGCGCAGTCGAAGCGGGTGGCCTCCCTGGCCAGCGCCTGCGGCGAGTGGGCGTCGGAGTTCGAGACCAGGGCGTATCCGTCCAGGCTGGACACCCGGTGGTTCATCGCCGGGTCGCTGGACAGGCCGGTCTCCACGGCCGTGATGTGCCCGGCCAGGTCGGCGTAGCAGTCGGCGATCGCGTCGAAGCCCGACTTGGAGCCCAGCGCCGAGAACCACGGCGTCCAGATGTGCGCCGGGACCAGGTACGCGTCCGGGCTCGCGTCCAGGGTGATCTCCAGCAGGTCCCGCGAGTCCAGGCCGAGGATCGGCCGGCCGTCGCCGGCCAGGTTGCCGACCCGGCCCAGCCGGTCGCGGAAGCGCTGCGCGGCCTCCAGGTCGGGCAGGTAGATCAGGTGGTGCACCTTGCGCGTGCGGTCGCCGCGCTTGTAGATCGTGGAGATCTCCGCGCTGAGCATGAACCGGGCGGGCTCGCCCGCGGCCAGCCGGGCGGGCAGCCGCTGCGCCACATCCCGCTCCGCCTCGGGGGACAGCCGGTACAGGCCCGGCTCGGCCTCGCGCAGCTGCTCGCGCAGGTGCTCGTACCAGGCCGGGTGGGTGACGTCGCCGGTGCCGAGCAGTGCCACGCCCTTGCGCCGTGCCCACCACGCCAGCGTGGGCAGTTCGAGGTCCTTGCTGCACGCACGCGAATACCGCGAGTGGATATGCAGATCAGCGGTCCAGACGGGGGGCACGTCGCATCCTGACACGCGTAGCGGGTCCATTGGCAACCGCCACGCGCTTCAGTGAGAGTTCTTACCTCACCCGGCACCGCGCCCGCACGAGGCCGCGCAGGTCAGGCCTCGGAACGCAGCTCGATCAGGGTGATGTCCGGCGGCGCCCCGACCCGCACCGGCGGGCCCCAGAAGCCGGCCCCGTTGGTGACGTACACCTGCGTGCCGTCCACCTCGCCGAGCCCGGAGATCACCGGCTGCTGCAGCCCGGCGAGCAGGTTGAACGGCACCATCTGCCCGCCGTGCGTGTGTCCCGACAGTTGCAGGTCGACGCCGTGCTTCGCCGCCTCGAACGCCTGGATCGGCTGGTGCGCGAGCAGCACCACGGGCTTGGCCGGGTCGCGGCCGTCCAGCGCCTTGCCGAAGTCCGGCCCGCCCTCGCCCAGGTCACCGCCGCTGAGGTCGTTGACGCCGGCCAGGGTCAGGCCGCGGATCTCCAGCCGCTCGTTCTGCAGCGGCCGCATGCCGAGCCGGTCCACCTCGACCAGCCACTCCTCGGCACCGGAGAAGTACTCGTGGTTGCCGGTGACGAAGTAGGCCCCGTCGCGGGAGCTCAGCTCACGCAGCGGCGCCGCCTCGTCGGCCAGCTCGGCGACGCTGCCGTCGACCAGGTCGCCGACCACCGCGATGAGGTCGGCGTTCATGCCGTTGATCGAGCGCACGATGCGGCGGCTGTGCTCGACGCCGGTCAGCGGGCCCAGATGGATGTCGCTGACCAGGGCGATCTTGTAGCCGTCCAGGCTGCGTGGCAGCTTCGCGAGCGGGATCTGCACCCGCTTGAGCACCGGGTCGCCGAGCGCGGTCTTGACGCCGTAGCCGGTGATGCCGGTGGCGGTCAGCCCGGCGAAGATCGCCGCACTCCGCGCGAGCAGCAGCCGCCGCGAGGGGTCCACCGGCCCGGTGCCCTGCCTCGGTGCGCCGGTGCTTGATCCGCCGACCGGCCCGGCGTCGGGGCCGTCCGAGGCCCCGTCATCGCTCGTAGGCCCGGCGGGTTCGGTGCTCCCGGCCGCCGGTTGCGCGGCCGCTCCGGGCAGGCCCGGCTCGGCCAGCGCGGTGCGCACGGCCCCGACCGGGGCAGGCGCGGGCTCAGAGGTGGCCAGGCCCGCCTCGTCGACCGCCACCCGCGCCGGGCGGCGGGCCCAGGTGCGGTTGGCGATCAGCCGGGGGATCTCCAGCACCAGCAGGATGACCAGCAGGTAGAACAGCACGGCCAGCCACATGTAGCCGACCAGGGGGATGATCCAGGAGGCCTTCGCGCCGATCACCCGGGGCACGATGAACGCCGCCAGCAGCGCCACCGCCAGCGCGATGATCGCGGCCGTGCCGATCCGGCGCCCGCGCCGCGTGGTGGTGGTGTCCTTGACCAGCCGCTTCCACAGGTACCAGTGGATCGGGCCGACCACGACCAGCACCATGCTGAGGAACAGCACTGCTTGCAGCACGGGGTGTCCTTTCACCCGCCGGCGAAGGGCGGAAGCACGTCCACGGTCGCGCCGGACGGAATGGGCGCGCGGCGGTCGTGCCAGGCTAGCCCGTCAACCAGAAAGCTGGCTGAAAGGAGCACCCGCCCCAGCCGGTCCCCGTGCGCCGTGCTCAGCTCCTTGACCAACTGAGTGAGGTCGAGCCCCGCGGGCAGCCGCTCCTCGCCGACCCCGGCGGCGGCGCGCGCGCCCGCGTAGTAGCGGATCGTGATCACGTTCATCCCCCGATGGCGGACATGGGCCGGGTGGGCTGCAGGAAGCGCGGGTTGTCGATGCCGTGGCCGGGCATCTTGCCCCACATCGCCTCGCGCCAGCGCTGCGCGATCTCCTCGTCGCCGGCACCGCCGCGCAGCAGCCCGCGCAGGTCGGTCTCGCCCCGGGCGAACAGGCAGTTGCGCACCTGGCCGTCGGCGGTCAGCCGGGTCCGGTCGCAGTCGCCGCAGAACGGCCGGGTGACCGACGCGATCACGCCGACCTTCGCCGGACCGCCGTCGACCAGCCACGTCTCGGCTGGTGCGCCGCCCCGCTCGGCGGGGTCGGGGGTGAGGTCGAATTCGGTGGTCAGCGAGGCCAGGATCTCGTCCGCGGTGACCATGCGGTCACGGCTCCACCCGTGCTGGGCGTCGAGCGGCATCTGCTCGATGAAACGCAGCTCGTACCCGTGCTTGAGGGCGAAGCGCAGCAGCGCGGGGGCCTCGTCGTCGTTCACGTCGCGCAGCAGCACCGCGTTGAGCTTCACCGGGGTCAGCCCGGCCGCGGCCGCGCCGGACAGCCCGTCGATCACGTCCTGGAAGCGGCGGCGCAGCGCGATCGCGGCGAAGCGCTCCGGGTCGATGGTGTCCAGCGAGACGTTGACCCGGTCCAGCCCGGCGTCGCGCAGCGGCACGGCGAGGCGGGCCAGCCCGATGCCGTTGGTGGTGATCGAGAGCCGGGGCCGGGGCGACAGCGCCGCCGAGCCGGCCACGATGTCCACGATGCCGGGGCGCAGCAGCGGCTCGCCGCCGGTGAAGCGCACCTCCTCGACCCCGAGCCGGGTCACCGCGATGGTGATCAGCCGGAGCACCTCGCCGTCGGTGAGGATCTCGGCCTTGGGCAGCCAGGGCAGGCCTTCGGGGGGCATACAGTACGAACAGCGCAGGTTGCACCGATCCGTCAGCGAGACCCGCAGATCGACGGCGCGACGGCCGTAGCGGTCGATCAGTCCAGGGTGCGCGGAGGTCACCTGACGAACCTACCGCGCCGTCAAGGGCATGCGCGCTCCCTGGTCACCTGGCAGGATCCCGGCCGTGTTGCCGACCCTCCTGCGGCTCGGCAGTTTCGGGGAAACTGCACCCACCGGGCCTCCGGAAGCCGCACTTTCCCTGAAACTGCGGCCCGCACGGGCATCGGGACGGGGTGGGCGGGTCAGGCGGTGAGGGGGAGGCAGGCGCTGGTGGTGTCGCGGACGCCGGGGGCGAAGGCGGCGCCGAACAGGGCCGTGTGCAGCAGGTACATGGAGAGCTGGTGCAGCGGGACGCGGTTGTGCCAGCCGTCGGCGGGCGGCCACGCCTCGGCGTAAGCCGACAGGATCCGCTCCAGGTGCGGCGCCCCGCCCCACAGGCGCAGGTACGCCAGGTCGGTCTCGCGGTGGCCGCCGTGCGCGGCCGGGTCAACCAGCCAGCAGCGCCCATCGGCACCCCACAGCAGGTTGCCGGTCCACAGGTCGCCGTGGATGCGCGCGGGCCCCTCGTCGCCGCCCACCCGGTCCAGGCCCGCGATGACCCGCTCGACGCGAGCGACGTCGTCCCGCTCCAGCGCGCCCCGGTCCATGGAGAGCCGCAGGTACGCGGTCAGCCGCCGCTCGGCGTACCACTCGTGCCACGGCCCCGGACCGGGCGTGTTGTCCATCTGCGCGGAGCCGTGGAACCCGGCCCAGTCCGCCCCGAACGCGGGCGCCCCGGCCCGGTGCAGGCCGGCGAGGGCGCGGCCGAACTCCTCGGCGGCCCGGGCCGACGGCTGTCCGTGCTCGATCCAGGCCATGCCGAGCAGGTCCGGCGTGTCGACCAGCACCTCGGGCACGGCGACGGTGCCGGTCTCGGCGAGCCAGCGCAGCCCGTGCGCCTCGGCGGCGAAGAACCCGTCAGGGGCCCGCCCACCGGTCTCGGGCCACGACTTCGTGAAGATCGACTCGCCGTCGTCGAAGGTCAGCCGGCTGGTGTGGCAGATCGACCCGCCGTCGACCGGCGTCTCCCGGATGCGCTGGTGGTGCAGGAACGTCGGCAGCAGGTGCGGGTGCGCACGCAGGTAGGCCAGATCCACGGCTCCCATTCTGAGCCGCGCGGGCCGCAGAGGTTAAGAAGGGCACCTTCTACTACGAAAAACGATAAGAAGGTGCCCTTCCTTTCAGGGCCAGGGGTGGATGGAGTGGGGTGGGACGGCGCGGTCCAGGGCGTCGGTGAGCAGGTGGGCCAGGGAGTATGCCGGGTCGGCGTGCAGGGCGCGGTCGAGGGCGGCGCGGGCGAGCACGCCGTTGCCGGCACGCCAGGCGGACCAGGCCAGCAGGCTGGCAGGCGGGGCGGCGAGGGCCGGCTCGGCGCGGCGGGTGAGGTCCAGCCACAGGTCGTGCTGCCAGCCGGCGGCGTCGGTGCGCTGCCAGGCGTGGTCACGGCAGCGCAGGTCGTGCAGCAGCACGGTGAGCCAGGCGGCGGCGTCGTCGTCCAGGCGGCCGCCGGTCTCGGCCAGGTCCAGCGCCGTCTCGACGGCGGCCTCCCCGGCGGTGACCAGGGCCGCGTCGCCGCCGTCGGCGAGCAGGGCGGCCAGGCGCTGCTCGGCGCGGTCGACGGCCTGGGTCATGGCGGCCGCGGCGAGGCCGCCGACCGGCTCCACCTGGCGCTCGACGGCGTCCCGGTCCGGCAGGGCGACCAGGCCCTCGTACGTGGCCATCGCCGCCGCGGCGGTGGCGCTCGGGTCGAACCGGGCGCCCTCCGGCGGGGTGCACCGGTCGCACTGCAGGCAGTGGTAACGGTCGCCGTCCTGCAGCAGCACCTCGCGGACGTGGTAGCCCCGCGCGTCGAGCGCGTCGGCGGCGTGCCTGGTCGCGGCGCCCGCCCCGGGGTCGGGCCCGTAGCCGAGGAGCACGACCGAGCCGACCGCGTCCGGGCCCCGGCCCGCCGCGCGCAGCACCTGCGCGAAGCGGCGTACCGTCTCGGTGCGGGGCCCGGCGACGTCGGCGCGGGCCGCGACGACGATGCGGTCGCCGCGCAGTCCCATCACGACGATGCTGTCGGCTGGATGGAAACCGAGCAGGTAGGGCGCGTATCCGAGCAGGTCGGCCCGCTCGGTGAGGCTGTAGGCGGGGGTGTCCGTGGTCATGCGGGCAGCCTCGCCGCCGCGGCCGCCCGAGAACAGCGATGATCGTTTACCTGTGGACGACACGCCGGTCCGTCCACAGGGTCGGGGGAGGTGCGATGAGCGCGTACGCCGCGCTGGTGCTGGCCGGAGGCGCGGGCCGCCGGATGGGCGATCCCGCCAAACCGCTGCTGCCCGTGGGCGGGGTGCCGATGCTGCGGCGCGTGCTCGCCGCAGTCGCCGCCGCCCGTCCGCTGATCGTGGTGGGCCCGCCGGAACTGGCCTCCGAGCTGCCCGTACACGCGGTGCTGACGCGCGAGGAGCCGCCGGGCGGCGGCCCGGTCGCCGCCCTCGCCGCAGGCGTCGCACACCTGCCCGCACAGGGTTTGGTCCTGGTCACCGCAGCGGACCTGCCCTTCCTCACCGCGTCCGCGATCGACGCCCTCGCCGCCCGCCTCACCTCGCCCGGCGTGGCGCTGTTCGTCGACCGTGAGGGGAGGCGCCAGCACCTGTGTGCGCTGTGGCGCGTCAGCGCGCTGCGGGCCGCGCTGCCGGCCGACCCGCGCGGGGCGTCGATGCGGAGGCTGCTGGACGGCGTGGAAGTGGCGCAGGTCGCCTGGGCCGGGGACGGCCCGCCGCCGTGGTACGACTGCGACACCCCGGACGAGCTGGCGCGGGCCGAACGCGCCGGGCGCGAGTATCGAAGCGTCGCCGGTCGCGGCGACGACGAGGACGAGGAGGCACGGCCGTGAGCGTCGACCTGCATGACTTCACCGAGGCGGCATGCGCGGAGCTGGGAGTGCCCCGCGCCGACGTGGACGTCACGCTGATCCTGGACCTGGCCCGTGACGTCGCGCACAACACCGTACGGCCGGGCGCCCCGGTCGGGGCGTTCCTGCTCGGCCTGGCGGTCGGCCGGGGTGGTGACCCGGCCGAGCTGGCCGCCCGACTGAGCGCGCTCGCGCAGCGTATGGGCACCGCCGAACCGTCCTGACCGGTCGCCCGCCATCGACGCTGATCGGCGCGTAACCGGCTTCTCGCGTCAAAAGGCCGACTACGCGAACAGTATTCCGGTCGGTAATGTCTCGGTGACGGAGGAACGTGGTTTGTCCACAGGCATCCCGGGGGATGAGCCAGGTTCGACGAGGAGGCGTGCCGATGTCGGAACTGTCGAACCCGGGCCTGGCGGAAGCCGGGCTGCTGGACGAGCCCACCACCGCGGACCTGCATGCGAAGGTCGCCGAGGCGTGGCGTGACTTCGCGCGGGCGCTGGCCGGGGTGCTGCCCGCGCTGCCCGTCGGCGCCGAGCTGGAGCTGGCGCTCGACCCGACCGCCTCCGGCACCGGCTCGGCGGTGTACGGGGTGAGCGTGGAGCACCTCGCCGACGGCACCCTGCAGGCGCGCGCGGTCAGCAACGCGAATCTGCCCGAGGGCTTCCGGCTGGAGCGGCCCGCGATCGCCGCGATGGTCGCGCTGGGCTGGTCGCCGCCCGGCGTGGTGGCCGGCTCGCGGGAGAACTTCGGCATGACCGGCGCGCCGGACGCGCTGGCCGGGATCATCACCCGCACGCTGCGCGACGTGTACGGCGCGCCGCACCCGGCGTTCCTCGTCTACGAGGCGCACGACCAGGAGGAGGAGCCGGTCGCCGTCGAGCCGCTGGCCACCGCCCGGCACGAGTCCATGGTGGACGCGTTCCTGCCGTCCATCGACTCCCTGGACGCCAGCGGGCTGGACCTGGCCGACCGGGTGCGCATCGTGGTGTCCGCGATGCTGAAGACCGACCCGGACGCGCTGCAGGTGGACGGCGACGGCGACATCGGCATCCGGGCCGGGTCGGCGATGGTGTTCGTCCGGGTGCGCGACGAGCCGCCGCTGATCGACGTGTTCTCGCCGGTGCTGACCGACATCGAGCCGGGCGAGAAGCTGTTCGTGAAGCTGTCCGAGCTGACCAACCGGATGCCGATCGGCCGGCTCTACTGCACCTCGGGCACCGTGTGGGCCTCGATCCCGGTGTTCGGCCGCGACTTCCAGGCCAGCCACCTGGCGCTGGCGATCCAGGTGATGACCGGCCTGGCCGACGAGCTGGACGACCGGCTGCACGGCGAGTTCGGCGGCAAGCGCTTCTTCGGCGAGGGCGACAAGCCCGCGATCACCCCGCCGTCCGAGACCCGCATCGGCCAGTACCTCTGACCTCTGCCTTGTTGTGAACGAAGCTCTCGCCGCGTTGTCCCAACAGCGTGGCGGGAGCTTCGTTCATGGGTTGATTAGAGCAGCACCCGCGCCAGGGCCGGGCCGGGGGCCGCCAGCGGGGTCGCCACGGCGACCGTGTCGCCGACGACCCAGAGGGTGTCGCCGACCACCAGGGAACGCCGCGGATAGCTGAGCTCGGCCCGGCTCACCTCGCCGATCTTCTCCAGGCGGTCGTCGCCCACCCGGTAGACCAGCGCGCCCGCCCGCTGCCCGCCGTCGTACGCCATGTACGGCACGACCAGCATCCGGGTGTCCGGCCAGTACAGGAACGCGTGCGGGTCCTGCTCGGCCTCGCTCCAGCCGTGCGGGATCTTCTGCTGGTCGAGGCGCCTAGGGTCGGCCCCGCCGACGTCGAACAGCGACACCTGCAGGCCGGTGGTCCTGCCCTGCTCGGTGGCGTCCTGCCCGACGCCGAGCAGCCGCCCGCCGTCCAGCGGGTGCAGGTAGCTGCTGAAACCCGGGATCTTCAGCTCACCGGTGAGGCGTGGGTGTGCCGGGTCGCGCAGGTCCACCGCGTAGAGCGGGTCGGTCTGCCGGAAGGTCACCACGTAGCCGGTGGGCCCGAGGAAGCGCACCGCGTAGATGCGCTCGCCCTTGCCCAGCCCGCCCAGCTTGCCGAGCTGCCGCAGCTGCCCGCCGTCGCGGCGCAGCGTGTACACGGTGGACTCGCTGCTCGGCTGGCCGCCCCACGGCTGACCCGTGGTGGTGGCGGCCCGCAGCACCCCGTCGTGCTCGCTGAGCGAGTACTGGTTGAGCAGCCAGCCCGGCACGCTGCCGGAGGCGGCGAAGACCGGCCGCGGCCCGGTCACGTCGAACATGTACAGCTCGGTGCGGCCGAGTGCCTGGTCGCCGCGCCAGCGCTCGTCGTGGGCCAGGTAGAGGTGCGGGCCGCTGCCGTAGACGGTGTTCGCGTCGGCCAGCACGCCCACCGGCGCGCCGTCGCCGAGCGACCGCCCGGCCGCGAGGTCGAAGCTGAGCACGGTCACCGTGGCGGTGCCGCTGAACCGGTCCGGCCGGCTGACGTCGCCGCAGTCCAGCCGCCCGGCGACCCCTTCACTGGTGTACGCGGGCAGCCACTTCTCCAGCGGCGCCTGGTCGATCAGCTTCCGGTTGGCGGCGATGCGCTCGGAGTCGGTGAGCTTGTCGCGCCACGGGAAGTCGATGAGCGGGTGCGAGGTCACCACGACCCGCGCGACCCCGCCGACCATCCGCGCGTCGGTCAGCTCGGCGCCGATCTCGTAGGAGCCGGTGACCTTCGGCACGCCGGTCAGGTCCACCTGGCGCACCCGGGTGGCGGACATGCCGGGCCGCATGCGGGCGCTGTCGACCAGCCCTCGCGTCGCCGGGAGACCCCAGCTCGCGGTCAGCACCAGCGCCCGGTCACCCTGCAGGAGGAGCTGGTGCGAGCCGGGTCCCAGGTGCAGCGAGCCGGTCGCCTGCCGGGAGGCCGCGTCGATGACCCGCAGCGTCTCACCGAGCACGGTCACGATGCGGCGGCCGTCGGTCTTGACGATGTCCGGCTCGTCGACCCCGGCCTCGTGGGTGTTCGTGCCGGAGTACGCGGGAGCGGCCTTGTCGTACAGCGCTTGCGGGCCCCCTGCCGCCCGCATCGCGCTGTCCGCGGCCAAGAAGCGGCCGCCCTGATAGAAGCCCCAGGGCTGCACCGCCTGCTTGGCGGCGGCGCGGACCGACTTGAGCAGCTCCTCGCACGAGTCATAGGCCACCAGCCGGAACTCGGGGGCGGGCACTGGAGCCGGGTCCTTGGCCGATTGCGGCGGCTCGTCGGTCACCGTGCAGCCCGCCAGGAGCAGCAGCGCCGCCAGACACAGCACAGTTCGTCTCATGCCCGTCTTCGACGCGCTGGCGGGCGGTCCGGCTCCCGCCGCGCCCGTTCGCTCGTGGGACGGGCTCAGTCGACCAGCCGGGAGAGCACGATCATGCTGCGGGTGCTGGTGATGAAGGGCTCCGCGCGCAGCCGCTCCAGCGCCTGCTCCAGGTGGGCGATGTCGGCCGCGCGCAGGTGCACCAGCGCGTCGGCCTCCCCGGAGACGGTGTACGCCCCGACCACCTCCGGGTGGCGGCGGGTGGCCTGCGTGATCTGCGCCGGAGTGGTGCGGCCGGTGCAGAACAGCTCGACGAAGGCCTCGGTGCCGCCGCCCACCGCCGCCGGGTCCACGACGGCGGTGAAGCCCTTGATGACGCCGCCGGAACGCAGCCGGTCGACCCGCCGCTTGACCGCCGGAGCGGACAGCGACACCACCGAGCCGATCTCGGCGTACGTGGTGCGCGCGTCGCTCAGGAGCGCGGCGATGATCCGCTGGTCAACGTCGTCCAACTGCACTACCCGAGGGTAGCGAGGTCGCTGATCAGCACGTTCGACAGGATGGGGCCGTCCTTCTCGACCTTGCGCAGGTACCACTTCTGCTGCGGCGAGCGGTTCTGGTTGAACTGCCAGTTGCCGCGCGGGCTGATCACCTGGCCGACGCTGGACAGCAGCGAGTTGATCCGCTGCGCGGTGATGGTGCCGTCCCCGGCCAGGGTGAGCGCCTGGTCCAGCACCGCCGCCGCGTCGTAGGCGGCGACCGCGAACGCCGTGGGCGTGCGCTGGTACTTCGCCTGGAACAGCGACGAGAAGGAGTGGTTGGCCACGTTGTTCAGGTCCGCGGAGTACTGCATCGCGGTGTAGAGGCCGCGGCCGCCGTCGCCGAGCGCGTCCAGGGCGACGCCCTCGGCCACCACGCCGGGGGCGTACAGCGGCAGGCCGGCGAGGGCGCTGCCGCCGGCGTTCCGGAGCGCGTCCTTGAAGGCGTCGAGGTGCGTGCTGGGCAGGTTGCAGAAGATCGCCCGCGGGTTCTGGTTCTTGATCTGGCCGGCGGCCGCGGCGAACTCGGCCGCGGTCGGCTTGATGCCGGCGCGCACCGTGATCGGCTCCTGGAAGCCGGTGCCGTAGACCTGCTGGAAGCCGTTGAACAGCTCGGCGGTCGAGCTGCTGCTGACGCCGATCAGGCTGACCCGGCTGCCGCCCATCCGGCGGCGCAGGTAGAGCGCGATGGCGCGGGCGGGCTCGTCGCTGAGGAAGGCGGTGCGCCAGATGAAGTTGGAGCTGGGCATGCCGGCCGGGGTCGCGTGCGCGGCCAGCAGCGGGACCTTCGACTCCTCGACCTTGTCGCGGACGGCGGGCAGCAGGTCGGGGTTGGCCACCCCGGCGACGGCGAGCACGTGCTGGTCGAGCAGCCGGCCCAGGGCGTCGCCGCCGGACTTGGGGGTCTCGCCCTCGTCCTCGACGATCACCTGCACCGGGCGGGAGCCGAGCATGCCGCCGTGCAGGTCGAGGTAGAGCCGGAAGCCGAGCTCGAGGTCGGCGCCGATGGCCTTGTTGGCTCCGGTGGCGGGGACGAGCAGACCGATGCTGACGCCGCTCCGGCTGGTCGGCGTCGAGGTGCTGCCGCAGGCAGCGAGCCCGCCGGTCGCGCCGGCGACACCGACACCGGTCAGCAGACGAAGCAGCCTGCGACGGTCAAGGCCGTCCAATGTGTCCTCCAGAGTGGCATCGGCCGGACGCGAATTTCGCGACCCGTCCGTCAGGGGTGACGCCGAACGATGTGGGCACGTGCTCCTTTGACCCACTGTGGCGTTCTACCGTGTCCTGGGACTCTCGTCAATGATCAACATTGTCGCTTGTCTCGGGATCTAGGATGGGTGGGTTCGCCGCCTGAGGAGGTCCGCCGTGAGCCAGCAGCAGCCCGACGAGAAGAGCGTAGTGGTCGTCGGCCCGGACGGCCGTCCCATCGGCACCGTTGAGGTGACCGCGGACGGCGCCACCGGTCGCGAGGACGACCCGAGCCGCCTCATCGAGCAGCCCGCCAAGGTGATGCGCATCGGCAGCATGATCAAGCAGCTGCTGGAGGAGGTGCGGGCCGCGCCCCTGGACGAAGCGGGCCGGCAGCGCCTCGTGGAGATCCACCGCCGCTCCGTGGACGAGCTGGAGGACGGCCTCTCCCCCGAGCTGCGCGACGAGCTGGAGCGCATCTCCGTGCGGTTCACCGAGGGCACCACCCCGTCGGAGGCCGAGCTGCGGATCGCGCAGGCCCAGCTGGTCGGCTGGCTGGAGGGCCTGTTCCACGGCATCCAGGCCGCGCTGGTCGCGCAGCAGATGGCCGCGCGCATGCAGCTGGAGCAGATGCGCAACATGCCCGCCCTGCCGCCGGGCGCGCACCCGGAGCCGGGCAAGACCACCAGCACCGGCCAGTACCTCTGACGTCACGCGAGGCGCCCTTCCCGCCCACCGGGCAGGAAGGGCGCGTCCGTCTCAGCCCTCGCGTTTGAGCAGGCTGTCCAGGTAGACGGCGACGCCGTCGCGGTCGTTGGATAGGGTGACCTCGTCGGCCAGGGCGAGCACCTCGGGGTGGGCGTTGGCCACCGCGACCCGGTGCCCCGCCCAGAGGAACATCGGGATGTCGTTCGGCATGTCCCCGAAGACCAGCACGTCCGCGGGGTCGATGCCCAGCTCCGCCGCGACCACGGACAGGCCGGTGGCCTTGTCCACGCCGGGCGGGGTCACCTCCACCCAGCCCAGACCCGAATGGGTGAACGCGGCCGTCTCCGGCGGCACCAGCTCACGCGCGGTACGCAGCAGCGTGTCCGCGTCGGTGTCGTCGGTCTTCACGAACGCCTTGATCACGTCGTAGCAGAGCGACTCCTCGCGCGGCCGGGTCACCAGGTCGTCCGGGTACGGCCAGTCGGTGACGTCGTCGCCCCACAGCGGCGCCCGCTGCGCGTCGAGCACCTCGACCAGCAGCTTCACCCGTCCCAGCCGGGCCTCCAGCGCCGCGACCAGGCCGGCGACCACCGTGCCGGGCAGCCGCGCGTCGCGCAGCACCCGGGGCGCGGACGGGTCGCGCAGGTCCATCACCCGCCCGCCGCCGCCGAGCACCAGCAGATCGGCGTGCGGCAGGTCGATCCGGCTCAGCTCCTCCAGCCGCGGGCCGCGGCCGGTCGCCCCCACGATCGGGATGCCCGCCGCGCGCACCCGGTCGAAGACCGCGTGGGTGAACCCGCTGACGGTCTCGTCGGACCGGACGACCGTGCCGTCCAGGTCCGTCGCGACCAGCTTGGGCAGGCGGAGCGGCCGCAGCTCGTCGCTGCGCGGCTCCGCCTGCCGTACGACGTCCCGCTCCGGCACCTCGGTGTGCCCCGAACCCCCGTGGTCGGGCACGCCGGTCAGGCTCCGGCCTTGACGGGCTCCAGCACGTCGCGGCCGCCCACGAAGGGCTGCAGCGCCTTGGGCACCCGGACCGAGCCGTCCGCCTGCTGGTGCTGCTCCAGGAGCGCGACCATCATGCGGGTGGTGGCCAGGGTGCCGTTGAGCGTCGCGGCGATGTGGGTCCGGCCCTCGCCGTCGCGGTGCCGGGTGTTCAGCCGCCGGGCCTGGAACGTGGTGCAGTTCGAGGTCGAGGTGACCTCCATGTACCGGTTCTGGGTGGGCAGCCAGGCCTCGCAGTCGAACTTGCGCGCCGCCGACGAGCCGAGGTCGCCCGCGGCCACGTCGATCACCCGGTACGCCAGCTCCAGCTTGCCGAGCATCTCCTCCTCCCACGCCAGCAGGCGCAGGTGCTCCTCGGCGGCCTGCTCGGCGGGGCAGTACGAGAACATCTCGACCTTGTCGAACTGGTGCACCCGGATGATGCCGCGGGTGTCCTTGCCGTACGAGCCCGCCTCCCGGCGGAAGCAGCTCGACCACCCGGCGTAGCGCAGCGGCCCGGCGTTCAGATTGAGGATCTCGTCCTTGTGGTACGCCGCGAGCGGCACCTCGCTCGTGCCGACCAGGTAGAGGTCGTCGGCGGGCAGGTGGTAGACCTCGGCGGCGTGCGAGCCCAGGAAACCGGTGCCCTCCATCGACTCCGGCTTGACCAGCACCGGCGGGATGACCGGGGTGAACCCGGCCTCGACCGCCTGCCACAGGCCCATCTGGAGCAGGCCGAGCTGGAGCAGCGCGCCCACGCCGGTGAGGTAGTAGAAGCGGGCGCCCGACACCTTCGCGCCGCGCTCGGTGTCGATCGCCCCGAGCAGCTCGCCCAGCTCCAGGTGATCGCGCGGCGAGTCCAGCACGGGGCGCTCGCCGACCTCGCGCAGCACGACGTAGTCGTCCTCGCCGCCGCCGGGCGCGCCCTCCTGCACCACGTTCGCGATGGCGAACTGCGCGTTGCGCAGGGCCGTCTCGGCCTCGTTCACCGCGGCCTCGGCCGCCTTCACCGCGGCCGACAGGTCCTTGGTGCGGGCCAGCAGCGCGGCCTTCTCGTCCCCGGCCGCCTTGGGCATCAGCTTGCCGAGCTGCTTCTGCTCCGCGCGCAGCGCCTCGAAGGACGCCACCGCCGACCGCCGGGACTCGTCGGCGCGCAGCAGGTCGTCGACGGCGTCGACGGAATCGCCGCGCAGCCGCTGGCTTGCTCGTACGGTGTCGGGGTCCTCACGGAGCAGACGCAGATCAATCACGTCGAAAAGCGTACCGGCCCGCGTTCGGAGCTTCGCGTCAGTATTGCCGTCGGGTTCTGCGCGTGGTGTCGTCGTGCGGCTCCGGTGCGCCGGGCAGTCTGTCGATCAACGGTTGCGCCACTTGAGCGGCGAGATGGTGAGAGCCGCCTCGGCGATCGACTTCGCCGTCTCCGTGCGTAGCGCATTCCGCGACGAGATGATCCACCCCTCGACCGCGGCGTTTCCGGCCATCCGATACTCCACGGCCTGCAGGAGGCATTCGAGCTTGTCGGCATCATGCGCGCAGACGGCTTCGGCTGTCTCCTGAGACTCGTACTCGGCCACCGCCTCGCGAACGGTCTTGGCGGCACGGTCCGGCAAAGCTGCGGTCTGATCAGCGGTGATCTTCTGGGGATCCGGCTTACTGAGGTATGCCCGCGCCGTATGCGGCAGATCCCCGGTCCGGGTCTCTTGCGAGTCGTGCCAGATCGCCATCATCGCCGCTCGCGCGGGATCGGCACCCTCCTCAGCGGCGATCAGTGAGGCAAGCTGCGCGACCCGGAGGCTGTGCTCGGCGACCGACTCCGGGTCGCGGATGCCCGCGTGCCACCATCCTGCGCGACGCATGGATTTGAGCACCCCCAGCTCGAAGGCAAGTTGCGCCAAACCCGCCGCCTTCGCTTCGTCAGCCGCATGTGCCGGGGCAGCGTCGTCCACGTTTCCGCTCCTTGCTGTCACGAGAGTCGCAGACCGTAGGCTACGTCAGACAGCTTCTGCCTGGCGGCGCCTGTGAGCGGTGCGGCGCTCAGCTCTTCGATCTTGCGTTGGGCGGCGGCCCGCATCGCCGGAGCGCCGGCGACGACTCTCGGATTGACCAGCAAAAGCTGCCACAGGGTGTGCACGTAAAGCTCTACTTGCTCAGAGTCGTCGGCTAGGCGCTCGACCAGGTGGCCGAAGAGCACGCTCCCGATCCCTCGCCGAGGGTCATTCGAGATCATGAAGGTGTCGTCGGTATAGGTATGTGCACCTTCGCCGACCCAGTACGTCCAGTAGTTGAGGTTGGCGGTTGCATGAAGCTCATCCCTCAGGCCGGTCGTCACGAAGTCGATGAGCGGCTCCTGCTGCCCGTACCGCGCCAGAGCGACCGACGCGGACCGAACCGAGACCCATGACGGCACGTCATTGGTCGCCCGCGCCTGCTTGAGCGAGCGGCGGTGCTCACCGAGCAGCCAGTCTGCTGTTGCGGGATTCGTGTCGAACGCCAGGAGGTATATCGCCTGCCTCCGCATGAGGGAGTCGGCCTCACCACGGCATTCGTCGGCGATCCGTAACAGGTGAGCGAAGAAAAGTGAACGCTCTTCTGCCCCGAACTCCGGCCATGAGCTGGTTGGTCCTCGCCGACGTGGACTGGGCTTCACCAGGTCGGCAAGCTGTGAGGGGAGGGAGCCGGTCAACGTCCACGTGATCAGATTTGTCAGGTTTCGTCGATGGACGGTGGCGGCCAGGGGATGCCCGGCAGGCACGATCGGCTCACCGCCGCCGTGCTGGATCGCAGAGTCCATCACGAGATCCGCTTCTATCGCATCGCGCAGCACGTCGAAGAGCTGAGGGCTTGCACCTCGGTGGATGAGGCGTGCACGAAGGGCCGCCAGATCGGAAACCCGGAGCGATGTGACGGGTCGGCGTCCCGATTCCCAGCCCTGGACCGTCGCAAGATCAATATTCAGCACTTCGGCAAGCTGGGCCTGCGTCAGGTCGAGCGACTCTCTGATCAGCTTCATGGTGTAGCCGCTTGTCAGCCCGCGCCTACCGGGCAAACCTCGACTGCCGTGCAGTCTTCCCGCTGATGATCGCATAGAAGAAAGCCTGATTCTGTGCGACGAAGCTATGACTACCCGTACCACTCGTCAGTCTACATGCGCCGATGTCATCGATACCGTCCTGGTAGTCGCCATTTGCGCACCGTAAGTGGCGGTCGAGGGAGGTCCCTGCCGCCGGTGGTCATGAGACGGCGACGGTAGGAGACCCGGACTGACGGGCGCGCCCACTCGCACCGTGGGCGCGTCCGTCTCGGACATCGGGAGACTCATGAACGAGAGCCGTGACTCGCTGGTCGAGCTGGTTGAGGAAGTGCTCATGAGCCACACGCCCAGCGCCATGGGCATGTGCCGCGCCTGCAAGCAGCACTGGAGCCGCCTCGTGTGGCACCCATGCACCCAGGCCGAATGGGCGCGAAGGTTCGCGGCCAACCTGCTGAACGGAGCAGAGGCATGATCGAACAGCCCCCCACGGAGCAGTTGCCGGTCCGCGTGCCGAGCTGGGCGAGCGAACCGACGAGCCTGCTTCAGACCGTCCAGGCCGAGCAGGCGGAGTGGCGGAGGAGTGCATGGAACGGTCCGACTCGGCTCCTAGTGTCGATCATCGCTCACTTGAGGTCCGGTGACCGTGACAGCCGGTAGTACGGCCCGCTGGATCATCGCCAGCGGCGAGGAGGTATTCCTCGGTGATCATGTCGCGCTAGCCCGGCATCCTGACTCGGTAGGTCGGATCGTTGGCGTCGACAAGAGTCACCTGGGGTGGCCCGCTGTCGAGCTGACCGAGGGCCCTCAGGCCGGGAAGGTGGTGCCGGTCCTGCCGAGCGACATTCTCGTGAGAGTGCGAACCGGGCGGTGAGGACATCAGGGACGGCGGATGAAAGGGGTGGCGGTGGATACCGTCAGCTCCATGTCGCGGTCCTCTTGGTCGTCGGGCTCCTCGCCGACGCCGCCGGCTGGTCTGGCCACCGGGCTGGCCGGATCTCGCCGGTGCGCCGTCAGCAGCGCGAGCCCTAGCAGCGAGATGCCCACGAGCGCCGCCCACAACCCGCGTCCGAGCTGGACCGTGAAGCGTTCGAGCAGCTCAGGTTCGATGGCCCACAGCTGAGGGGTCTGCCGAAGGTCGCCCATCGAACCGGCCGCCGCCGCAAGGACGGTGAACAGCGCGGCGGCGCCGCTCATCCCGGCCACCCGGGCGGCGGCCCGGGACACCGGTGGCCCGAGCAGGGCCAGTGCGATCGTCGGAGCGAGCAGCAGCAGCCCGCCCAGATAGACCGGGCCGACCGGCACGTTCCATACCGAGCTGACGAGATCGGGGATGCCCAGGAAGTACGAGTCACTGGGGGTGCTGCCGGGGGTGTCGATCCGCTGCCACTCGCTGAGCAGCGAAGCGAGCGCGGCGGCACCCCCGAGCACGGTGAGGGCGGTGGTCAGGCGAGGACTCGTCGCGACCGTGTGCCATCGCGGCGAGGCACGTCGCGGGGCGGGTGCGCTCGCCGGGCCGAACTCCACCACGTCCGGTTCGGAGGACATGGCCGCATCATCCCACGTACACCTGAAAAAGCAGGCCCCTCCGCGAGGAGGAGCCTGCCTGGTCGCCGCCGCCGCGGGGTCAGCCGTTGAGCAGGCCGCCCAGCAGGCCGCCGCCCTGCTGCTGGCCGCCGCCGGTGCCGCCGGCGATGCCCGCCGGGGGCTCTTCGGACGGCTGCACCACGACGAAGCCCTGGCCCTGGAAGCTCATGGTGAACGCCTCGCCGGTGGAGCGGCCCAGCAGCGTGCCGATGCCCAGCTGCTCGGCGCGGTGGTAGCCGGTCTGCAGGTTGGCCGACCAGCAGATCGCGGCCTGCGGGTCGGCGTAGGTGGGCTGGTCCACCGTCAGCACCACCGGGGTGCCCTTGGTGGTGATGGCGATCCGGCCCTGACCGCTGAAGACGCAGTTGAACAGGCCGGCCGCGGAGAACATGCCCATGCCCTGGACCATCTTGATGTCGTAGTTCAGGGTCGACTCGAAGGCCAGCACGTTGGTGCCGTTGACGCTGAGGTGGTCACCGGGGCCCAGGTCGATCAGGTGCACGTCGGCGGCCCGGTCGGCGAGGAACACGTCGCCGCGGCCGGACAGCTTCATCAGCGGGATGCCCTCGCCGGTGAGCTTGCTCTTGAGCCACTTGGCCGCGCCGCCGGAGCCGAGCGCCTGGAACTGCACCTGCCCCTGGTAGGCAACCATCGCGCCGGTCCGTGCCATGACCTCGCCGTTGAGCTCGATCTTCAGCATCTTCGAGTTCTGCAGCGTCAGACCGGGAGTGGAGGACTCCTTCTCCAGGTTCTCGGCAGCGAAGAGTGCGCTCTGCATGTCGTCATCCTCCATAGAACGGGGGTGGAGAAACGCACCGAGCGTAGATGACCTGCACAAGAAACAACGTCGCCTTAACGACTCAGCCGCCGAAGGTCAGGGTGAAGATCAGGGTAAGCCGGGGTGTCTCAACCCCAGCCCAGCTCGTGCAGGCGGTCGTCGTCGATGCCGAAGTGGTGCGCGATCTCGTGCACCACGGTGACCGCGACCTCCTCGACGACGTCGTCGTCGGTGTCGCAGATCCGCAGGATCGGGTGCCGGTAGATGGTGATCCGGTCGGGCAGCACGCCCGCGTAGTCCCAGCCCCGGGTCGTGAGCGCGTGCCCCTCGTAGAGCCCGAGCAGCTCCGGCTCACCGGGCGGCGACTCGTCCTCGACCAGGATCACGACGTTGCGCATGAGGTCGAGCAGCTCCTGCGGCACCTCGTCGAGGGCGTCGGCGACCAGCTCCTCGAAGCGCTCGCGGCTCATCTCCACCGGCATGGTCAGGACAGCTCACCGCGGCGCAGCCGGCCCAGCCAGGCGGCCGCGTCGGCGTAGTCCGGGTCGGACAGGCCGGGCGGCGGCGGCACCGGCTGCTCCGGTGTGCCGCCCAGACCCGCCCGGGGGTACGAGCCGAGGAAGCGCACCGCCGCGCAGATGCGCCGCAGGCCCTGCAGCGCCTCGCCGACCCGGCCCTCGGCGACGTGCCCGGTGCAGTCGAGGAAGAAGACGTAGCGGCCGAGGCGCTCGCCGGTGGGGCGCGATTCGATGCGGGTCAGGTTCACCCCACGCACGGCCAGCTCGGTCAGCACGGCGAGCAGCGCGCCGACCCGGTCGTGCGAGATCCACACGGCCAGCGAGGTGACGTCGTTGCCGGTCGGCTCGGGCGGCGGCCCAGGGCGCGACAGCAGCACGAAGCGCGTCGCGGCGTCCGGGTGGTCGGAGATCTTGTCGGCGAGCTGGTGCAGGCCGAAGCGCTGGATCGCGATCGGGGCGCAGATCGCGGCGTCGTACTCCCCGGCGGACGCCCCGGCCGCGGCGGCGCCGTTGGAGAGCACGTCGACCACGATCGCGTCCGGCAGGTATGCCCGCAGCCAGGCGCGGCACTGGATGGACGCCTGCGGGTGCGCCGCGATCGAGCGGATCCCGGCCAGCGTGGTGGACGGCCGAGCGGCCAGCACGAACTCCACCGGGATGACCACCTCGCGGGTGATCACCAGCGGCTCGCCGTCGACCAGCTCGTCGAAGGTGACCCCGACCGCGCCGCCGATCGAGTTCTCCCACGGCACCAGCGCCGCGTCGGCGTCGCCGTGGCGCACCGACTCCAGCGCCTCGGGCACGCTGCGGGCCGGCGTGCGGATGCCCCGCTCGGCGGCCGGGATGGTGAGCAGCGCCTGCTCGGCGAAGGTGCTCTCGGGGCCGAGGTAGACGAAGCGCGTCGGCGGGACTCCAGGCATGGGGCCAGCCTAGTACCGCGTCCGGCGCCCGGCCCGCTCCACGTCAGCAGCTGGCCGCGATGCGGATGCCGGGCGGGGCGAAGTTGCGGACCTCGATGGTGCAGATGTCGGTGCCCGCGGTGACCACCTCCAGCGCGGCCGGGGCGCCCTTGGTGACGACCTGCAGCGGCTCCCGGTCCGGGATGGAGACGACGGTGTACTGCCACGTTCCCGCGCACACCGGCTGCTGCACCACGGTGACCGAGCCGCTGCCGGGCAGGATCGAGGTCTTCCGGCGCACCGCGGCGACGATCTGGTCGGCGCTCGGCTTGCCGAGGCAGGGGGTGGCCACGGCCTCCGGGAAGCCGGACGCCGTGGCGCTCGGCGGCGCCGACAGCGAGGGCAGGGTGAAGCTGGGCGGAAGGCTGGCGGGCACGGGCGAGATGGTCGGCTGCGGGACGACACCGCCGGGCGTGGGCTGCAGCTCCGGGGGCACTCCGCAGCCGCTGAGCAGGGCCGACCCGAGCAGGCACGCGGCGGCCGCGGCCGCCGGACGGGACGGTCGATTCGGACGGAGGGGCATGGGAGACGAGATTAGCGCGCCCGCGCTCCTACCGGCGGTCACACCGCCGCGAAGAAGCTCAGCGAGCCCACGACCTGACCGCTCTGCCACAGCGGGGTGGCCACGGCGTCCAGCGTACGGCTGCCGGCGCCCTCGGGGCCGCGCACGCGGAGCAGGCCGCGGGCGGGCCGCTTGGAGGTGAGCGCGAGCAGCGGGGGGATCTGCTCGCGCTCTGCTTCACCCAGCTCGTTGCCGGCGGCGGTGAAGTCGATCAGGCACAGGACGTCGAGGACGTGGCTGCCGGTCAGCTCGCTGGGCGGCTCCAGGACCAGCAGCCTCGTCCAGGCGGTGGAGGCGGCGATGATGATCCCGCCGGCGTCGATGACCAAACACGACTCCTCAGCCGTGGTAACCGGGGCGGACCAGCTGTGCAGCGGGTCGGCGGCGATCGGCTCCAGCGGGGAGAGGGAGAGCTCGATGTGGGTCATCGCTGCTCACGTTACCCGCGTGCAGTGCCCTTGTCACCGGGGGCGGTGCCCTCTGGATGCCACGTGTAGCCCGACGCTCCCGGGTAGGGCCGGTTGACCCAGATCGCGGGATTGCGGGCCACCTGTGACAGCTTCTCCGCGGTCGAGCCGGACAGCCGCCGCCCGGTGGAGTCGAGGACCTTGTCCAGCTCCCGGTATGACGTGACGATGCACTCCTTCGGCAGGCCGTTTACGCTGATCGGTCCACTGCCGACGAAGGCCAGCACGGCGAAGACCTTGATGTCCTGGCCGATCGCCGCGGAGATCGCCTTGGCCACGCGCTTGGCGTCCCGGCGTGCCTGGGAGATGTACGGCGGGCGGCGCCCGCTGATCTGCACCACGTCTCCGGCGATGAGCACCCGGCTGCGCCCGTGCTGAGCGAGCGAGACGCTGAACAGGCCGCCGGGGCCGATGACGAGGAACCCGGCGCCGTCCGGCTGCTTGGGCCTGCCCGGCAGCGGGGGCTGCGCGGCGAGCGGGGCGCTGGGCCACTCGATGACGTGCCAGTCCCGGCCGAGGCGGTGCACCGCGCGGTCCTCGGCGGCCGACATGCGGCGCAGGCCGCGTTCGGCACGGCGGCGGCGGGCCCAGTCCAGCGGGGAGGCGGACGGCGGGGCGGTGTCTGGTCCTGACGGCACCGGCAGGCTGGGGGAGCGTCCGACAGTCGGGCGCAGGAAGGGCGCGCGCTCGGGGTAGACGGTCATGGGGTGCCTCCGGGGTGGAACGACACGCATTGAGTTAGGTGTCCCTTACCGTACGTGACGGGTTGGGCGGGTGTCAGGGGGCGAAATCGGACATCATCGCGAATGAATCGATGAATGTCCGATTCAACTTCATTCTCCGAGTGTTCACGCGGGAGATCTACCGTGATGAGGGGACGTGATTCTCACGCCCCCTCATCACCGCGTGAAAGCGCCGGTCAGCGCAGCGTCAGCTGGCGTCCCAGCAGGCCCTGGCGGGCCCGGCGCTGCTCCGGCGTGAGCGGCTCGTCCACCGCCTTCGCCGCGGCGTACCGGGCGGCGACCGCGGCCAGCGACTCCTCCCAGGCCCCGGCCTCGGGCGCCGACGGCAGATCCCACACCGGGACCAGCAGGCCGTGCGCCCGGAACATGCCGGCGAACTTGGTCTCGTCGGTCAGCTTCAGCTCGCCCGCCGCCGACAGCCGGGACAGCGCGTTCAGCGCCACGTCCTCGCCGTCCGGCAGCACCCAGCGCACGTGCGACTTCTCCGGCACCCGGCACCAGTACGCGGAGTCCGCAGAGGTCATCCGGACCGTCGGGTACACCGATGCGTTGGCCGCCTCCAGCGAGGCGGTCACCTCGGCGTCGCGCTCCTGGTCGGCGTCCAGCCAGAAGTCGAACCCGTCGTGCACGGTGACCTCCAGCGGCGCGTCGACCAGGATGTCGCCCAGCCGCGGGCCCTCACCGGGCAGCGGCGGCACGTCCACCGGCGCGCCCGGCTCGCCCTCCAGCGCGGCCAGCAGCGCCACCGCGAGGTCCCGGTTGACGTCGCCGGAGCGCTCGTGGCGCTGCAGGCCGAGCAGCACCCGGCCGTCCGGCTTGGTCAGCGCGGGCCAGGCCATCGGCAGGATGGTGGCCAGTGTGACCGAGCGGTCGCCGTACTTCTCGGCGTACTCCGGGGACAGCTTCAGCGGCGCGGTGGCCGCGGGCACCAGCTCGCGCAGGGCCACGTACTCCGTCTCGGCGGCAAGGCCCTCGAACGGCCGGGCCACGAACACGTCGCGGACCTTCGGCTGCTTCGGCTGCTTCTTGTCGAGCCGGTTCTTCTTGCTCACGAAAACTCCTCGCTACGCCCGCAGCGGCCCCGGGGCGCGGGGCCCCGCGGGGCACTCGCCGCGCTCGGTGACGCGGGTCAGCTTAGTTCCGCCCAGACGCTCTGCCCGAGACCGTCCCGCTCGACACCCCAGCGGACGGCGAGCGCGTCGACGATGGTGAGGCCACGGCCGTCCGGGTCCTCGGCGCCGGCGGTGCGCGGCCGGGGCAGCCCGTTGGCCCCGCCGTCGGTCACCCGCACCTCGATGACGTGCCGGGAGTCGACCGTACGCAGCCGCCAGGCCAGCCGGACCACCCCGCCGGGCAGCGGCTCCGCGTGCCGCACCGCGTTGCCGACCAGCTCGGCGGCGACGGAGACCACGTCGGAGAGGAGGGCGGCGTCGACCGCGTCCGCGAGGGCGGCGGCGAGCCGGTGCCGAGCCTGCTGGGCGCCACGGGCGTGATGGGGCACCACCACGCACCAGGCCCGCTCAGCGACAGCCATCGACACGATCATGCCTCCCCGGATGCGGGCGCATCCCTTTTCACGTCACCTCGCGGCAGGCGTACCTCTGCGACCGTACCTCCCCCATCCCGGGGACGTAAGGACACCCAACCGTTTTGTCGCTCAATAGTCTTTCGGACGAGATAAAGACCCAGACCGGCACCACCGTACCGCCGTCCGTCGCCGCTGTCCGCCTGCCAGAACCGCTCGAACACGCGATGCACCTGCTCAGGGGCGATGCCGATCCCCCGATCGAGTACCTGGAACAGCACGGTGCGGCGATCGTGCGCCGCGCTGAGCACCACCGGCTCGTCGCGGCCCGAGTACTTGTCCGCGTTGGTGGCCAGCTCGGTCAGCACGTTCGGGATGGTGGTCCGGTCGCCGTACGCCAGCGGCATCCGCTCCGGCAGCTCCAGCCGGATCCGGCGGCGCAGGTCGGCGGGCAGGTTCGCGGCCGCCTGCCGCAGCGCCTCCACCAGGTCGAACGGGCCGAGCGAGAGGGTGCCGGCGGCGCTGTCGGTGCTCGCCGCGAGCAGCCGGTCGACCAGGCGCGCCAGCTCGTCGCTGCGCTGGCCGATCACCCGGGCCGCGTCGCGGCGGGCCTTCTCGTCGAGCTGGCTCCAGTGGTCGCGCAGCGTGTCGGCGTACCCCTTGATGACCGTCACCGGCGTGCGCAGCTCATGGCTGGTCACCGCGATGAACAGCTCGCGGTCGGCCAGCTCGCCCAGGTTGCCGTGGCTCTGCACGGGCAGGCCGGCCTGCTCCGCGTAGAGCCGCCCGACGGTCGCCCCCAGCAGCGCCATGACGGCCAGCTCGTCGGGGTCGGCGGCGCGGTCCTCGGCGACGAACGCGCCGAGCAGCGCCACCGGGGCGCCGTCGACGTCGACCCGGTGCAGCATGATCCAGCGGCTGCCCAGGGAGGTCATCTGCTCGGAGGACTCGTCGTCGATGGCGCCCAGCTCGATGCGGTAGGTGGGCGGGCCGGGACGGCAGGCGGCGGCCACCACGTAGGGCTGCACCGGGCGGCCGAGCGCCCAGGCGGCGGTGCCCGAGGCCGCGATGACCCGGCCGGAGCCGGCCTCGTTCAGCTCGGCGATCGCCATGCCGGGCGCGCCCAGCGCGTACTGCCCCAGGTGCAGCAGCCGGTCCAGCGCGGGCAGGCCGCCGTGAGCCGTCTCGGGGTCGCTGAACAGTGCCGCGATCCCCAGCGTCAGCTCCCGGTAGGCCACCTCCACAAGCAGGATCCTGCCCGCCGGAAGCATTCCGCGCCAGGCTTTGTGACCACTCGGTGATGATTCAACGACCGAGGTGTGCGAGCACCTCAGCCGGACGGTCCGTGATGATGCCGTCGATGCCGAGCTTCAGCATCAGATCGACGTCGTCGGTGGAGTTGACCGTCCAGACATAGACCTGCTGGCCCCCCGCCTTGAGCCGGCGCACCAGCTCGGGCCGGCGGCGCACCAGGTCCAGCCCCGGGCCGGCGATCCGGGTGCCGAACGGCAGCCGGCGCACCCGCAGGCCCGGCGGCAGCAGGTCCATCAGCTGCACCGTGGGCACTGCGGGCAGCAGCTCACGCGAGCGGCGCACGGCCAGCGGCGAGAACGACATCACCGTCACCCGCACGGGCGCGGTGGGCGACGCCGAGCTGAGGCCGTGCCGGTTCAGCAGCGCGCGCAGCCGGTACTCCACCGCCTTGCCGTACCGGTTGGGGTGTTTGGTCTCGATCAGCATCCGCACCGGGCGCCCGGCCTGCCGCGCGGTGTCGATCAGCTCGTCCAGCGTCAGCACGCCGCACGGCGCACCGCCGGGGTGCCACGAGCCGAAGTCGAAGCCGCGCAGCTGCGCCAGCGTGTAGGAGGCGACCGGCCCGCGCGCGTCGCTGACCCGGTTCACCCGCCGATCGTGCACGCAGACCAGGTGGCCGTCGCGGGTCAGCCGCACGTCGCACTCGATCCCGTCCGCGCCCTCGCGCAGCGCGCGGGCGTACGCCGCCAGCGTGTGCTCGGGGAGCGCGGCGGAGGAGCCGCGATGGGCGAACACCAGCGGCGACGGGTCGGGGGTGCGGGTCATCACTAGATGATCTGGGGCTGGCGGCCCTCGTCGGCGACCACGGGCCGGCCGGCCGCGGCCCACCCGGTCATGCCGCCGTCGACGTTGGTGACGTTGTCCCAGCCCTGCTGGCGCAGGTAGGCCACGACCTGGCCGGAACGGCCGCCCACGCGGCAGACCACGTACACGTCGCGGTCCTGCGGCACCTCGGCCATGCGGACCGGGATCTGCATCATGGGCAGGTGCACGGCCTGCGGGGCGTGACCGGCCGTCCACTCGTCGTCCTCCCGGACGTCGAGCAGGTAGGCGTCGGCCGGCACCTCGGCGACCGTGGCGGTGGGGATCTGCGCAGCGAACACGCCTGCAAGTGTAGAGGTCAGATCGAGTTGACCCACTCCGGATGCGCCCGCACCCAGGCGGCCAGATCCGCGTCGCGCATGGCCTGGAACAGGCTGTCGGCCTCGGGATCCAGCAGCACGTACGACACGCCGCCGATGCTCTGCGGGTGGGACGGCACCCGGATGCCGGTGAGCGAGTCCGGCCTGATGTTGCGCAGCGCCACGACCAGGTCGGTGAGCGTCGCCTCGCCGGTGTCCACGGTCAGCGACTGCCCGATGCCGCGGATGAACTGATCCAGCCGGAGCGGGTTGCGGGTGACCCCGCTCTCCATCGCCTTGGTCAGGATCGCCTTGAGCAGCTGCTGCTGATGGCGCTGCCGGTCGTAGTCGCCGCCGGGCAGGCCGTAGCGCTGCCGCGAGTAGTCCAGCGCCTCGGCCCCGTTCATCTGCCGGCAGCCGACGGGGAACAGCCGCTTGGTGTGGATGGACCGCACCTCGGTGTCCACGCACATGGTGACCCCGCCGAGCGAGTCGATGACCTGCTTGAACCCGCCGAAGTCGATCACCGCCGCGCCGTCGAAGCGCATCCCGGTGAGCGCGCTCAGCGTCGCCGAGAGCAGTTGCACGCCCCCGCTGCCGCCCCCGCCGAACTCGAACGCCGCGTTGATGCGCTGCCGCGCCCCGCCGAACGACGTGCCGCCGAACTCGGGGATGTCCACCCGCAGGTCGCGCGGGATGGAGATGACATACGCGTGGTTGAGGTCGCGGTCCACCTGTACCACCAGGATGCTGTCCGAGCGCTGTCCCGCGCCCGGGTTCGCGGCGCGCAGGTCCGAGCCGATGAGCAGGTAGTTGAGCGGGCCGGTGAGGCGGCGCCAGCCCACGTAGGAGTCGGTCAGGTCCCGGGCGCTCGGGTCGAGCAGCACCTCCCGCCCGACGCTGGACTCGTACCGGTCGACCAGCGCGCGCCCGGCCACCAGGCCGCCCCCGACGAGCAGGGCCAGGCAGACCGCGAGCGCGGCGACGACCTGGGGCCAGCGCCGCGCGCGCCGAGCCGCCGGGGCGCCGGCCGGCGCCCGGACCACCCGGATCAGCCGCTGCGCCTCCGGCCAGCCGAGACCGGAGCGGGGCATCGCCCTGCCGCGGGACGCCGCGTACGGGGGCCACCCGATACCGGAGGCCCGCGTCCTGCCCCCGGACGCCCTGCCACTGCCGGGGCGCCATGCGGTGCTGCCCACGCCGCCTCCCGGGAGGTGAGAGATCCTCACCCTTCAGGGTATGGACCGCCCACCCCGGGAACCGGCGATTCGGAAACTACTTCTCGTTGTTGACGACCTGTGGGTTGAGAAGCACGAAGTTGCCCAGTTTGTCACTCGAGGCGGCGCGGAACATCTCCTCGGTCGTCTTGTCGAGCTTCTCGCCCTTGTAGTCCCCGTTGACGATGATGCTCTGGTAGTAGCCCGCGTTCGTCTTCAGCAGCACGAGGTCGGCCGAGGCCAGATCCTTCATGGTGAACAGGAAGTCGGTCACGTCCATCCCGGCCGGGAGGCTGAGCAGCATCGACTTGCCGACGGCCTGGATCAGCTCGCGCACCTTGCCGAAGTCGGTCAGCACGCCCGCCGACCCGGCCTTCTTGGCCATCGCCTTGATCAGCTGCTGCTGGTGGCGCTGGCGGCCGTAGTCACCCGCGTTGTCCGCGACGGTGTAACGCTGCCGGGCGAAGTCCAGGGCCTCCCAGCCCTCCATCTCCCGGCAGCCCTTCTTGTGCACGTACTGCTTGTTGCCGGTGCGGGAGGCGTAGTTGGCCGCCTCGGCGCCGTCGCTCATCTTGGGCACGTACGTCGGCTTGCCGTCGATGACGAAGGTGTGGATCGACTTGGTGTCCGCCTCCACGCACATGTACACCGAGCCGAGCGCGTCGATCACGGTCCGGAAGCCGCCGAAGTCGATCACCGCGGCGGACTTGAACTTCAGGCCGGTCAGCTTGCCGACGGTCTTCGCGGCCAGCTCCAGCCCGCCCGACCAGCCGCCGCCGTGCTGCGCGCCGTGGAAGAAGGCCGCGTTGACCAGGTCCTCGTTGTCGCCCGGGTACTTCGCCTTCTTGAACTCGGGGATCTCCACCAGCAGGTCCCGCGGCAGCGACATCAGGTACGCCTGGTCGTGCGCCGCGTTCACGTGCAGCACCATGATGGTGTCCGACCGGGCGTCGTTGAGGTCCTGGCCCTTGCGCGTGTCGATGCCGAGCAGCAGCACGTTGAACGCGCCGTCGAGGGCCTTGCCCGCCGGTTCGGCCGGGGCGCCGGGCTCGGCCTCCAGGATGCCGGGCTCCGCGACCTGGATGCTGCCCTCCAGGTCGCCGATCACGGTGCGCAGCCCGATCAGCGCGCCGCCCGCGACCATCATCAGCACCGCGCCGAACGTCACGGTGAGCTTCGCCCACAGCGGCGCCCCGCGTTTGCGCTTCTTCTTGCGCGCGCCGGGACCACCGGCGCCCCGCTGGCGCGGCACTGCGCCGTGCTGCTCGTCTCTGTCCAGCGTCGATGACTGCGCCACGTGACTCCCCAGGTCCGCGCGTTGAGTGAGAGGCGGTGCGTGGTGCCGGTGTTACTTCTCCCGGTTGACGAACTGCGGGTTGAGCAGCGTGAACTGGCCGAGGGTGTCGTTCTTGGCGGCCCGGAACATGTCCATGGTCCCCTCGCTGAGCTGCTCGCCGCCGCCTCCGGTGCTGTTGAACCAGCCCGCGTTCGTCTTGAGCAGGACCAGGTCGGCGCCGGCCAGATCCTTGAGGGTGAACAGGAAGTCGATCAGCTGGGTGCCGTGGGTGTCCAGGATCATGGACTCGCCGACGGCCTTGAGCACACCGTTGATCTTGCCGATGTCGGTGAGCACGCCGCTGGAGCCGGCCTTCTTGGCCATCGCCTTGATCAGCTGCTGCTGGTGGCGCTGGCGGCCGTAGTCGCCGTCGTCCAGCGACTTGCGGATGCGCGAGTAGTCCAGGGCCTCCCAGCCCGGCATCTCGCGGCAGCCCTTCTTGTGCATGTACGCCTTGAGCCCGCGGCGGTGCGCCTCGTTCTCGTTGACGTACTTCACCTTGCCGTCGACGTGGTAGTAGTGCAGCGACTCGGTGTTGCTCTCCACGCAGATGTTGACCGTGCCCAGCGCGTCGATGACCTTCTTGAAGCCGCCGAAGTCGATCACCGCGGCGCCGTTGAACTCGATCCCGGTCAGGTTGCTCACCGTCTTCGCGGTGAGGGACAGGCCGCCGGCCCAGCCGCCGCCGTTCTGCGCGCCGAAGTAGAAGGCCGCGTTGATGCGGTCGGTCCCGCCGTTGTAGCGGGTCTTGGTGTTCTTCGGGATCTCGACCATCGTGTCGCGCGGGATCGACATCAGGTACGCCTGGTCGTGCGTGGCCGGGATGTGCAGCAGGATCACCGTGTCGGCACGGGCGTTGTTCTTCTCCTGCGTCGCGCGCACGTCGATGCCGAGCAGCAGCATGTTGATCGGGCCGTCGAGGTTGTTGCCCTGCGGGCCGCCCTCCTTGCCGTCGTCCAGCACGTTGACCACCTGCACGGTGTCCTCGACGTTGCCGACCAGTGACCGGATGCCGACGATCGCGCCGCCGGCCGCCATCATCAGCAGCGCGCCGAGAGTCACGGTCAGCTTGGCCCAGAGCGGGGCCGAGGTCTTCCTGCCCGACGACTTCTTCTTGCCCTTGCCGCCGCCCTTCTTCAGGGAGTGGCCGGCCTTGCGGGGAGCGGGCTCGTCGTAGGCGTCGTACTCGTCGCCGTAGGGGTCGGCGGCAGGCCGACGGCTCCGCTGGCTGGGCACGGTGTTCCTGGCACCGCCTCGCCGCGACTTGTTGGCCACGCTTGCCCCCGGGGGTCTGAGTCAGCAGTAGACCGAGCCACTCTAATGGCTCGGTCTACGTACCGGCGAGGAGGCATAGACCAGATCGGATGCATTTGACCCAATTTAGGAAATATCTTCGCTGTTAATTATTCGCCTTGGGTGATGGCGGCGGGCTGACGTTGATCTCGTACCACTGCTTCACGGTGTCCTTGTTGACCGCGTCGTACAGCGCGACCGCCTTCTCCCGGTCCGACACCACGACGCTCTCCCCGTTCACCATCTGACTGCCCAGGTGGGGGTTGGTCATAAACGTCAGGTCCTCGCTGCGGATGCCCTTGAACTGGATCGCCATGTCCACCAGGCTGAAGTCCTGGTCGACGGTGACCGCGCCGGTGATCGCCTCCAGGAAGCCGTGCAGCTTGCTCGGGTTGGTCAGCGTGCCGCCGCTGGCGGCCTTGTCCAGCATCGCCTTGAGCAGCTGCTGCTGGTGGCGCATGCGGGCGAAGTCGCCGTCCGGGAACTGCTTGCGCTGGCGCGCGTAGTCCAGCGCCTCCTCCCCGCTGAGGTGCATGGTGCCCTTGGTGAAGGTGCGCTTCGGCTTGTGGATCGAGGTGATGGTCCTCTCGATCTTCATGTCGACGCCGCCGAGGGCGTCGACCACCTCCTTGAAGCCGCCGAAGTCGATCAGCATCACGTGGTCCATGCGCACCGACGAGTAGCACTCGATCGTCTTCACCAGCAGCGGCAGGCCGCCGAACGCGTACGCCGCGTTCAGCTTCGCCTTGCGGGTGCCGCAGTCGGCCGCCGAGGCCTCCTTCGGGATGTACACGTGCAGGTCGCGCGGCATCGAGATCAGGTACGCCCGGTCCTGCGAGGACGGGATGTGCATGATGATCATCGTGTCGGTGCGCCACTCGCCGCCCTGGTCGGTGGGCGCGTCCGGGTCCCGTGAGTCGCTGCCGACCAGCAGGATGTTCAGGGCGCCGGACTCCGTCTTGGGCGGGCGCCCGCCCGTCAGCGCGGAGAACGGGTCGTTGCGGTTGAGGTTGCCCTCGACGATCTTGGCGTAGATCCAGGTGCCGCCCAGGCCGAGGCCCGCGCACAGCGCCAGCGCGATGACCGCGACCAGCCCGATTCGGCCCCACTTGGGCTGGATCTTGCGCTTGGGCGTGCCGTACGTGTTACCCGCGGCGCCGACCGGCACCCGCGCCGAGCCGCCCCGCCCGCCACGGCCGGAGGACCCGGCCGGACCCGCACCCGAGGGGCGCGACGAGGCCGATCCCGAGGGGCGCGACGGCACCGAGGCGCGGCCGGGGGTGGACGTCCGGCCGGGCACCGAGGCCCGGCCCGAGGTGGGCGTGCGCAGCGCCGCGGCCGCGGCGTCGGACACCTTGCCCGCCGACCTGTCGGGCACCGAGGCCCGGCCCGAGGTCGGAGTGCGCAGCGCCGCGGCGGCCGCGTCGGACACCTTGCCCGCCTGGTCCGACGAACCCTTGTCCCCGTCCGAGGACGAGGAGCGGCCGGTCGACGACGACCGGCCGGAGGAGCCGTCCGGAGGCGGGGTCACCGAGGCACGGCCGACCGACGCGCGGCCGGTGGGCCGCTGCGCGGGCTTGGCGGGGGCCTCATCGGCGTCTCCAGCCTGGGGGTTGCCGGCCTCGGGTTGGTCAGGCGACTGGTTGGACATGAAACCAAGCCTACGAGGACATTGCGACAACGCGGGTGCAGCGCCGGGCCGTGGCGCGGCAGCTCACAGGCTGTTCCGGTGCCCGCTCGCCTAGATCACGACAGTGTCGTGTACCTGCCACGATGGTGAATCAGCGGAGCGGCGGCGTCACCCAGAGTGATCTGCGCCAGGGTGCCCTCGACGAGCAGCCCCCAGCCGAACGGGCGTGCCGCGTCCAGCCGGCAGCCCGCCCACGTGCCCGCGCCCGCCGGGACCGGCCCGTACGGCGTCTGCTCCCACGCCTCCTGCCGGAACAGCCCGCCGGGTGCGGGCATCAGCCCGGCGAACCGGTCCGCGAGCTGCCGGTGCGGCTCGCCGAGCGGCACCACGGTGAACACCCCGGCCGCCTCGACGGCGGGCCACAGCTCCGACTCCTCGTCGATCAGCCCCAGCACCCGGCCCGGGTCGCCGTCGCCGACCAGCGTCGACGACACGGTCAGCCCGGCCGGGCCCGGCGCGGTCCACAGGCAGACGGTCATGCCGAAGCGACCCCGGAGCCGGCGCACGGAACTGCGCGCCGACTCCGGGGTCGCGAACGGATCGGTGTCGTGGATCATCAGGTCCAGGCGAGCAGCGTGGCCTCGGGGTCGGTGAGGAAGGCGCCGATGTCCCGGAGGAACTTCGAGCCCAGCTCACCGTCGATGATCCGGTGGTCGAACGACAGGCCGAGCGTGGTCACCTGGCGCAGCTTGACCTTGCCCTTGTGCGCCCACGGGGTCTCCCGCACCGCGCCGAAGGCCAGGATCGCGGCCTCGCCCGGGGGCAGGATCGGGGTGCCGGTGTCCACGCCGAACACGCCCACGTTGGTGATCGTGAACGTGCCGCCGGACATCGCCGACGGCGGCGTCTTGCCCGACTTCGCCGTCTGCACCAGGTCGGTCATCGCGTCGGCCAGCTCCCGCAGGGACAGGCGCCCCGCGTCGGCGATGTTCGGCACGATGAGGCCGCGCTCGGTGGCCGCGGCGATGCCCAGGTTCACGTAGTCCTTGACCACGATCTCCTGCGCCGCCTCGTCCCACGACGAGTTGACCATCGGGTGGCGCTTGGCCGCCAGCAGCACCGCCTTGGCGACCAGCAGCAGCGGCGACACACGCACGTCGCGCCACTCCCGGTCGGCCTTCAGCCGGTCCAGCGCCTTCATCGACCGGGTCACGTCGACCGTGAGGAACTCGGTGACGTGGGGTGCGGTGAAGGCCGAGGCCACCATGTTGGCGGCGGTCAGCTTGCGTACCCCCTTGATGGGGATGCGGGTCTCGCGCTGGCCGGGGGTCAGCACGGCCTGCGGGGCCGCGGCGGCCGGGGCCGACACGGCGGACTGCACGTCGTCGCGGGTGATCGAGCCCTGCGGCCCGGTGCCCGCCACGGTGGACAGGTCCACGCCCAGGTTGCGGGCGAGCATCCGGACCGGCGGCTTCGCGAGCACCGCGTGGCCGTTCTGCCCCGCCGGAGCGGGAGCCGCCGGAGCCGGAGCCGGCTTCGCCGGGGCGGCCGGAGCCGCGACCGGGGCCGGAGCCGCCGCGACCGGAGCCGGGGCGGCGACCGGAGCCTCGGCCTCGCCCTTACGGGCCCGGCGCTTGGCCGCGGTGACCCGCGGGCCGTAGCCGACCAGCACCGCGGTGCGGCCGCTGGCCGTGGTCTCGCCGATGAGCCCGCCGGTCGCCTCGCCCGCGACCTTCTCGGCCTGGGCGGCGGCGCCCTGCGACATGTCGTCGGCCACCGGCGCGCTGTCGCCGCCGGTGTCGATCGAGATGATCGGCGAGCCGACCTCGACCACGGTGCCCTCGGACACGTAGATCTTGACGACCTTGCCGGCCCACTTCGCCGGGATCTCGACCGCGGCCTTGGCGGTCTCCACCTCGACGATGGGCTGGTTGAGCTCGATGACGTCGCCCTCGGCGACGAGCCACTTGAGGATCTCGCCCTCGGTCAGACCCTCACCGAGGTCGGGCAGGGGGAACTGGTTGATCGCCATGCTGCGCTCCCCTTCCTCAGAACCCGAAGGAGCGGTCGACGGCGTCGAGCACCCGATCCAGGTCCGGCAGGAACTCCTCCTCCATGCGGGAGGCCGGGTAGGGGATGTCGTACCCGGTCACCCGCAGCACCGGAGCCTCCAGGGAGTAGAAGCACTCCTCGGTGATCCGGGCCGCGACCTCGGCGCCCAGGCCCACGTTGCCCGGCGCCTCGTGCACGACCACGGCCCGGCCGGTCTTGCGGACCGAGTCGAACACCGGGGCCATGTCCAGCGGGGACAGCGAGCGCAGGTCGATGACCTCCAGATTGCGCCCGTCCTCGGCCGCCGCGGTCGCGGCGTCCAGGCAGGTGCGGACCATCGGGCCGTATGCCAGCAGGGTCGCGTCGGTGCCGGGGCGGGCCACCCGCGAGCTGTGCAGCGGGTACGCCGAGGACAGGGTCGCGGCCGTGTCGACCTCGCCCTTCTCCCAGTAGCGCCGCTTGGGCTCGAAGAAGATGATCGGGTCGTCGCTGGCGATGGCCTGCTGGATCATCCAGTACGCGTCCGACGGGTTGCTGCACGCCACGACCTTCAGGCCGGCGGTGTGCGAGAAGTACGCCTCGGGCGACTCGGAGTGGTGCTCCACCGCGCCGATGCCGCCGCCGAACGGGATCCGGATGACCATGGGCAGCTTGACCTTGCCCTTGGACCGGTAGTGGAACTTCGCCACCTGGCAGACGATCTGGTCGTACGCCGGGTAGACGAAGCCGTCGAACTGGATCTCGACGACCGGGCGGTAGCCGCGCAGGGCCAGGCCGATCGCGGTGCCGACGATGCCGGCCTCGGCCAGCGGGGTGTCGATGACGCGCTCGTCGCCGAAGTCCTTCTGCAGGCCGTCGGTGATGCGGAAGACGCCGCCGAGCTTGCCGACGTCCTCACCCATGATCAGGACCTTGGGGTCGTCCTCCATGGCGCGGCGCAGGCCGAGGTTGATGGCCTTGCCGAGGGTAAGCGTCTCCATGATCAGTGGCTCCCCTCGAACGAGGCGTGGTAGGTCTCGAACTCGGCGCGCTGCTTGTCGACCAGCGGCGAGCCGTTGGGGTAGACGTGGTCGAACATGGTCACGGGGTCGGGGTCCGGCATCGAGAGCACCCGCTCGCGCAGCTTGACCGCCTCGACCCGGGCCTGCTCGTCCACGGCCTTGAAGAACGCCTCGTCGGCCAGGCCCTGCTTCTCCAGCAACAGGCGCATACGGACGATCGGGTCCTTGGCCTGCCACGCCTCGACCTCGCTGGCCACGCGGTAGCGGGTCGGATCGTCGGAGGTGGTGTGCGCGCCCATGCGGTAGGTGTACGCCTCGATCAGGGTCGGGCCCTGGCCGTGGCGCGCGTTGTCCAGCGCCGCGCGGGTCACCGCGTACGTGGCCAGCACGTCGTTGCCGTCCACCCGGATGCCGGGGAAGCCGAAGCCGGCCGCGCGCTGGTACAGCGGGATGCGGGTCTGGCGCTCCAGCGGCTCGGAGATCGCGTACTGGTTGTTCTGGCAGAAGAACACGATCGGCGCGTTGTAGACGCTGCTGAAGATGAACGACTCGTTCACGTCGCCCTGGCTGGTCGCGCCGTCGCCGAAGTAGGCGATGACCGCCTCGCTGGTCTCGTCGTCGTCGCCGACCTTGCCGTCCTTGGCCACGCCCATCGCGTATCCGGTCGCGTGCAGGGTCTGCGCGCCGATCACGATCGTGTACGTGTTGAACCGGTTCGCCACCGGGTCCCAGCCGCCCTGGTCGACACCCCGGAACAGGCCCAGCGGCATGATCGGGTCGATGTTGCGGCAGTAGAGGACGCCGTGCTCGCGGTACGTCGGGAAGGCCATGTCCTGCGTGCGCAGCGCCCGGCCGGAACCGACCTGCGCCGCCTCCTGACCCAGCAGGCTGGCCCAGATGCCCAGCTCACCCTGGCGCTGCAGGGCGGTCGCCTCGGCGTCGAGCTTGCGCACCGTGACCAGGTCGCGGTAGAGACCGCGCAGCTCGTCATCGGTGAAGTCGACGGAGTAGTCGGGGTGTGAGACTCGCTCGCCCTCAGGGGTGAGGAGCTGTACGAACTCCGGCTCGGGGGGTCCCGAGCGCTTGCCGCCGCGGCGCGGGGCCGCGCGCTCGACTCTGGTCATCCGTGTTCTCCCTGTCAGTGGTGCGACGGCGACGGGGTGTGTCTGCCGCGCATCGGTTGGCGCCACGTCGAGTCCCTCGTGGGGCGAAGACGCCTGGCTGCGGCAGTGTGAGTCCGGAGTACGCGGTGACCACGGCCACGCTGCCGCCTGGCCCCCATACTGCCGTATCGGTGGCGGCAGTCACAGGCCAGGCACGTGATATTGGCAACCGTCAGCCAGAAAATCTGGGTCTGGGAATACGTCAAATACCCGGATCATGGCGTTGTTTGGGGCATTCTGGGCCAATTCCCCCCGTGCCCCAAGGAGCACACCGATGCCCGACGAAAGTTTCCTGGAAGACGTCTTCGGCTCCCCGCCGAGACCGCAGCCCGTCCCGGCGGCGGCACCGGCGCCCGCGGCGCCCGTGGCGTTCGCCCGGCCACGTCCTGCCCGCTCCCCGGCCCGCCGGTACGGCCTGCTGGTCACGCTGCTGGTCGGCCTGACCGCGGTGCCCAGCTGGATCGTGCTGCGGGCCGGGCTGGACGGCGTCGATCCGGACTTCGGCGCCCGCCTGGCCGGGCCGCTGCAGCCGTTCGTGGTGCCCGGTGATCACCTCACCCCGCCCTCGCTCCGGCTGCCCGAGCGCCCGGTCCGGCCGGCGCCCCAGGCCGACCCCGGCCTGGCTCAAGCCGCCGTGCACGACGACGAGGACGCCGACGAGCCACCGCGCGACACCGCGGATCCGCTGCTGGAGCACCAGGCTCCGATCGTGGCTCCGCCGCTGCGGCCGGTCTGGCGGCCGGTGGCCCACCCGCCCGAGCCCGGCGCGGTGCGCCCGGTCCCGCCGCCCGACCCGGCCGACCCCGGCCCCGCCCTCCCGGGCGAGCCGTCATTCCCCGGCGAGCCGTCATTCCCCGGCCCGTCGTTCCCCGGCCCGTCATTCCCGGGCGAGCCGTCGTTCCCTGCCCCGTCGTTCCCTGCCCCGTCGTTTCCGGGCCCGTCTTTCCCAGGTGGGCCGGGTCTGCCCGGAGGCGGTCCCCTGCCGGGCGGACCTCGCCCCGGCGGACCTGTCTTCCCGGGGGGTCCCTGGGTGCCCGGCGGCCACGCTCGTCCGGACCGCCCGCACCTGCCCTGGCACTGGCATCGCCACGACCAGGGCGGCTGGACCGGTCAGGGTGAGCCGTGCGAGCCGGGTGCCGACGGTGACGGCAACTTCCGGGTGGCGAAGGCAACACACGGGTTGCCGTCCGCCACTCGGGTGCTCCCGGCCCGGTTCGGGTCGGGCGGAAAGGCCGCCGGGTCGGCGCGGGTCGTCCCGGTCGAGGTGACGGCGCCCGAGGTGCGCACCGCAAACCGCCGCGAGGCGCGCAGAGCACGCGGCAAGGCGCGCGACGTCACGGAACGCTCAGGTTCCGTGGCGCGGCTGAAGCCGGCCGAGCGCGGGGCAGGCGGCGACGAGGAGAAGCGCCGGCACATCCGCAAGGCGAAGCACCGGAAGGCCGCCGAGTTCCAGACCGGCAGGTCCAAGTCCGGCAAGTCCGAGGCCGGTGGGTTCAAGACCCGCCACGGGTACGCGGGCGGCTCCCGCCACCGCTGACGCCGCCACGGACCGCCCGACCCCGTGAAGATCGCCGTTTCGTGTCAGAAGGTGTGGTTAGACCGCACAACCTGACACGAAACGGCGATCTTGTGTGGAGAGGCGGCGGTTTCCGGGAAACGGCGGCCGCCTGGCGGGAAAAGATCGCCGTCTCGTGTCGGGATATGCGGTCAGGCCGCAGAAGGTGACACGAGACGGCGATCTCGTCGTGGAAGCCGCGGGTTGCGGGAAATTGAGGTCAGGTCAGGGTGGTGCGGGTGCGTTCGTAGGCGCTGAGAGCCCGGCGGACGGGCTCGACCACGTAACGCAGGGCGACCTTGTCGATCTCGGCGCGCAGGATCGTCTCGGTGCGGGCGTCGGCGCGCTTCTTCGCGCCGGGCAGCCACGCGCGGCGCGGCCGCTGCGCGTCGGCGTACGCGACGGCCTGGCTCAGCGCCGCGGGCAGCTCGCCGAGGCGGGACCGGGCGGCCGTCTCGACGGCGCGTGCCCAGGGGCCGGGCAGGCCGGCCGCGGCGCTCGCGGCGAACGCCTGGACGGACTGCTCGATGCGGGCGGCGTCGGTGCCGGCCGAGGCGAGACCGCGGACCAGGGAGTTGATCGACGGCGGGGTGACCGGGTTGCCGACGAGCTTGGCCAAGTCGGCCAGCGACGCGGTGAGGTCGCGGTCGACGGCCTCCTCGGCGACGGTGCCGCGCAGGATGACCGGCTCCAGCAGGGCACGCAGCACGGCCACGCCGGGGTAGCCGCGGGTGGATCGCTCGGTGACGAACGGGCCGGGCTTGGGCTTGATCGGCCCGCGCTTGCTCGGCGGCAGCGCGGGCACGTCGCCGGTGGCCGAGGTCGGGACCAGGGGCACCTTGCCCAGGCCGCCGTCGTCCAGCAGCTGGCGCAGGTCGGCGCCGACCTTGGGCAGCTGGGCGGGCTGCAGCTTGTCGGTCTGGTTGAGGGCGACGATGAGGCCGTCGCGCTGGCTGGCGAGCTGGCGCAGGTAGCCCTCGTGCACGAGCTGGTCGCCGTACTTCTGCGGGTCGCAGATCCAGATCACGACGTCGACCAGGTGCAGCAGCCGGTCCACCTCGGTGCGGTGGCGCGGCTCGACGGAGTCGACGTCGGGCAGGTCGAGCAGGATCATGCCGCGTAGGCCGGCCTCGTCGTTGGCGTCGAGCGCGGACTCACGGGTGAACCGGCGCCGCGAGGAGACGCCGAGCCAGTCCAGCAGCTCGTCGGCGTACGTGAGGCTGCCCCACACGCACGCGTACGGCTCGGAGGTGGTCGGGCGCAGGATGCCCGCGGGCGACCGGTCGATCGTGGTGAACGCGTTGAACATGCTGGACTTGCCGCTGCCGGTGGTGCCGGCCAGCGCGATGGTGGTGAAGCCCCGGGACAGCCGCAGCCGGTCCGCCGAGCGCTCGGCGATCACCCGCGCGTTCTCCAGCGCCGGCTCACCGGCGAGGTGCTCGCCCGCGAGGTCCACGACCTGCTGGACGATGTCGAGCTTGGTGGCGACGGACTCACTACCGGGGGTGGCGTGGGTCACCGGGCCCTCCTTCCGCTCTCCTCGACGTCATGTTGCCTCGGCAAGTTTCGCACTCGCGCACTTGTGGAGGAACTCCCAGATCGGAGTGACCACCCTCTCGGCGAGCATGCCCTGCCGGTCGAGCTCGGACTCCGCGACCACGAACAGCGGCACCGGCTCGCCGAGCAGTTGCGTGAGGTGCGGCAGGATCTCGTCGGCGGCCGCGCTGGGCACGCGGTCGAGGATCACTGCCAGGTCGACCCTTCGCTGCTGCGCGGCGCGCAGGTCCCGCCACGCCTGGGCGTCAGCGTAGCGGGCCGCCGTGGTCAGGAAGATCCAGAGGTCGGCGCGCTCGAACACGGCCTCGGTCGCGGACCGGTTGGTCTGGTCGACGGCGTTCACGTCCGGTGCGTCCACGATCGCCAGGTGGGGCGGGAGGGCGGGCGCGGCTATCGGGGGCATGCCGAGCCAGGACATGGCGGCCACGCTGCGTGGATGGCAGGCCAGGGCGGGCTTGCGGGTGGTGGGGCGCAGGATGCCGGTGGCGCTGATCGGGGCTCGCGCCAGGCTGTTGACCAGCGTCGACTTGCCCGCGCCGGTCGGCCCTCCGACCACCGCGAGCAGAGGTGCGGTCCGTGCCGCCCCGCCCTCGGTTACTCGTTGGTCATACACAAGGGAAGCCTAAGCGGAAATGGGACAACTCACTAGGACACCGTCAGACTTGAGTGTGACGGGCTCAACCTTCCGCTTGACAGTTCCGGCTCCCGTGTCAGTATTGAGTCGTCCGGACTCAACTTGACGGTCCGGCAACTTTGATCTTGGAGGAACACGAACATGGCACGTGCGGTCGGCATCGACCTGGGTACGACCAACTCCTGTATGGCCGTGCTCGAGGGTGGCGAACCCACCGTCATCGCGAACGCCGAGGGCTCCCGCACGACGCCCTCGATCGTGGCGTTCGCCAAGAACGGTGAGGTGCTCGTCGGCGAGGTGGCCAAGCGCCAGGCCGTCACCAACCCGGACCGCACCATCCGGTCCGTGAAGCGTGAGGTCGGCACCAACTGGACCGTCGACATCGACAGCAAGAAGTACACGCCGCAGGAGATCTCCGCGCGGGTGCTGCAGAAGCTCAAGCGGGACGCCGAGGCCTACCTGGGCGAGACCGTCACCGACGTCGTGATCACCGTCCCCGCGTACTTCAACGACGCGCAGCGTACGGCGACCAAGGAGGCCGGTGAGATCGCCGGCTTCAACGTGCTGCGCATCGTCAACGAGCCCACCGCCGCCGCGCTGGCGTACGGCCTGGACAAGGGCTCGAAGGAGCAGACCGTCCTGGTCTTCGACCTCGGTGGTGGCACGTTCGACGTCTCGCTGCTGGAGCTGGCCGAGGGCGTCGTCGAGGTCAAGTCGACCTCCGGTGACAACCACCTGGGCGGCGACGACTGGGATGAGCGCATCATCGAGCACCTGGTGAAGACGTTCCGCGGCCAGTACGGCGTGGACCTGGGCGCCGACAAGATGGCCATGCAGCGCCTCAAGGAGGCCGCGGAGAAGGCCAAGATCGAGCTGTCGGCGGCCAACACCACCGGCATCAACCTGCCCTACATCACCGCCGGCGCCGAGGGCCCGCTGCACCTGGACGTGACCCTGACCCGGGCCGAGTTCCAGCGCATGACCCAGGACCTGCTCGACCGGTGCAAGGCGCCGTTCGAGTCGGCGATCCGGGACGCGGGCGTCAAGCTGGCCGACATCGACCACGTCATCCTGGTCGGCGGCTCCACCCGGATGCCCGCCGTGACCGACCTGGTCAAGCAGCTCACCGGCAAGGAGCCCAACAAGGGCGTCAACCCGGACGAGGTCGTCGCGGTCGGCGCGGCGCTGCAGGCCGGTGTGCTCAAGGGTGAGGTCAAGGACGTCCTCCTGCTGGACGTGACCCCGCTGTCGCTGGGCATCGAGACCAAGGGCGGCATCATGCACCGCCTGGTGGAGCGCAACACCACCATCCCGACCAAGCGGTCCGAGGTCTACACCACCGCCGACGACAACCAGCCCTCCGTGCTCATCCAGGTCTTCCAGGGCGAGCGCGAGATGGCGGCGTACAACAAGAAGCTCGGCACGTTCGAGCTGACCGGCATCGCGCCGGCGCCGCGCGGCGTGCCGAAGATCGAGGTCACCTTCGACATCGACGCCAACGGCATCGTGCACGTGTCCGCCAAGGACCTGGGCACCGGCAAGGAGCAGTCGATGACGATCACCGGCGGCTCGTCGCTGCCGAAGGACGACATCGAGCGCATGCGCCGCGACGCCGAGGAGCACGCGGAGGAGGACCGCCGCCGCCGCGAGGAGGCGGAGACCCGCAACGTGGCCGAGGCGCTGCAGTGGCAGACCGAGAAGTTCCTCGCGGAGAGCGGCGACAAGCTGCCCGCCGACGCGCGGGAGAACATCAACGAGGCGCTGAGCGAGCTGCGCAGCGCGCTGGCGGGCACCGACATCGAGAAGATCAAGTCGGCGCACGAGAAGCTCGCCCAGGTGTCGCAGGCGGCCGGTTCGGCGCTGTACGGCCAGGCCGGCGGTCCGAGCGCGACCGACGCGGGCCCGCAGGGCGCGACCGGGGGTGCCAAGGCCGATGACGACGTCGTAGATGCGGAGATCATCGACGACGAGGGCAAGAAGTGACCGGAGCAAAGGGTGCCTCGCCGGCGGAACCGCCCGCCGGCGAGCGCATCGTGATCAAGAACAAGCGCAAGATCAGCCCGAGCGGAGCGACCATGTCCGAGCAGCCGGAGACCCCGGCCGTCCCGGCGGCCGGCACCGAGCAGGCCGGCGGTGGTGGGGAGTCGTCGGAAGCCCGAGCCGCCACCGAAGCCGCGCAGGAGGCGACTCCGGCCGCGGAGAACCCCCCGCAGGAGGCGCCCGAGCAGGTCGTCGTCGAGACGGTCACCGTCGAGATGCAGACCGTCGACCTGGGCGCGCCGGAGGCCGCCGAGGCCGAGGCCGCGCCTGCCACCGAGTCCGCCGAGACCGTGGAGGGTGAGGTCGTCGAGGCCGAGCCCGTCGTGGAGCCGGCCGCCGAGCCCGAGGCCGGTGCGGTGCCCGCCGCGCTGGGCGCGGAGCTCGCGCAGCTGCGCACCGCGCTCGAGGAGCGCACGGCGGACCTGCAGCGGGTGACCGCCGAGTACGCCAATTACCGCAGGCGGGTGGAGCGCGACCGGGCGGTCTCCGCCGAGCTCGCCACCGGTTCGGTGCTGTCGGCGCTGCTCCCGATCCTGGACGACCTGGACCGGGCGCGCGACCACGGCGACCTGACTGGGCCGTTCGGCGCGGTCGCCGAGCAGCTCGGCGCGGTCGTGGCGAAGTTCGGCCTGACCGCGTTCGGCGAGAAGGGCGATCCTTTCGACCCGAACCGGCACGAGGCGGTGGCGCACCTGCCGTCCGCCGAGGTCACCGAGCCGACCTGCATCGACGTGATGCGCCGGGGCTACCTGCTGGGCGAGCGCCTGCTGCGCCCGGCCATGGTGGCCGTCGCGGCACCGGAATGACAACATGACCCAGGCTCCCTTCCCGCCGCGTACGCGAGCGGGAAGGGAGCCTCGGTCGCGACAGGGGGAGGGGGTACTGGATGAGCTCGAAAGACTGGCTGGAGAAGGACTTCTACGCGGTGCTCGGAGTGGCCAAGGACGCCACGGCCGCAGAGATCAAGAGGGCGTACCGCAGGCTCGCACGTGAGCTGCATCCGGACCACAACCCCGGCAACGCCGCCGCGGAGGAGCGCTTCAAGTCCGTGTCGGAGGCGTACGACGTGCTCTCCGACGAGAACCGGCGGCGCGAGTACGACGAGATGCGCTCGCTGTTCGAGTCGGGTGCGTTCCGGCGTGGTGCGCGCGGCGCGGGCGGCCAGCCCTTCGACATGTCCGACCTGTTCGGCCACGGCGGCGGTCGCGGGGGCGGTGACCAGCGCTTCGGCGGCGCCGGGTTCGCCGACCTGTTCGGCTCGATCTTCTCCGGCGGGGCCGGCACCGGCGCGCCGCCGCGCGGCCCGGCTCGCGGGCGCGACGTCGAGGCCGAGATCTTCCTGGACTTCGCGGACGCGGTGCAGGGCACGACCCAGCCGCTGACGCTGCGGACGCTCGGCGTCTGCGACACCTGCCACGGCGACGGCGCCAAGCCGGGCACCCGGCCGCGGACCTGCAAGTTCTGCCACGGCGCAGGTGTGATCAACCGCAACCAGGGCGCGTTCGGCTTCGCCGAGGCGTGCCGCGACTGCCAGGGCGTGGGCACGGTGGTCGACCACAAGTGCCCGGAGTGCGCCGGCACCGGCGGGGTGACCAAGACCCGCACGCTGACCGTACGGATCCCGGCGGGCGTCGCCGACGGCCAGCGCATCCGGCTGGCCGGGCGCGGTGAGCCCGGCGAGCGCGGCGGCCCGCCCGGTGACCTCTACATCCGGGCGATCGTGCGCCCGGACGCGATGTTCGGCCGCAACGGCGACGACCTGACCGTCACCATCCCGGTGACCTTCGCCGAGTCGGTGCTGGGCGCCGAGGTCCGGGTGCCCACTTTGGACGGCATGATGAAGGTCAAGGTGCCGCCGGGCACGCCGAGCGGGCGCCTGCTGCGGGTGCGCGGCAAGGGTGTGCCCAAACGTGATGGCCACAGCGGAGACCTGCTGGTTACCGTGGAGATAGTGGTGCCGCAGCAGCTGTCCGAGGAGGCTCGGGAGGCGCTGGTGCGCTTCACCGAGCTGGCCCCGCCCGTCCGGCGGGACCACCTGGAACGGAGGTGATCCACAGTGGATGAACACGCCAAGGTGCTGCTCATCTCGGTGGCCGCGCAACTGGCCGGCATGCACCCGCAGACGCTGCGGCAGTACGACCGGATGGGTCTGGTCGAGCCGGGGCGCTCCGCGGGCGGCGGCCGGCGCTACAGCCTGCGCGACGTCGAGCTGCTGCGCGAGATCCAGCGGCTGAGCCAGGAGGAGGGCGTCAACCTCGCCGGGGTCAGGCGGATCATCGACCAGGAACGCCTGGTGCTGGAGTTGCGGGAGCGGCTGCAGCACATGCAGGAGCGCCTGGCGTACGCCGAGGCGCGGCTGGCGCAGCTGGAGGCGATCTCCGCGTTCCCGCGCACCGAGCTGCTGCCGAGCACGCGCACCTCGACGGCGCTGGTGGTCTGGCGTCCGCGTTCCAGCGAAGGCTGAGCCGGCGCCGGGCGCGGCCGGTCCGTTCGTACCGCTGCCCGACGGCTTCGCTCACGTCAGGCGACGGCTACTGCAGGCGGCGGCCGTGGCGGACCAGGCCGCCCTCGCACCAGTCGTTGTAGTCGAACAGGCCGGGCCGGGCCAGCAGCACCCGGGTGTTGTGGGCCCATACCGCCATCTGCTCGTCGCCCTCCTCCTCGGCCTCCTCGACGAGCTTGCGCAGCTTGCGGCGGGGGTGGGCCTTGAAGCCGGTGCGGATCGCGTCAGCGGCGTAGATGTAGAGGCAGTGCAGGGCGAAGCGGCGGGCCGGGCAGCTGGTGTCCATGGCCAGGTCGAACAGCGTGTTGATGAGCCGGTCGCCGGAGACCAGCAGGTCCCAGTCCGGGGGCATGGCTGTCAGGGGCACGGATTCCGGTGCGTACGCCCAGGTCCGCAACTCGTTCGGCGTGGGGTCGACCGGGTTCGCGAAGCCACGGAACACCGCCGGGGGAGCGCTCATCGTTATCCTCCGCTGGAATGAAAGCGGGCTGTGGGAGACGCGGCCAGAGTCAGCGGCGCTGCTGCCGCGACACGCTAGCGCGCCGTTCCTGGTCAAGGGAAGGTCACCGCGAGTACTTTCATCAACCTGTTACGCACCGCGACCAACCGGGCACGCCCGCGCGGGCGTCGGGGGCACGCTCGGGCGCGTCCGGCGGGAACCCGCCGGGCGGCTCAGGGCTCGTCCGGATATGACTTTCACCAGCGTGAATCGCCGCGCGGGCCGGGCGCGCCCGCTCCTGCTGCTCTGCCTCGTGGCGGGACTGGCCGCGGCCTGCTCGCCGGGCGACCCGGCGGCCACCGTCCCCACCGCCTCCGTCCCCGTGGCCGTCCCGTCCGGCCCGCCGGCGCGGGCGGCGGTCACCGAGCGCACCGTCCGGGTGGCCGGCGTGCCGCAGGGGTATCAGGCCTACATCGAGTTCGCCGACGCTCGGCACGGGTATGCCCTGTTCAGCGACTGCCCGACGGACGGGGCGTGCCGGGGCGGGCTGCTGTTCGCCAGCGCCGACGGCGGCGCCACCTGGCAGCCCCGCCCGGTCCCGGACCGCGACGGGCACAACCTCCAGCTCTACGTCGACGGCCCGCAGCAGCTCTCGCTGTGGAGCGAGACCAACGGCTACCACCTGTCCCGGGACGGCGGGCGCACGTACACCTTCGCGCGCGAGGTCCCGCGTGAGCATCGCGCGGCCCTCGGCGTGCCGTTCGGCGTCGAGTACACCTCGACCGAGGCCGTCCTCACCGACTACCGGACCGGCAAGCCCGTGCCGCTGCCCGACGGCTACCAGGGCGGGGGCGCCACGGTCACCCGGGACGGCACGATCTGGCTCACCCGCTTCGACAAGGGGAAGGAGACGGCGCGCAGCACCGACGGCGGTGCGACCTGGCAGCGGCTGGCCGTGCCGGAGCAGCCCGGCCGGCAGCTGTTCGCGCTGTCCGTGCGGGTCTCCCCCACCGGCGACGCCTGGCTGATCGGCGAGCAGGATCCGATGTCGAGCCTCGGCGGCGGCACCGCGGCGCTGCGCGGCTCGGTGCTCAAGGGCACCGGCCTGCCGCTGGTCTGGCAGTTGCTGGGCGGCGGGTGGACACCCCGTCCGATCGAGGGGATCCGGGAGCAGCCGAACCACCCGTACTCGGTCGCGCCGGCGGGCGGCGGGCTGCTGGCGATCGCCGGACCGGAGGGCGTCGGCTACCTCGCTGACCGCTACGTCGCGGTGCCCGGTACGCCGCGCCTGGACTGGGTAGGCGTGCTGCCGGACGGCACCCTGTTCGGCCGCCAGAACGTGCCCGGCCGGATCCATCTCGGCCTCGGCGACGGCTGGCAGCGCGATTGGCTGGAACTCACGCTGATGTGACCCACGACGGCGTCCTCCAGACTGGCTCCGGCAAGTTGAGTGCAGTAGGCTCAACTTTGTTCGGAGCACTCAGCCGAGGGAGCGTATGGACACTCAGCGCCTGACCACCAAGAGCCGCGAGGTCATCACCACCGCGGCCGCCACCGCGCAGCAGCGGGGCCACGCCACCGTCGAGACGTGGCACCTGCTGCTGGCGCTGCTGGACACCGGCGGCTCCACCGCCGCGGGGCTGCTGCGCGCGGTCGGGGCCAACCCCGCCGACGTGCGCCGCGCCGCCGCGCGGGCCGTGGAGCAGCTGCCGACGGCGCGCGGCAGCAGCGTCGCCGAGCCGAGCCTGTCCCGCGAGCTGGTCAACGCGATCAACGCGGCCGAGCAGGTGGCCCGGCCGCTGGGCGACGAGTACGTCTCCACCGAGCACCTGCTGGCCGGGCTGGCCCGGGTCGGCGGCGCGGTGGGCAAGGCCCTCAAGCAGGCCGGCGCGACCGAGGAGGCGCTGGTCGCCGCGTTCCCGGAGATCCGCGGCGGCGACCGCCGGGTCACCACCCCCGACCCCGAGCAGCAGTATCAGGCGCTGGAGAAGTACGGCGTGGACCTGACCGCCCGGGCCCGCGACGGCAAGGTGGACCCGGTCATCGGCCGCGACCCCGAGATCCGCCGCGTGATCCAGGTGCTCTCCCGGCGCACCAAGAACAACCCCGTGCTCATCGGCGAGCCGGGCGTCGGCAAAACCGCGATCGTCGAGGGCCTGGCCCAGCGCATCGTGGCCGGCGACGTGCCCGAGTCGCTGCGCGACAAGAAGCTGGTCAGCCTCGACCTCGGCGCCATGGTCGCCGGCGCGCAGTATCGCGGCCAGTTCGAGGAGCGGCTCAAGAGCGTGCTGGAGGAGATCAAGGCCAGCGACGGCCAGGTGATCACCTTCCTGGACGAGCTGCACACCGTGGTCGGCGCGGGCAAGGGCGAGGGCTCCATGGACGCGGGCAACATGCTCAAGCCCATGCTGGCCCGCGGCGAGCTGCGGATGGTCGGCGCGACCACCCTCGACGAGTACCGCGAGCACATCGAGAAGGACCCGGCCCTGGAGCGGCGCTTCCAGCCGGTGGTCGTCGGCGAGCCCACCGTCGAGGACACCATCGGCATCCTGCGCGGCCTCAAGGAGCGCTACGAGGTGCACCACGGCGTACGCATCACCGACGGCGCGCTGGTCGCCGCGGCGTCGCTGTCCGACCGCTACATCGCCGACCGCTTCCTGCCGGACAAGGCGATCGACCTGGTGGACGAGGCCGCCTCCCGGCTGCGCATGGAGATCGACTCCCGGCCCACCGAGGTCGACGAGATCGAGCGCCAGGTGCGCCGCCTGGAGATCGAGGAGATGGCGCTGGCCAAGGAGCCCGACCCGGCCTCGGCGGAGCGGCTGACCAAGCTACGGGCCGAGCTGGCCGACAAGCGGGAGCACCTGGCCGCGCTGTCCGACCGGTGGCGCAACGAGAAGCAGCACATCCAGGCCATCTCCGCGGCCAAGGAGCAGCTGGAGGAGCTGCGTACGCAGGCCGACCGGGCGGAGCGCGACCTCGACCTGGGCCGCGCCTCGGAGCTGCGCTACGGCCGCATTCCGGCGCTGGAGCGCGACCTCGCCCACGCCGAGCAGGAGCTGGCCGCGCTGCAGACGCACGGCGCGATGCTCAAGGAGGAGGTCGGCGCGAACGACGTCGCCGAGGTCGTCGCCGCGTGGACCGGCATCCCGGCCGGCCGGATGATGGAGGGCGAGACCGAGAAGCTGCTGCGCATGGAGGAGTCGCTCGGCTCCCGGGTGATCGGGCAGGCCGAGGCGGTCGCCGCGGTCTCCGACGCGGTGCGCCGGGCGCGCACCGGCATCGCCGACCCGGACCGGCCCACCGGCTCGTTCCTCTTCCTCGGCCCCACCGGCGTGGGCAAGACCGAGCTGGGCAAAGCGCTGGCCGAGTTCCTCTTCGACGACGAGCGGGCCATGGTCCGCATCGACATGAGCGAGTACGCCGAGAAGCACTCGGTGGCCCGCCTGGTCGGCGCCCCGCCCGGCTACGTCGGCTACGAGGAGGGCGGCCAGCTCACCGAGGCGGTGCGGCGGCGGCCGTACTCCGTGGTGCTGCTCGACGAGGTGGAGAAGGCCCACCCGGACGTCTTCGACGTGCTGCTCCAGGTGCTCGACGACGGCCGGCTCACCGACGGGCAGGGCCGCACGGTCGACTTCCGCAACGCGATCCTGATCCTCACCTCGAACCTGGGCTCGCACGCCATCGCCGACCCGACCCTGTCGGAGGAGCAGCGCAAAGACTCCGTCATGGCGGTGGTGCGCACCCACTTCAAGCCCGAGTTCCTCAACCGGCTCGACGACATCGTGGTCTTCCACGCGCTCAGCCAGGACGAGCTGACCTCGATCGTGGACATCCAGCTGGCCCGGCTGCGGCGGCGGCTCGCCGACCGGCGGCTCACCCTGGAGGTCACCGACGTGGCCCGCAAGTGGCTGGCCGGGCACGGCTACGACCCGGTGTACGGGGCGCGCCCGCTGCGCCGCCTGATCCAGTCGTCCATCGGCGACAAGCTGGCCAAGGCCTTGCTGGCGGGCGAGGTCCGGGACGGCGACACGGTCCTGATCGACCGGGACGGCGACGCGCTGCGAATCATGTGACCTGGGAAAACGCTGCTTGACGGGGGATGGCCTCGGTTCGCTACGCTGCCGGGCCGTGACCACCCCCGTCATCATCTACGCCCAGCCCGACCCGCAGGCCGGACCGCGACCCGCCACCGTGACCGTCGCCGTCTGGCTGCAGAGCGCCGTCGTGCTGCTCGCGGCGTCGCTCATCCCCGCCATCTGGTACATGCACGCCCGCTGGACGCGGCTGATCGACGAGGCGCTGCTCACGACGCCCGGCGCCGACCAGGACATCGCCGCCGCGGAGCGCGACTCCAGCCTGTACGCGGCGATCGCGATGACGGTGGTCGCCGCGCTCGTGGTGCTGTGGTTCGGCGGCACGCTGCCGCCGCTCTGGCGCGGCTCCAACCTGGCGCGCGTCCTGGCGGCGGTCGGCAGCGGCCTGCTCGGAGTGGGCGGCTTCGTCATGAACTGCTGCGGGCTCGCGTTCCTGCCGCTGCTGTTCCTGCTGCCGTTCGAGCCGATGGACCCAGGCATGGACCCGGGCCTGGATCCGGGCCTCGACCCGGCCGCGCCGGTGCCGGACGACCCGTTCTTCGACGAGGACCCGTTCACCGAGCGCCTCTACCAGCTGTCCGACCGTGACGTAGCGTGGCTGGAGTGGCTGGTCCCGCTGGCGGGCGGGCTGGCGCTGCTGCTGCTCGTCGGGGTGTTCGTGCTGCTGCTGGTGCCCCCGTCGAACCGCTGGTTCGCCCCACGCCCTCCGCAGCCCTTCTCCGGCCACCCGTATCCGGGCTACGGGTACCCGGCGTACCCGCACCCGGGTTACCCGCATTCCGCGGCACCCGCCCCGCCGGCCGAGGCGAAGCAGCCGCCCACACCGTTCTGAGCACGGACCCAACCGGTGGCGCTCGGCGGCGCCTACCCTCGAAGTCAGGTTGACGCTGGGTGCCCGGTGACCTGATCGCGGCGCCCGGTCTGCCCTGGGCGCATGTCGCGGTGGAGGAGCTGGCCTCCTCCTGAGGAGGGAGCGGCGATCGATCTGAGGTCGCAGGCGCGCGTGGCGAGCAGCGATTACGGTGTCCGCATGTCCTACACGCCACCTCCGAGCGGCTACCTGGTCCCGCCCGCGCCCGGCGCCGGTCCGCGGCCCGGCACAGTCACCGCCTCCAGCATGCTGCTCTACCTGACCTCGGCCCTGCTCGTGCTGAGCGCGGCGCTGTCCGTCTACACGTACTCCGCGCTGTCCACCAGCGAGATCGAGGACATCTACCGGCAGGGCGGCGCCGACCCGTCGATGGCGGAGAGCAGCGCCGCGATCGTGATGGGCGCGGCTTACGGCGGCGCGGTGCTGACCGTTGTCGTCGCCGTGCTGTTCGTGATCCTCGGCCTGTTCGTGAACAAGGGCAAGCAGTGGGCCCGGGTCACCACCTGGGTCATCGGCGGCATCGGCCTGTGCTGCTGCGGCTTCGGCCTGGCCGGGCAGGCGTTGACCGCCTCGCTGACCGGCGGGAGCGCGGGCGGGATCGACCAGGACGAGATCACCCGGCGGCTGTCGGAGCAGATGCCGGACTGGACCACCGGCGTGAGCATCGTGATCACCGTGGTGCAGCTGCTCGCCCTGCTCGCTGTGATCATCCTGCTGGCGCTGCCGCCGTCGAACAACTTCTTCCGCAAGCCCGCGCCGGAGTGGACGCCGCCGGCGTACCCCGTCTGACCTGGGCTGACGGCAGCGCGGGACCGGTGCTCAGAGCACCGGTCCCGCGCTGTCTGCGTTATCCCGAATCGGGCACATAAGTGCAGGTGATAGGGGTAACTTCCGATCTGGAGCATGACTCGCGCCGCTCGTTTCGGGGGTACGCCAATGTCCCATTCCGCTTCGCACCCGGTGGATCCGGTGGATCCGGCCCACCCGAGCGTCGAGCACGGGCGTCCCGCCGTGGTCACCGCCGCGGCCGCGATCCTCGGCCTGCTGGCCCTGCTCAACGTGGTGAACGCGATCCTGCACCTGGCCGCGATCAACACCGTGCTCAACCACTTCCGGGTCCGGGCCGTGCTCGCGGGCGTAGACCCGGCGGACCTCGGCCCGATCGAGACCAGCCTGAAGACGGGGCTGGTCATCAGTGCCCTGGTCGCCGTGCTGGCGGCGATCGTGCTGGCGATCCTGGCCTGGGGCGTCTGGCAGGGCAGCCAGGTCGCCCGCGTGGTCACCTGGGTGGTCTGCGGCCTCGGCATCATGCTCGCCTGCTGCGGCATCTCCGGCGCGACCACCCTGGGCACCGGCAACGTGACCGTGCAGGGCGGCGCCGACCCGTCCGCCACCCGTGGCGTGCAGGCGCTCGTGGACTCCTTCCCCGGTTGGTGGGCCGGGCTCACCGGACTCTCCTCCGCCGGCCAGGTTCTCGGCTACATTGCCACTGCGGTGCTGCTCGCCCTCCCGGCCGCGAACCTCTTCTTCAGCCGGAAGCGCGCCCTGCCGCCGGGCGCCGACACCGCCCGCTAATGGCTCGTCCCGGCGGCCCGCCTGAACGGCGGACCACCGACGACTCCCCACCAGCGCCACCGCGCCTCCCCCGACCGTCTGAGGTGAGCCGATGTCCTCCTCCGCTGCCCACACCGCCGTCCCGGAGACCCAGGCCGAGCCCGCCGCGGAGCCGTCCGCCGCGCGCCGCGTCGCGCTGGTCACCGGCGCCACCGCCGGCATCGGCCGCGCGTTCGCGGTGCGCCTGGCCGGCGACGGCTGGGACCTCGTCCTGGTCGCCCGGGACGAGGCCCGGCTCGCCGAGTTCTCCGAGGCGCTGAGCAGGACGTACGGGGTGCGGGCCGCGGTCCTCGCGGCGGACCTGTCCACCACCGACGGCTGTGAACTGGTGGAGGAACGGCTGCGCGATTCGGCCCGCCCGGTTGACCTGCTTGTCAACAACGCCGGCCTGTCGCTGAACACCCCTTTCCTCAGGTCCACTGTGGAGCAGGAACTGCACCTGCTCGCGGTGAACGTGCAGGCCGTGATGCGGTTGACCCACGCGGCGCTGCCCGTGATGGCGGCCCGAGGGCGGGGAGATGTCATCAATGTCTCATCTGTCGCCGGGTTCGGCGCGGCGATGCCCGGCAGCACCTATCCGGCGAGTAAAGCGTGGGTCACCAACTTCAGCGAGTCGGTGGCGCTGTCCGTAGCGCACCAGGGTGTACGGGTCATGGCGTTGTGCCCCGGTTTCACCCGTACGGAGTTCCACGACCGGGCCGGGATCAACATGACGAAGACGCCGGAGTGGCTGTGGCTGCAGGCACCCCAGGTGGTCGCCGACGGCCTGCGTGACCTGCGGCGGGGCCGCACGGTGAGCGTGCCGAGCTGGAAGTACAAGGTGCTCGTGGGATTCATGCGGCACACCCCGACCCGGTTGCTGCGGCGGCTCGCGCGAAGCGCCCGGGTGCGCACCGGGCGCGATAATGAGGGCGGCAACTGACCGTCGCGCAAGTGTCTGCCCGGATCGCGGGATACCCCCTTGATCGAGCTCTCAGGATCGGCGAGTAGTCTCCGTCCCATGTCCGACCGCGACGACCTGCGTAAATTCATCACTGATCTCGCGGTGGTGCGGGGGAAGGTTGTCCTGTCCTCCGGGAAGGAGGCCGACTACTACGTCGACCTCCGCCGGATCACCCTGCATCACGCGGCCGCGCCCCTGGTCGGGCGCGTGCTCAACGAGCTGACCGCGGACTGGGACTTCGACGCCGTGGGTGGTCTCACGCTGGGCGCCGACCCGGTGGCCACGGCGATGCTGCACACCTCGCCCCGGCCGCTGGACGCCTTCGTCGTCCGCAAGGCGGGCAAGGCGCACGGGTTGCAGCGCCGCATCGAAGGACCGGACGTGGCCGGTCGCCGCGTGCTCGCTGTCGAGGACACCTCGACTACGGGCGGTAGTGTTCTCGCCGCTATTGATGCACTGCGGGAGGCGGGTGCCGAGGTCATCGGTGTTGCGGTTATTGTCGATCGAGGCGCGGGCGATACGGTGCGTGCTGCCGGACTGTCGTACCGAGCCGCCTATACGTTGGCGGACCTTGGCCTGTCGGCCTAACGGAACTCCGATCCGTACCTGGTAATATGTAGGTGGATCGATGCTGTTGTTGGAAGGAAGAAATCACGTGGGAACAGCTCTGGTGGAAACCCCGCTGCCTCAAATCTCGCCCCTCGCCGGTGAGCCGATCGAGCGTGCCGACGCGGAGCGTCTCGCCGGCGTGCTGAAGGCGCTGGCCGACCCGGCTCGCCTCCGGCTGCTGAGCCTGATTCAGTCCGCCCCCGAGGGCGAGGCGTGCGTTTGTGACCTGACCGCTCCGCTGGGCCTGTCCCAGCCGACCGTCAGCCACCACCTGCGCATCCTCACCGAGGCCGGCCTGCTCAACCGCGACAAGCGCGGCGTGTGGGCTTACTACAGCCTCGTGCCGTCCGCCATCGCCACCGTCGCCGAGCTGCTGACCCCGCCGCGCAAGCGCGCGACGAAGAAGGCTCGCTGACCCGGCAAGGCCCTGATGCGTCGTGGGGCGCACACTCCGATCACGGAGTGTGCGCCCCACGACGCTTTTCGTGACCTTGGACGGCCATTGATGTAACGCAGCGCACGCTGCGGCAACCGTGAGTGAAAACCGTGAGCACGTGGTTGCAGAAGGGCGCCGGGCCTCTAAGCTGACGCGATATTCGGCGTGCTGCCGCCCCGGTAACCCCCGCCGCAGGGCCCGGCGCCGCCGCTTCCCAACTGGGAGTCACCCATGTCCGGACGGCACATCCGACACAGCTGGGACGCCCCCGAGCTGCCCGCCGCTCCCCGCCGAACAGGCCTGTTCAGCCGCCGCGCCGTGCGCATTCCCGTGATCATCGTGGGCGTGCTGTCCCTGTGCGGCCTGGCCACCGTGGTGGTCCGCGGGGTCAGCGCGGACGCCGACGGCTGCGGCAGCGCGGGGATCAAGCTGACCGTCGCCGCCGACCCCGCGATCGCCCCCGCCCTCACCGAGATCGGCAACCGCTGGAGCGCCACCAACCCGCTGGTCGGTGAGGACTGCGTACGCGTCGAGGTCGTCGCCAAGCCCTCCTACCAGCTCGCCAATTCCCTCGGCACCTGGGCCGGCGGCAACATCGACGTCGCCGACAAGCCCGCGCCCACCCCGCAGGACTCCGAGCTGCCCGTGGTCTGGGTGCCGGACTCGACGTACTGGCTGGGCCGGGTGCGCGGCGTCGACCGCGACCTCTTCGAGGCCGACGCCCCGTCGGTCGCGGCTAGCCCGGTGGTGCTCGCGGTGCCCGAGACCGTGGCCCGCCAGCTCGGCGACAAGGTCAAGGGCGGCATCGACGCCCCGCTGCTCAAGCAGATGCTGTTCGCCAAGCCGTCGGCGCTCAAGCTCGGCGTCGTCGAACCGCGCCGGGACACCGCCGGCATGGTCGGCGCGATGATGCTGTCCGACGCGGTCGTCGCGCAGGAGAAGGACCTGCCCAACCTCGTCGGCGTCTACCGCGCCATCGGTGGGCCGGTGCCCGACGTCGAGGCGCTGTGGAAGGCGTACGCGGCCGGGCTGACCGCCGCGCCGGTCAGCGAGCAGTCGGTGATCGCGTACAACGCGAAGGCGAAGGCCCCGATGGCCGCGGTCACCCTGGCCGAGGCGCCCACCCTCGACTTCCCCTTCGCCGTCCGGTCCCGCCAGCCGCGCCCGCTGGCCACCGCCGCGGCGATGTTCTCCCAGGCGGTACGCGGCGGCGAGTACAAGTCCGTGTTCGCGGAGAACGGCCTGCGCACGCCGGACGGGCAGGTCTCCACCGGCTTCCCCACCGGCCACGGGGTGACCTCGGCCGGGGTCTTCGTGCAGCCGCTGGCGGACATGAACAAGGTCCGCAGCGCGATGACGGTGTGGGTCGCGGCCAAGACCCCGTCCCGGGTGATCGCGCTGGTCGACGCGACCTCGTCGATGGGCCGGACGATGACCGGCGGCGGCAACACCGCGGTCCGGATGAACGTGCTGCGCAGCGCCGCCGAGAACGGCCTGCGCCTGTTCACCGACGACAGCGAGCTCGGCCTGTGGGCGTTCGCGGGCAAGGGCCACGTGCCGCTGGTGCCGCTCGGCGAGCTGACCCGGTCGCAGCGCGCGAAGCTGCTCACCGCGGTCCGGCAGGCCGCGCCGCAGCCGACCGACGTCTCCCCGCTCTACCAGTCGGTCATCGCGGGCTACCGGGAGCTGCTCAAGGGCTACGACCCGGCGCGCAGCAACACCCTGGTGGTCTTCACCGACGGCCGGGACGGCTCCGGCATGCAGCTGCGCACCGTACAGAAGGAGCTGGAGAAGCTCGCCGACGTGACCAAGCCGATCCGGGTGGTCCTGCTGGGCCTCGGCCCCGACGTGAAGCTGGCCGACCTGCAGTCCGTCGCCGATACCACGGGCGGCGTCGCCTTCCAGGTCACCGACCCCGCCCAGATGGAGACGATCTTCCTGCGCGCGCTGCTCGCGTGATCCTCCCTCTATACGAACGAAGCTCCCGCCGTCTGCTCGGCGGGAGCTTCGCTCGTGAAGGGGGCGGGCTCAGAAGGCGTCGATCTTGCTCATGACGACGGTGTCGTCGCCACCGCCGAGGCGGGCGAGGCGCTTCTTCTCCTTGCGGTCGCGGATCATCTCGATGAAGACCGGGATCAGCGACAGGAAGATGATCAGGAACACCATCGGCAGGATGTACTTGTCGATGTGCTCCGGGCCGCCGATGGCGGTGATGATCTGCTCGGCGAGCAGGTAGCCGGCCAGCAGGATGCCGTCGACCCAGAGGATCGCGCCGACCACGTTCCACACGAAGAACTGCCTGGCGGGCATGCCCAGCACGCCGGCCACCGGGTTCAGGAAGGTGCGCACGATCGGGATGAACCGGGCCAGCACCACCGCGCGGCGCGGGCCGAACTTCACGAAGTAGTGCTCGGCCTTACGCACGTAATCCTGCTTGAACAGGCGTGAATCCGGTTTGTTGAACATCCGTGGCCCGTACTTGGCGCCGAGCCAGTGGCCCAGCTGCGCGCCGATGATGGCGCAGATCGGGCCGAGCAGCAGCAGCCAGCCGATGGGCAGCTGCACACCGTGCGACTCCAGGAAGCCGGAGGCGAACACACCCGCGATGAACAGCAGGGAGTCACCCGGCAGGAAGAAACCGATCATGAGGCCGGTCTCGGCGAAGAGGATGAAGCAGACACCGAACAGGGCGGCCGGGCCGAACAGCTCCAGCCAGGCCTTGGGGTCCAGCGGGTTGAAGTCGGCGGAGGCCAGCGGGGGCATGGCCAGGGCCTGGAGAGAGTCGACTACGGTCACGCCGCCCAAGAGTACCGGGCAATGTTGCGAACTCCCTGACACGTCCATGGAGTCGAGGAGGTGGCACTGCCTTGGGAGGACGGCTGCTTCAGGAGTAGTCCTCGTCGGGGGGTACGACGACGACCCTCTGCTCGACCTCGTCCCACTCGGAGGCCGGCGGCACCGGCCCGTCCGGTTCTCCGAGTGGCTCGTCGGGGAGGGCGTTGATGATGTCGTCGTCCGCCAGGGAGGTGGCCTGGGCCGACTGTTCGAGCGCGTCGGCTTCGGGCACGTCGTCTGCGTACGCGTTCCCTGCCACGTTCTCGGTCATTGCTTCACGGTATGACGTGCCCTCGGCAGTTCGCCAGCAGATGTGAGTTCCGGCGTAGAAGATGACCATATGGGCTTTCTGATCCGTTGGGTGATCAACGCGGTGGCGTTGTGGATCACCACATTGATCGTCTCCGGCATCGAGGTCACCGCCGCCACCACCGTGCGCAGCATCCTCACCCTCATCGTGGTGGCGCTGATCTTCGGTCTGGTCAACGCGATCCTGAAACCCGTCATCCACCTGTTCGGCTGCGTCTTCTACGTGATCACGCTCGGCCTGTTCGCATTGCTGGTCAACGCGCTGCTGTTCCTGCTCGTGGACTGGCTGGCCGGGGTGTTCAAGCTGCCCTTCGAGATCGACGGCTTCTGGCCCGCGTTCTGGGGCGCCATCGTCATGGGCATCGTGAGCTGGGCGCTCAGCCTGCTGGTCCCGGACGGGGACGAAGCGTGACACCAGGGGCCGATTCGCCAGGTCAAGTGACGTAGGCAATACTTCCGTAACGAGGACAGTGCGGTCTTCCCGCCAGCCACCATGCGCGGGCGCGACGCCACCGCCGCGGCCAGCCGCGTTACTGCACGACGCTAGGAGCGTTCACAGATGCCTATCGCATCCCCTGAGGTCTACGCCGAGATGCTCGACCGCGCCAAGGCCGGCGCGTTCGCCTACCCCGCGATCAACGTCTCCTCCTCGCAGACGCTGCACGCCGCGCTGCAGGGCTTCGCGGAGGCGGAGAGCGACGGGATCATCCAGGTCTCCACCGGCGGCGCCGAGTACCTGTCCGGCCCGACCATCAAGGACATGGTCACCGGTTCGGTCGCCTTCGCCGCGTTCGCGCACGAGGTCGCCAAGAAGTACTCGGTGAACGTCGCGCTGCACACCGACCACTGCCCCAAGAACAAGCTGGACGGCTTCGTCCGCCCGCTGCTGGCGATCTCCGCCGAGCGCGTGGCCCGGGGCGAGAACCCGCTGTTCCAGTCGCACATGTGGGACGGCTCGGCGGTGCCGCTGGACGAGAACCTGCAGATCGCCGAGGAGCTGCTCGCGCTGACCCACGCCGCGAAGATCGTCCTCGAGATCGAGGTCGGCGTCGTCGGCGGCGAGGAGGACGGCGTCGTCGGCGCGATCGACGAGAAGCTGTACTCGACCGTCGAGGACGCGCTGGCCACCGCCGCCGCGCTGGGCCTGGGTGAGAAGGGCCGCTACATGACCGCCCTCACCTTCGGCAACGTGCACGGCGTGTACAAGCCGGGCAACGTCAAGCTCCGCCCGGAGATCCTGAAGGAGATCCAGGAGCAGGTCGGCGCCAAGTATGGCAAGGAGAAGCCGTTCGACCTGGTGTTCCACGGCGGCTCCGGCTCGCTGCTGTCGGAGATCCGCGACGCCGTCGACTACGGCGTGGTCAAGATGAACGTGGACACCGACACCCAGTACGCGTTCACCCGCCCGGTCGTGGAGCACATGTTCCGCAACTACGACGGCGTGCTGAAGATCGACGGCGAGGTCGGCAACAAGAAGCAGTACGACCCGCGCGCCTGGGGCAAGGCCGCCGAGTCCGGCATGGCCGCCCGCGTGGCGCAGGCCTGCCAGGACCTCCGCTCCACCGGCACCCGGATCAAGTAGTCCGGTCCGCCCGGCGCGCCGGGCGCGGCGAATGTCAGCGGTCATGATCTGCGGAACATCGCAGATCATGACCGCTTTTCGTGATCTCCGCCGAAGATGGGCACGTGCTCGCCGCCCCGCCTCCCCGGCTTCGCTGACGGTAATCGGTACGATCGTCCGAATCCGCGTCTGGAGGACAGGAGGTCCGCAGTGCTGGGCATCGACGGGTACGACCCGGTCTGGCACCACGACGCCGGCGCGCTCGCGGCGGCGCACCGCTCCCGCTTCGCCCGGGTCATCGGGCAGCCCCTGGTCGGCTCCTGGCTCGTCTGGGACCTCGACGCCGAGGCCTGGTTCACCGGCGGCCCCGTGGTCTTCGGCTTCCCCGACGCCAACATCGAGATCACGCACCGCAAGTTCGACGAGTGCGCGATCAGCTGGGACACCATCGACCTGCAGGCCCCGCTGGACTGGCCCGGCCTGCGCCTGGACTGGTGGGCCGACACCCACCCAGCCATCCTCAGCGCCCGGGGTCGCGCGCTGACCCGCGTCAACATCATCGAACGGATCAGCCCCACCGCCTGGCGTCCGCACGTCCTGCACGCCCTGGAGTTCTTCTTCGGCGACCTCCGCGTGGCCCTGTTCAACGCCATGGACGAGAACGGCCTCACCGGCGAACCCGAGGTCAACCTCCCCGTCGGCTTCTGGCGCCGCATCCCCGTCGCCTAACCCTTCGCGAAGGAAGGGCACCTTCTTATCGTTTTCCGTAGTAGAAGGTGCCCTTCTTAACCCTCGGCCCGCAGTGCCTGGGCGTCGGAGCCGGCGCTGTGCCCGAACCTCTCGATCCGGCGGGTCCTGCTCGAGGGCTGCGGGCTCGATGCGGCGGGTTCTGTTCGGGGGCCGTGGGCTCAGCGCGGCAGCACGACTTCGCTCCGTTCCGGGATCAGGCAGGCGAGCGTGGTGCGCCCCGACGCGGGGTCGACCGTGTACAGCTCCACCGTCTCGGCCAGATCCGGCGAACCCCGCTCGAAAGACTGCATGATCACGGGCACGCCGCCCAGGTTCCCGGCGATGCCGTAGGACAGGCCGAGCCGATGCGGCGGATGCGTCACCGTCCACCGTGGCGCCCCGCCCACCAGCGCGAACGCGGCTGTCACGGCCGGTTCGGCATCCTGCTCACCGCGTCCGCCGCCGACGCCGACGAGGGTGTCCCCGGTCAGCAGGATGAGGCTGTGCCGCGCAGGCAGCGTGCCGCGCGCCACCTCGTGGCCGTCGCGGTCGAGCACGAGCCACGACTCGTCGACGCCGTGCGGGTTCTGCTCGCCCCCGCCACCGGCCAGCTCATGGCTGCCGCGCAGCACGATCGACCCGTCCGGCCGCACCCCGAGCAGGTGCCAGGTCATGTTCGGCACCGGCTGCGCCCACTCCTGGACGCCGCCACCGGTCAGGTCGTACCGCGACAGCCGCAGCCGGTCGCCACCGTGCTCCCGCTGCAGCACCAGCCAGCGACCATCAGGCGACCAGTGGAAGTTGAAGCTGTCCGGCAGCTGCTCGACCCGGGTGCCGGTCAGGTCCCGAAGCTCCACGGTGCCGTGCACGGCGCGGGCGAGCCACCGGCCGTCTGGCGAGAGCCGGAGGTCGCGTACCGAGTCGTGGCGCGGCGGTTCCGGTGGCAGCGGCTCCGGCAGCTCGGACGCCTGCGGATCGGGCGACTGCGGGGGACGGTGCGGCAGGGGCGGCATCGTGTACCGCTCGCCGGTGCTGGTCACCAGCCAGATCGGCGCCTCGTACCCGACCTGGTAGGCCAGCGCCGCCCGGCCCGCCGGCCGCTCGGCGGGGAGGAGTTCAGGCGTGCCATCGGCGGGCAGCCCGGTCGCGCAGGAGGCGGGCAGCGCCGTGGCCGGTACCGGGGCGACTCCAGCGCACCCGGCGGACAGCAGCACGCCGACGAGCATCGGCGGCAGAACGGTAGCCGTAATATAACGTCGCATGATATATCGACGCTCGAGCTATCCGCGTCAGTTGCATCCCGCGTAGTCAGTCGCCACTCCCGCCGCGCAGCTCCGAGCCAGTGTGGAGGTGCTTAGCGGAGGCACCAGAGCGGATCTTCGCCAAACGGACGCGGAACCGCTGCCCGAGCGACCAAGCCCGCCCAGCGTGCGAGGCACGGCGGGAGATGAGCGTTAAGAGGGGCACCTTCTACTACGGATAACGATAAGAAGGTGCCCTTCCTTTCAGCAGAGGATGGCGAGGGCTTCGGTTACGTCGTCGGTGACGTGGACCAGGGAGGCCAGCTCGGCGCCGCCGAGGAGGGTACGCAGCAGCTCCGTCACCGGCAGCTGCTCCGTCCAGAAGCGGCGGCCCAGGAACACGAACGGGCCGCTGTCGCCGTCCGTCGCGTAGTACGTCTTCGTCGCCGCCTGGAAGACCTCCTGCACGGTGCCCGCCCGGCCCGGCGCGAACACGATGCCGCCACGCGCCAGCTTCAGGATCACGTCCTCCCGGATCGCGTTCGAGAAGTACTTCGCGATCTGCCCCGCGAACACGTTCGCCGGCTCGTGTCCGTACAGCCACGTCGGCACCGACAGGCCGCCCGCCCACAGGTCCACCGCCGGATACTCCGCCAGCACATGCAGAGCCGTCCGCGTATACGGGTCGTGGTCGTGGAAGTCCGGCGCCTCCGCCAGCCGCCCCACCGCCGCGTCCAGCGCCTCCACCGGGTACGCCGCCAGGTACGACCCCAGGTTCGCCGCCTCCATCACACCCGGCCCGCCGCCCGTCACGATCAGCCGCCCCGCCCCCGCCAGCCCGTGCCCGATCGCCGCGGCCAGCCGATACGCGTCACTGCCCCGCAGCTCCGCGTGCCCGCCCATGATCCCGATCCGGCGCGCCGGAGCCCAGTCCGCCGCCGCGTCATGCAGCGCGTTGTCGATCCCGTGATCGTGCAACCGCTGCGCGAGCGCCTCCCGCACCCCCGCGTTCGGCCCGCCCTCCGTCACGAAATGCCGGTACACCCGCGAGTCGTACATGTTCGCGAACCCGCCCTCCGCGAACCCCGCCGTCAGATCCGCGGCCGTGTACAGCCGTGCCGGATGCGTCGGATACGGCACCCAGTCCGCCACCGGCACCACGTGCGCCCCCCGGCGTACCAGCGCCGCCTCCGCGGCCAGGCTGGGAAACGAACAACCGATGAAGACGGCGTCCTTCACCTTGATGCGCGACAGATCCTGATCGATCGTCAGCCCCTGCACGGTCAGCCCCGCAAGGCTCCTCTCCGCCAGCCGCTCGGCCAGCTCCTGCACAGACTCGATCTCCAACGGGGTGGCAGCAGACATCAGCCGAGTATGCCCGTGACGAACCACCCACCCCACCGCGGGCACAACTCACCCAGGACCAGGTTGAATAAGGCAATGCGGAACCTGATGCCAGAACCACCCGCCACCCTGCTCCCCGACGACGAGAACGCGGCCGCCGCCCTCGCCGCCGCCGACGACCCCACCCCGGTCGCCGCCGACCACCCGACCTACAGCGCAGCCTGGGCCGCCCTGGCCCAGAACGCCCTCACCGCAGGCCAGCCCGTCACCGCGTACGCGTACGCCCGCACCGGCTACCACCGGGGGCTGGACCAGCTGCGCCGTGCCGGCTGGAAGGGCCACGGACCGGTGCCCTGGTCGCACGAGGCGAATCGGGGCTTTTTGCGGTGTCTGCATGCGCTGTCGGTGGCTGCTGCGGAGATCAATGAGGCGGATGAGGCGGCGCGGTGTGCGCAGTTTTTGAGGGATTGTGATCCGGCGGCGTTTGATGCTTTGAACTCTTGAGTTCTTGTTTACGGGGGATGGCGGGGTTCGGGGTGGGGCGCTGGGGCCGCAAAGAGCGCGGCCTTTTACGCGCCCCACCCCGAACCCCGCCATCCTGCGGGGGAGGCTCGACCACTTTCTGGGAGCGCACAACCGTCTACAGAACAGTCGAGTACACGGTCAAACAGGGTGGAACGGCGCCCACGGCGTTACCCGTACCTCCCCGTGCCCCGAGCGCTAGTTGGAGTGGCGGGGGCCGTTGTGCGCTTTATCTATGTGTTGCGTATGCCTTTGTGGAGCCGGGGGTTCGGGGTGGGCGCGTAAAAGGCCGCGCTCTTTGCGGCCCCAGCGCCCACCCCGAACCCCCGGCGGAACACCCGTAAACGACCTACAAACCCTCCGCCACCGAAGCCGCAATACGCAGCCACGCGTCCTGGGACTCTTCGCTGAGGCGGGCGTAGTCGATCGGTTCGCCGGAGTCGAGCATGCGCTCGTAGGGGGCGATGAGGACGGCGCGGGTGCGGGCGGCGAAGTGGCGTTCGATGGCGGGGATGTCGAGTTCGCGGCGGCTCGGGGGGAGGCTGACGATGGTCACTGCCTGGCGTACGAGTCTGCTGCGGCCGGTCTGCTCCAGGTGGTCGAGCATGCGGGCTGCTGTTTCCGCGGAGTCGTTTCTGGCTGACATGGTGACTACCAGCTGGTCTGTGGCGTCGATAGCTGCCTGCCAGTTTTCGGCGCGGACGTTGTTGCCGGTGTCGACCATGATCAGTTTGTAGAAGCGGCTGACGACCTCGCGGATCTCGGCGAAGGCGTGGGCGGTGAGCATCTCGCCGGCGGTGGCTGATTCGTCTGAGGCCAGCACTTCGAACATGCCGTCGCCTTGTGCGCGGACGTACTGGGAGAGGTCGCCTACGCGGCTCTGGGCGCCCTGGAACTGGTGCAGGTCGCGGAGGAGGTCGCGGACGGTGCGGGAGTGGAAGTCCTGCTGGGAGCGCATGCCGAGGGTGCCCTGGGTCTCGTTGTTGTCCCAGGCGAGGACGTAGCCGCCGCGTTTGCGGCCGAAGGTCATGGCGAGCAGGAGGACGGCGACGGTCTTGCCGGCGCCGCCCTTGGGGTTGACGACGGTGATCTGGCGCAGGCCGCCGAAGTTGCGGCGGACCAGGTCGGTGGCGCGGCGAACCTCCTGCTCGCGCTGGCCGGGGCTGAGGTTGACCAGGCCGAACGTGGTCTTGCGCAGGGCCGCCTGGATGCCCATGTGGGCGACGGGGTCGGCGGGGCGCTGGGCGCGGCGGCGGGCGAACTCCTCGGCGGTGGGCAGGTAGACCTCACCGGCGGCGGTGGGCTGCTGCGGGTTGCCGAACTGCGGGCCCTGCTGCGGGGTCGGCGTGGCCGGCATCGGGGGCAGCGGCGGGACCTGCGGGTTCTGCTGGGAGGCGACGGGCCATACGCCTGGTGCGGTCTGCGGCGGCGGCACGGCGGTGACCGGCGGGCGCTGCGGTGCGGGCGTGGTGGGCGGCGCCGGGATCGGCGGCACGCCGCCCTGCTGGTCGGCGGGACGCTGCGGCGGGACCGGGATCGGGTCGGCCGGCCGCGCGCTGCTCTGCGGCGGGGCCGGGACCGGGGGCGCGGGGATCGGCGCGGGGCCGGTCTGCGGCGGCAGCGGGATCGGGGCGCTGTGCGGCTGCACCGGCACGGCGGTCGGCGGCAGCGGCACCGGGACCGAGGCGGCGCCACGCGGCGGCAGCGGCACCGGCATGGTGGCGGTGAGGTCGGCCCCGCCCGCCACGGGCTGCGGCCCGGCCAGCGGGATGCCCGCCTGCGGGGCCGGCACCGCGATGGGCACCCCGGCCATCGGCTGGTCTGGGCGCGGGACGGGCGCGGACGCCCGGGTCCCCTGGCCACGCGCGGCCGGCTTGCTGTCCTCGCCAGGGCCGCTGATCTCGTCCGGCGGCCACTCCCAGTCCGTCATCGCCCTCTCCCCAGTGCGGTCTGCCCTGCAGCCTAGTCAGTGTGTACGAGCCGTGGCTCCTCCGCGACGGCCCACTATCCCTTCGGCCGCCGCAGCCGATCACGTTCCCGCAGGCGTCACCCGGTGTACACGGCCCAGGCGGCGGGCTCGATCCACCAGGAGCGCTTGCGGCTCAGCTCACCCGATACCCCGTCGTCGGTGAACGGCACCTCCGTCTCGCGGGGCGTGACGGAGACCGCACGGCCCCGCGCCCGCCGCACCTCGATGCGCAGCCGGGCGGCCCCGAACAGCGGCTTGTGGCGTACCGGCACGGCGACCGCGACGTCTATCACACCGTCGGCCGGGTCGGCCGCGGCGACCAGCGGCAGGCCGTCCAGGGTGGTCGCGCCGCCCGCGTTGGCCACGGCCACGGCGAGCAGCGGCTCGGTGCCGTCGGCCAGCAGCGCGTCGTCGACCTCGACCCGGCCCTGCCACTGCACGGGCCGCCCGTCCTCGGTCGCCCCGGCGAGCAGTACGCCGTCGAGCGTCACCGAACCGCCGTCGTGGCGGAGCAGGTCCAGCCGGCGTACGGCGTCGCCGAGCACGGCCGTCGCCACGGCGGCGGGCTCGCGGGGCAGGCCGAGCTGGGTGGCCAGGTCGCCCTGCCCGGCGGCGTCGAGCGGGAGCACCGCCACGGGCGGCAGGTCCGGGACGGTACGCCCGGCGGGCAGGTCGGCGGGGCGCTTCGACGGCGCGGGGGCGTAGCGGCGGACCAGGCGGCGCAGCACGTGGCGCAGCTGCGCGTCGCCGGTGACCGCGATCACGAGCCGGGTCTTGCCGTCCGCGTCCGGCCAGCTCAGGCCGTCCTCGCGGGGCGGCGCGTCGAGCCGGGCGAGCGCGCCGTCGATCTCGGCGTCGGTGCAGGCCACCACGGTCTCCACGCGGGCGCCCGCAGCGCGCAGCGCGTCCGCGCAGTGCAGCGCCGGCACCCGGGGACGCGGCGCGGCCGGGGCGTCCGCGTGGCCGGTGCCGCAACCGCCGCTGCCGCAGCAGCCGTCTTCGTCGGGCTCCGTCATGCTCAGCAGCACCACGTCGTACAACTGTGTCCTCCTGGGTTCCGGGAAAGCCCCGCCATGGGCCCCCGATCAAGCTGTTAGCCTGGCACCCCGGGGTCACCACAGCCGTGGGCGGCCCGCGGCTCGCCTAGGAGGCGAAGGAAAGATGCCAGCGATCGTGCTTCTCGGCGCCCAGTGGGGCGACGAGGGCAAAGGCAAGGTTACCGACCTGCTCGGATCACGAGTGGACTACGTCGTCCGCTTCTCCGGGGCAACAACGCCGGCCACACCGTGGTCACGCCGGACGGCCAGAAGTTCGCCCTCCATCTGATGCCCAGCGGGGCGCTGCACCCCAATGCGGAGATCGTCCTCGGCAACGGCGTGGTGATCGACCCCAAGGTGCTGCTCGCGGAGATCGACGGGCTCGCCGAGCGCGGCGTCGACGTCTCCCGGCTGCTCATCTCCGCCGACGCGCACCTGGTCATGCCGCACCACCGCGCGCTGGACCGGGTCGTCGAGCGTTACCTCGGCACCGCCCGCATCGGCACCACGGGCCGCGGCATCGGCCCCGCGTACGGCGACAAGGTCGCCCGCATGGGCATCCGCGTGCAGGACCTGCTCGACCCCGGCATCCTCCGGCAGAAGCTGGAGCTGGTGCTGCGCGAGAAGAACCAGATCCTGTTCAAGGTCTACAACCGCAAGGGCTTCGACGTCGACGCCGTGGTCGAGGAGTACCTCACCTACGCCGAGCGGCTCAAGCCGTTCATCGCCGACACCCGCCTCCTGCTCAACAAGGCGCTGGAAGAGGGCAAGACCGTGTTCATGGAGGGCGCGCAGGCCACCCTGCTCGACCTCGACCACGGCACGTACCCCTTCGTGACCTCGTCGAACCCGACCGCGGGCGGCGCCTGCGTGGGCGCCGGCATCGCCCCCACCCGGATCACCTCGGTCATCGGCGTCATCAAGGCGTACACCACCCGCGTCGGCGCCGGCCCGTTCCCGACCGAACTCCACGACGACATGGGCGAGCACCTGCGCAAGACCGGCGGCGAGTACGGCACGACCACCGGCCGCCCGCGCCGCTGCGGCTGGTTCGACGCCGTCATCGCCCGCTACGCCGTCCGCGTCAACGGCATCACCGACCTCGTCGTCACCAAGCTCGACATCCTGTCGGGCCTGGACCAGGTCCCCGTCTGCGTAGGCTACGAGGTCGACGGCGAACACCTCGACGAGATGCCCATGACCCAGACCGCCTTCCACCACGCCAAGCCGGTCTACGAATACCTCCCCGGCTGGTTCGAGGACATCACCAAGGCCCGCGACTTCGCCGACCTCCCCCTGAACGCCCAGCGCTACATCGAACGCCTCGAAGAGCTCTGCGGCACCCGCATCTCCATGATCGGCGTAGGCCCCGGCCGCGACGAAAACGTAATCCGCCACAACATGCTCCCCTAACCCCGCCGCCTTCACTGCGTTGATCATGAACTTATGGACGTGGTGGGCGGCGTGTCACCACCCTGGCACCGTGATCAACGCAGGGACGGCCCGGCGGGTCGGGCGGTTGTCCACAGGGTTGTCCACAGGGGTTGAGTCGGCGGGTGGGAGCCCGCAGGCTCGACCCCTGTGTTCGAGGTGCAGCGGATAGCTGAGACGCAGGACGGGCTGATCACGGCTGCGCAGTGCCGTGCGCTCGGGATTGCCGCAGACCGGGTCAAATGGTTCGTGCGCAGCCGGCTGTGGATGACGGTCACACGTGGCGTCTATCTGGTCGACGCGGACCTTCGAGGGACGGTGCTGCCACTGCGTGCGCTGGTCCGGGCCGGTCGGCTGGCGTGCGGACCGGAGGCTGTGGTGGTGCTGCACAGCGCGGCCCTGCTGCATGGCATCGACGGGCTGCGGCAGGACGAGCGCGCGATCCACCTGAGCCTGCCGGGCGATCGCGCGATTCCGAAGCGGCTCGGCGACGGGCGGCTCATGCCACACCAGCTCGTCATCGATCCGGCGGACATCGTCGAGATCGACGGGATGCGGGTGACGTCGGCGCTGCGTACCGTCGCGGATCTGCTCCTGGTGACGGACCGCTATGCCGCGGTGTCGGTGCTGGACTCAGCCCTGCACCGGCTCGCCTTTACCGAGCACGAACTGCCAGGCCTGTACCGGTTGCTCGCGGGCAGGCGCGGCGCGATCGCGGCGCGGAAGTGGATCGATCAGGCCGACGGCCGGGCCGAATCGCCGCTGGAGACCCGGGCTCGCCTTCGTTGCGCCGACGCGGGACTGGCCCCGGACGAGCTGCAGGCGGTGATCCGAGCTGCGGACGGCACGGTGCTGGCTCGCGCGGACATGCTCTGGCACCGGGCCAGGGTGATCGGGGAGGCCGACGGCGCGGAGGTGCACGACCGTCCCGAGGCGGTGTTCCGCGACCGCCACCGCCAGAACGCCCTCGCCAACGCCGGCTACACCGTCCTCCGCTTCACCTGGTCCGACACCCTCACCCCCGACCGCATCCCCACCGTCGTCCGCCGCGCCCTGGTCGGGTCACAGCAATCGATCACGGTGCCCGGGTAGGGACACGCCGCCGAACACGTCCATAAGTTCATGATCAACGGGGAGGGTAGGGTGGGGGCGTGCGGGTACTGGTGGTGGGGAGTGGGGGGCGGGAGCACGCCCTGGTGCTGGGGTTGGTGCGGGATCCGGGGGTGTCCGCGGTGATTGCGGCGCCGGGGAATCCGGGGATCGCCGGGGTCGCGGCGCAGGTGCGGGATGTGGACATCCTGTCGCCGGAGGCGGTGGCTGGGCTGGCGGTTGAGGTTGAGGCCGATCTCGTGGTGGTGGGGCCGGAGGCGCCGCTGGTCGCGGGGGTCGCGGATGCGGTACGCGCGAAGGGTGTGCCCTGCTTCGGGCCGTCGGGCAGTGCGGCTCGGCTGGAGGGGTCCAAGGACTTCGCGAAGCAGGTCATGAACGTGGCGAAGGTGCCGACGGCGCGTGCGTTCACGTGCGCGACGCCGGAGGAGGCGGCACGGGCGCTGGACGCGTTCGGTGCGCCGTACGTGGTGAAGAACGACGGGCTCGCCGCGGGCAAGGGCGTCGTGGTGACCGACGACCGGGAGGCCGCGCTGCGGCATGCCGCCGACTGCGGCCGGGTGGTGATCGAGGAGTACCTCGACGGGCCCGAGGTGTCGCTGTTCGTGGTGACCGACGGGGAGACGGCGCTGCCGCTGCTGCCCGCGCAGGACTTCAAGCGGATCGGTGACGGCGACAGCGGCCCGAACACCGGCGGCATGGGTGCGTACGCGCCGCTGCCGTGGGCGCCGCCGCAGCTGGTCGAGCACGTGATGGCCACGGTGGTCCACCCGACGCTGCAGGCGATGCGCGAGGCGGGCAACCCGTTCGCCGGGCTGCTGTACGTCGGCCTGGCGATCACCGCGGACGGCCCGAAGGTGATCGAGTTCAATGCGCGCTTCGGCGACCCGGAGACGCAGTCGGTGCTGTCGCTGCTGGAGACGCCGCTGGGCGGGCTGCTGTACGCGGCCGCGACCGGCAGGCTGGCCGAGCACCCGGAGCTGCAGTGGGCGGACGCGTACTCGGTGACGGTGGTGCTGGCCGGCGCCGGCTACCCGGCGAGCGCGCGCACCGGCGACGAGATCACCGGGGCCGAGGGCCTGATCCACTCCGGCACGAAGCGGGACGCCGACGGCGTGCTGCGCTCGGCCGGCGGTCGGGTGCTGTGCGCCACCGCCAACGGGCGTGACCTGCACGCGGCGCGGGCAGCGGCGTATGAGCTGGTGTCGCACGTGGAGCTGGCGGGCTCGCAGTTCCGGACGGACATCGCGCTGGCCGCCGAGGAGGGCCGCGTCGTCTCTCCCTGGCGCTGACCTGCGAGACGTTAAGAAGGGCACCTTCTACATCGGAAAACGAGCTGAGTTGCTGCTCGTCTCGCTGACGCGAGCCGACGAAGGTGCCCTTCCTTACATGGGGTGGAGGAGGCGGGGGATCACCTTGCCGGTGGCGGTGCGGGGGAGTTCGGGCAGGAAGTGCACGTCGCGAGGGACGCTGAAGCGGGCCAGGTAGTGGCGGACGTACTCGCGGACCTCGTCGGCGTCGAGGGTCTGGCCCGGGTGCAGGACCAGGTACGCGGCGAGGCGCTGGCCGTACTGGGCGTCGGGGACGCCGACCACGGCCACCTCGCGCACCTGGGGCAGCTGGGCGAGGAGTTCCTCCAGGGGGCGGGGGAAGACGTTCTCGCCGCCGGAGACGACCATGTCGTCGGCGCGGCCGTCGACGTGCAGCAGGCCGTCCGCGTCGAGGTGGCCGAGGTCGCCGGTGCCGAGCAGGCCGCCGCGCAGGTCGGCCGCCGCCGGGTCGCCGGGGCCGCGGGTGTATCCCTCGAACAGCATCTCGTTGCCGACGTGGATCTCGCCGATCTCGCCCCGGGCCACGGGGCGGCCGGTCGGGTCGAGGATGGCGATGCGGGTGCCGTGCGGCGGGCGGCCCGCGGTGCGGTGGTCGCGGCGCAGGTCGGCGGGGGTGGCGATGGAGGCCCAGGACGCCTCGGTGGAGCCGTAGAGGTTGTACAGGCAGTCGCCCCAGGCGTTCATGAACAGGGTGGCCAGGCCGCCGGGCAGGGCCGAGCCGCTGACCGCGGTGATCCGGGGCGGCCGGGCGGGCACGGCACCGGCCTCGACCAGGCGCTGCAGCATCACGGGTACGGCGAACAGGGCCGTGCACCCGTGCGCGTCGACGGCCTGCACGGTCGCCGTGGGCTCGAAGCGGCGCTGGAGCACCACGGTGGCGCGCATGGCCAGGGCGAGCTGGAGCGCGGCGTACCCCCAGGTGTGGAACAGCGGGGCGGAGATCAGGATGCGCTCGCCGACGTGCAGCGGGATGCGGTCGATGATGGAGACGAGCGGGCCGAAGCCCTTCGGGGTGGGCCGCCGGGCACCCTTGGGCGCGCCGGTGGTGCCGGAGGTGAGCACGATGGTGCGCCCGGCCCGGTTCACGTCGTCCCAGCGCTGCTGGGACGACGTCTCCGCGATCAGCGCCTCGACCACGGACTCGTCCAGGCGCTCGCAGGCGGCCGCGGCGGCGGTCGGTGCGAACTCCCGGTCGTGCAGGAGCAGGCGGAGCTGCTGCTGCTCGGCCACGGCGGCGAGCTGCGGAGCGGACAGGGCGGTGTTGACCAGGACCGCGTCCGCGCCGAGCAGCGAGCAGGCGACCATGGCCTCGACCAGGCCGGCGTGATTGCGGCACATCAGGCCGACGCGTACGCCGGGACCGACGCCCCGGGTCGCGCCGAGCGCCGTGGCCAGGCGCTGCGCCCGGCGCATGAGCTGGCGGTACGTGATCGGGCCGCGGTGCTCGTCGATGACGGCGATCCGGTGCGGGTCGCGGGCCTCGGCGGCGCGCAGCTCGCCGGCGAGCGTGAAGCCCCACCGGCGCAGCGCGTTGAGCTGGTCGGCCACGCGGTTGGGGCTGCCCGGCTTGAGCAGCCCGCGGCGGGCGAGGGTGCGGACAATGAAGAGCAGGTCCACGGGGTGAGCCTCTCTCTGTCAACGTCAGGTGTTCCGCATATTACTCATCGGTAACCATGATGTGAAGACGGCGGCCCACCGCAGGGGTGGACCGCCGTCGATGAGGGCAGCGTTCAGCGCAGCGAGGCGCCGGTGATGGCCCGCGCCACGACCAGCCGCTGGATCTCGCTGGTGCCCTCGAAGATGGTGTAGATCTTGGCGTCGCGGTACCACCGCTCCACCGGGTGCTCGCGCAGGTAGCCGGCGCCGCCGAGGATCTGCAGCGCCTTCTCCGTCACCGAGACCGCGACCTCGCCCGCCTTGAGCTTGGACATCGAGCCCTCGCCCGCGGTGAACGGCCGGTTGTTGCGGCCCATCCACGCCGCCCGCCACACCAGCAGCCGGGCCGCGTCGATCTCCATCCGCATGTCGGCCAGTGCGAACGCGACCGCCTGGTTCTCCACGATGGGCCGGCCGAACTGCACCCGCGTCTTCGCGTACTCCAGGGCGTACTCGTACGCCGCCCGCGCGATGCCCAGCGCCTGTGCGCCGACCGCGGGCCGGGACAGCTCGAACGTGCGCATCGAGGCCTGCCCCGACGAGCGCTGCCCGGAGCGGGCCCGCGCCAGCCGCGCGTCCAGCGCGTCCTTGCCGCCGAGCAGGCAGCGGCCCGGCACGCGCACCTCGTCCAGGAACACGTCCGCGGTGTGCGAGGCCCGGATGCCGAGCTTGCGCAGCTTGCGTGCGGTGTGCAGGCCCTTGGTGCCGGGCGGCACGATGAACCCGGCCTGGCCGCGCGAGCCCAGCTCGGGGTCGACGACCGCGGTCACCACGTGCACGTTCGCGATGCCGCCGTTGGTGGCGTACGCCTTCTGGCCGGTGAGCACCCACTCGTCGGTGGCCGCGTCGTACACCGCGCGGGTGCGCATGGCGCCCACGTCGGAGCCCGCCTCCGGCTCGGTCGAGCAGAACGCGGCGACCTTCGGGTCGTCCTTGGTGCCGAAGCACTGCGGCACCCACTCGGCCATCTGCTCCGGGGTGCCCGAGCCGAAGATGCCCGCGACGGCCAGCGAGGTGCCCATGATGGCCAGGCCGATGCCGGCGTCGCCCCAGAACAGCTCCTCGCTGGCGATGCACATGGACAGGCCGCTCGGGTCCGCCCACAGGTTGGCCAGGAACTCGAAGTCGTAGAGGCCGATCTTGGCGGCCTCCTGGATGACGGGCCAGGGAGTCTCCTCCCGCTCGTCCCACTCCGCCGCGGCCGGGCGCACGACCTGCTCCGCGAAGCCGTGCACCCAGTCGCGCAGATCCCGCTGCTCCTCGTTGAGGTCGAGGGAGAACTCCAACGAGGACATGATCAGGCCTTGGGGATGTTGAACAGGTTCGCGATGTTGGCGGCGAGCGCCAGGTCGCCCTTGGCCTTCAGCTTGCCGGTCATGAACATCATCACCGGGTTGCCGTTGCCGGAGACGACCTTGAGGAAGTCGGCCGGGCCGACCGTGACGGCGAGCTTCGGCTCGTTGGCCGGCTTCTCCGACAGGGTGCAGGCGCCGTTGGCGATGACCAGCTCGTACGTGTCCGAGCCGCCGTCCGGGGCACCCGTGATGATCCAGTGGATCACCGCTTCGGTGTTGCCGGCGCGCTCCGGGCGGAACAGGCCGGGCATCCGGCGGAAGATCTCGTCCAGCACCTTGGTGCGCAGGTCGCCGCTGAGCACCTCGGTCAGCTGCGCGTCGGACGCGTTCTTGACCAGGGACGCGAACTGCGCCGGGTCGAGCGAGCTGAAGTCGGACAGGTCGAGCTCGGCCATGATGTCCTCCGTAACACTGGAAACTTACTCGTGCGTAACATTACGGGGGAGTAGGTAGGCTGGCAAGGTGCAGAGCAGTCCACTCACTCCAGGTGACCCCGTCGCGGCCCGTGCGGACGGCGGCCGGACCGGCCGGGTGCCGCGCGCGGAACGCGAGCAGCAGATGCTCGACGCCGCCGTGCTGGTCTTCTCCCGCCGCGGCTTCCACCACGCCAACATGGACGAGATCGCCGAACTCTCCGGCGTGTCCAAGCCGATGGTGTACGCGTACCTCGGCACCAAGGAGGAACTCTTCATCGCCTGCCTGCGCCGTGAGTCGGCCCGCCTGGTCAACGGCCTGGCCGCGGCGGCCGATCCCACTCTCCCTCCGGACCAGCAACTGTGGCGGGGCCTCAAAGGTTTCTTCGAGTTCGTCGGCGCGCACCGCGACGGCTGGTCGGTGCTCTACCGGCAGGCCCGCACGCAGCAGCCGTTCTCGGCCGAGATCAGCCGGATGCGGGAGGCCGTCGTCGAGGTGATCACCGATCGGCTGGACGGCGCGCTGCGCCAGGAGGGGCGGCAGGTCAAGCCGGACGATCTCACCGCGATGGCGCTGACCCTGGTCGGCGCGAGCGAGTCGCTGGCCGACTGGCTGGCCGACCACCCCGACGAGGACCCCGGCCGCACCGCCACCCGGCTCATGAACGCCGTCTGGCTCGGCGCCGACCAGCTCATGCGCGGCTCGACCTGGCGCCCACCCACCCCCTGACCCAGCCCACGCTGGACGGGCTGCGCGGCGCGGCTCGCGGCGCGGCGCGGCTCGCGGGCGCGTGAAGATCGCGAGTTCGTGTCAGAACCTGTGGTCTGGCGCAAGGTTCCGTCACGAAACGCCGATCTTGCCCACCGCCCACGGAAAGGAGCCAGCCCCGGGGGCGCCGCACGGGGGAACGGCGCACACCAGGGCCGGCTCGGTCCACCGAACCCGCCGGGAGAGATGCGGTCAGCTCGCCGCCGGGCTCGGCGTGGCGGGCCGCAGCACGGCACATGCCTGCAGCGCCTCCGCCACCTTCGGATCGGCGGTGGCGAGCTGCTGCCCGGGTGCGAAGTCCACACCGCGGTCAGCCAGGCAGTTGCGGTACGCCGCGTTGGCACCGCTGTCGCCGCGGTCGCCACCGAAGCCGCCGGGGCCACCGCTGGGACGCACCGCTGCGCACGCCTGCTGTGCCTGCTGCCATTGCTCGGCCGTCACGCCTCCCGGCAGGCGCATACCCCCGCCGGGGCCGCCGAAACCACCGGGCTGACCGCTGGGGCGCACCGTCGGCCGGTTCGTCGGCATACCGGAGGGCCGGGCCGTCGGCCGCCCGGACGGGCCACCGCGGCCGAAGGTCTCCCCCAGGTCGATGCCCTGCTCCTTGAGGCAGGCGCTGTACGCGGCGAACCCGTCCGCGGCGCCGCCGCTGCCGGTGTTCTGGCCGGTGTCGCCCTCGTCGGCGGCACCGCAGGCCGCGGCGAGGCCGAGCACGGCGACGGCCACGGTCGCGGTGAGCGCGGCGCGGAAGTTTCTCATCGGCGTCTTCACCTGCGCGAGCCTGCACGAGCGGCCTCGGTGCCCGCTCGATCGGACCTCAGGATGAGCTGGGAGTGCGCGGGCCGCCCCGGCTTTGAGGTGGCTCCGAGGTGGTGTGAAGCGATCGCCGAGCGGCGGCCGCGAGACTCCCCGGCCATGACGTTCGTGGTGCGCGGAAGACGGCGCCGGTGGCTGGCTGCGGGCTCGGTGGTGCTGGTCGCCGCCGTGGTGGCGACGGTGCTCGTGTTGCGGGGCGGTGACCCGGCCCCGGCGGCCGCGGCGACGACGGCCGTGCAGCGCGGCGAGGTCACCTACTCGGTGGCCGCCTCCGGGAAGGTGGCCCCAGTCGCCACCCGCGAGCTGGCGTTCTCCGTGTCGGGCACGCTGACCTCGGTGAAGGTGAAGCCCGGTGACGAGGTGCTCCTCGGCGAGGTGCTGGCGGCGATCGACGACGCCGACGCGCGGGAGGCCCGCGACGAGGCCGCCAACGCGCTCGCCGAAGCGGAGCAGACCCTCGCCGACGCCGCGGCGGCCGCCGGCGACACCAGCTGCGACACGACGGTACGCGCAGCAGCGGCGGCTTACCTCGGGACGGCGGCCGGCGGGGCGGCGGCTCCGGCGTCCACCGGGCCCGACCCGGCCGCATTCGGCGGCTCCGGCTCGTCGAGCGCATCGCCGAGCAGCTCACCGAGCGCCGGCCCGAGCCCGAGCACCAGCCCGTCGGCCGGGCCCTCGCCGTCGCCGTCCCGCACCCCGGGTGCCAAGCCCACGCCTTCGCCGACCGCGGGCACGGGTGGCGGCGGCTGCCAGGGCGGCGGCTCCGGCGGGCGCGGCGGCGCGGGCGGGGACGCGATCTACTCCGCGCAGATCGCGGTGAACCGGGCCGTGGCCGACCTGGCCCGCGCCGAGCGGGAGCTGGCGGGCACGGTCATCACGGCTCCCGTCGCGGCGAAGGTGCTCGCGGTCGAGGGCCGGGCCGGGGACGCGGTCGGCACGGCGACGTTCATCAAGCTCGGGGTGACCGCCACGATGATGGTCGAGGCCGAGTTCGCCGAGGCCGACGCGGTGAGCCTGGCGGTGGGCCAGCCGGCCACGGTGACCCTGGCCAACCGCCCCGACGAGACGCTTCCCGCGACCATCGCCGAGGTGGCCGCGACCGGCACCGCCAGCGGCACGCTGGTGCGCTACCGGGTGCTGCTGGCGTTCGACGGCTCGCCGGAGGGGCTGCTGATCGGGCAGAGCGCCACCGCGGGCGTCGTGCTGAACCGGGCCGACAGCGTGCTGCTGCTGCCCCAGTCGGCGGTGCGCATGACCGGCGACACCGAGGGCGAGGTCAAGCTGCCGGACGGCACGGCCCGCCAGGTCAAGGTCGGGCTGCGCGGCGACGGTGACGTCGAGATCGTGGCGGGGCTCACCGAGGGTGACAGCGTACGCGTCAACGCCCGCTCGTGAACTGAGCCTCTTCCATGCTTCTCTCACCCGGCTCCGAGGAAACTCCGAGGCAGGATGGATACAACCAGCTCACAGCTTGCTTTGAGCGAAGGGGGAGCCGGTGACGCAGCAGGAGCGGTCGCGGACCAGGGTGCTGGTGGTCGACGACGAGACGAACATCTGCGCGCTGCTGTCGGCGACGCTGCGCCTGGTCGAGTTCGACGTGCGGGTCGCGCACACCGGCCGGGACGCGCTGATCGCGGCCGAGGAGTTCCAGCCCGACCTGGTCGTGCTCGACGTGATGCTGCCCGACCTGGACGGCTTCGAGGTGGCCCGGCAGCTCCGTGCCGACGGCCGTGGCCCGGAGAACGCCCTGGTGCCGGTGCTGTTCCTGACCGCCCGACACTCCGTGGAGGACCGCATCTCCGGGCTGACCGTCGGCGCGGACGACTACGTCACCAAGCCGTTCAGCCTGGAGGAGGTCGTGCTGCGGATCCGGGCCATCCTGCGCCGCAGCCGGCCGGGCGGCGAGCCCGCCGACAGCGGCGTGCTGCGCTACGCCGACCTGGAGCTGCACGAGGACGCGCACGAGGTGCGCCGCGGCGGCAAGCTCGTCGACCTGTCCCCGACCGAGTTCAACCTGCTGCGCTACCTGCTGGTCAACGCGGGCCGGGTGGTCTCCAAGGCGCAGATCCTGGACCGGGTGTGGAGCTACGACTTCGGCGGCGACGGCCGCATCGTCGAGTCGTACGTCTACTACCTGCGCAAGAAGGTCGACAAGTGGGATCCGCCGCTGATCCACACGGTGCGCGGCGTCGGGTACGCGCTCCGCCTGCCCCGGGGTGATCAGGAATGATCCGCCCACCGTGGCGGCGGTGGACCCTGCGCACCCGGATGGTGGTCGCGGTGGTGGCCCTGGCCGGTGTGGCCCTGCTCATCACCGACTTCGTCGCCGCCACCACGCTGCGCCACTACCTGGTACAGCAGCTCGACGAGGACGTGCTCCGGCTCGCCAACGTCGGCTTCGGCCGCGGGGGGCCGGGTGGCGGCGGGCCGGGTCCGGTGCCCAGCCCGCTGCCGACCGCCACCACGCTGCCCGGCGCCGCGCCGCAGCCGGACCCGACGGCCACGCCGACGACGGCGGCTGTCTCCGACGTGACCTGCAACGTGCAGGATGCGCCCGGCGGCGGCCGGGCCCCCAACATCCCGCCCGGCCTCAACGACGCGATCGTGCTGAACTACGACACCGCTGGCCGGCTCACGTACTGTCTAGCCAGCGATGTCAGCCTCGCCGAGCGGCCGCGGCTGACCTTCGACGAGATCAAGGCGCACGCGGCCGACCCTGCCGCCAAGCAGCCGCCGCGCGCGTTCACCGCCACGAGCCTGTCCGGGCAGGAGTTCCGGGTCGCGGTCAGTCACGTCGCCGGGTCGAGGTCCGGCGTCGGCGAGCACTACCGGGTCGCGGCGATCTCGCTGGACCGGGTGGACTCCACCGCGAACCTGATGCTGCTGATCGGGCTGGGTGTCGGCGCGTTGGTGCTGCTGGTGCTGGGCTTCGTGGCGTACAGCGTGGTCCGGTTCGGGCTGCGGCCGCTGACGAACATGGAGCACGCCGCCGCGCAGATCGCGGGCGGCGATCTCACCGCCCGGGTGCCCGATCCCGACCCGCACACCGAGCCCGGCCGGCTAGGTCTCGCGCTCAACACCATGCTGTCCCGCATCGAGGCGGCGGTGACCGCGCGTGCCGCGTCCGAGCAGCGGCTGCGCCAGTTCCTCGCGGACGCCTCGCATGAGCTGCGCACCCCGCTCACCTCGATCCGCGGATTCGCCGAGCTGTACCGGCGCGGCGGCGCGCCGCCCGGCCCGGAGCTGGACGAGACCATGTCCCGGATCGAGCAGGAGGCGGGCCGGATGGGCCTGCTGGTCGAGGACCTGCTGCTGCTGGCCGCACTGGACGAGGAGCGCCCGCTGCAGCAGTCCCGGGTGGACCTGCTCGCGGTCGCGGCCGACACGGTCCGCGACGCGCACGTGCGCAACCCGCAGCGCACCGTGGAGCTGGCCGGGTTCGAGCCGGTCTGCGTGCTGGGCGACGAGCACCGGCTGCGCCAGGTCGCCACGAACCTGGTGGCCAACGCGCTCCAGCACACGCCCCCCGACGCCCGGGTGACCCTGCGCATCAGTCACCGCGGCGGCGAGCCCGTCGACGAGCCGTTCGAGCTGCCGGTGGCCCGGGACAGCGGCCCGGTGGTGGCCGCGGTCGGCGCCGAGCTGGACGCGGCGGTGCCGGTCGCGATCGTCGAGGTCAGCGACACCGGGCCGGGGGTGCCGCCGGAGCACGCGTCGCGCATCTTCGAGCGGTTGTACCGCGCCGACCCGCACCGGGCGCGCAGTCACGGCGGCGCGGGCCTCGGCCTGGCCATCGCCTCGGCCATCGTGAAAGCCCACGGTGGCCGCATCGAGCTGGCCACGGCCCCCGGCGCGGGCTCGACATTCCGGGTCCTACTGCCGTTAGCCACCTGACCCGGTCCCTCGATCATCCGACTTGCCTGGCACATGGGCGTATCTTGAGCGCGGATACGCCCATGTGCCTGGCAACTTGGATGATCATGGGTGTGGCCGTCGGCCAACCTCGGCCCGTACGCCTGGCCGGTCCTGCACTCGCGCAACTTCCTCAAGGATCCCGTCGACTACATCGGCTACTGGAACGGGTTCGCGGCCAACCGCCGCGCCGCCACGCCGATCCAGGTGGTCGCCGGGGAGACGGTGCCGGGCCCGGAGTACAACAGCGGTTTCGTCACCGATTACGCGGTGACGGTGCGCGGCGGCACGACCGTGCCGGCGTACCTCAGCATCCACGACGGCGTCACCGGTGACCTCCTCTCCGACGTGAGGCTGTGGGGTTCGGTCACCTGGGCCGTCGCTCCGCAGGGCCCGTTCCTGGTGCGCTACCGCTCGGCCGACGGACTGGACTGCTGGTACTACCCGCCGAACCTGCCGCGGCACCTGCTCCGCACCCGCAAGCCGCTCATCAACAGCTACACGATGAGTGCACGAACGATCGACATCGATCTGCGGACGACGACGAAGAACTGCCATGGCGGGCCCGTGGGCCTGTGGTTCTCGGGTCAGCTGTCGGTCCGGCCGTCGCCGGCCCGGACGGCGCAGGACGCGGTGCGCAGCGCGGTGCAGGCGGCGCTCGCGCAGGTGTACGCGCCGCGCACCGCTCCGGTCCGGTGGCACGAGGCGCCGACCCCCGCCCGGATCGCCTTGGTGAAGCCGTAACTCGCCGCACCTTGTGGACGGATGATCGATCGACCGGCCGTATGCCCGATGCGCGATCGATCATCCGCTCTCTACAGTGGACGCGATTCTGAGCCGCGTCCACGGGGAGGCAACACATGCGGCGGACCACGATCGCTGCTGCGCTGGTCAGCGCACTGAGTTTCACCATCGTAGGGCTGGGCACGCCGGCGGCGGCGGCCCCGACCACCATCCAGGGCTGGGTCTTCGACGACGTCACGAACGCACCGGTCGCCGGCGCGTGCGTGAGCGCGTACCGGCCGGGCCTGGAAACGCCGCTGCCGCCGCGCAAGGTCGGCGAGGCCTGCACCGACGCGACGGGCGCCTACCGCTTCGACGACCTGCCCACCGAGCCCGACGGCGCCACCAGCAACGTGAAACTGGTCGCGAGTGCGCCCGGCTACACCGACCTGTGGTACCTGGACCGGCTGAGCTTCTCCGACGCGAACGGGGTGCCCCTCAACCAGCCGGTGCCGGTCAACTTCCACCTCTACCTGGGCGGCACGCTCAGCGGGCAGATCCTGACGCACCTGGGCGAGCCGGCGGCCAACCGCCGGGTGTTCGTCTATCCGGTCGGCGATTCGCGGTACGAAGCGTGGGCCTACACCGACGCCGCCGGCTTCTACGCGGTGCCCGGACTGAAGGCGGGCAAGTACCAGGTCCAGGTGATCGGCGTCAGCAACGGCTTCGACACGGAGTACGTCCCGAACACGCGGGACCGCGCCGCGGCGACGGTCTACGAGGTCACCTCCGGCGGCACGCTGGTCGCACCGGCGCACCGGCTGCTGGCGCCGCTGGCCGACCTGGCCGTCACCGTGCTGGACGACGTCACCGGCGCGCCGGTGCCCGGTGCCTGCGCCGAGGCCGTTTCCGTCGCCCTCACCTGCGCCGCGGACGGAGTGATCCGGCTGACCGGCCTGAAGCTCGGGGCGCAGAACGTGGTCGCGCACGGCGGGGCGGACCACTGGCCGGCTCGGGCCGGAAAGGTTCTCTACACGGGACAGAACGACGTCACCGTCCGGCTGACCCGCGCCGGCACCATCCGCACCCGGCTGGTCTCGGCCGGCGACCCCACCAAGGGCGTCCGGGGCTGCGTCTACCACCTGCCGGGGACGGTCGCCGGGCGGCTGGCCCCCAAGCCTGAGGTCGGCAACCCCGCGCCGCCGGTGGTGCCCCGGATCGAGTCCTGCTCGGGCGAGGACGGCTGGGTGACCGTGGGCCCGGTCGGCGTGCAGCCGGTGAACCTGTTCGTCCGGCCGGACGCGCCGTACGGCGCGCAGTGGCTGGGTCACGACGGCAAGGGCACCGGTGACCAGGACCTCGCTAAGCGGGTGTGGGTGACCGGCACCGCGCAGACGGCGCTCGCGCCGATCAGGCTGGACCTCGGCGGCGCCATCGCCGGCACGGTCTACCCCTACGACGTGATGTGCGCGAGCCCGCTCGGCGTCAACGCGTACTCGCTGCGGATCCCGGGCGTCGCCGCGTGCACCGAGGACGGCTCGTACCGGCTGGACAACCTCGGCCCGTACGCCTGGCCGGTCCAGTACCGCCGCAACGAGATCGGCTATCCCGTGTACGTGGGCCCGTGGTCGGGATACGCCCTGAACCGCCGGTCGGCGCTGCCGATCAAGGTGACCTCGGGCAAGACCTTCGACGCCGGGGACCTCTACAACAACCGGGGCATCGTGACGCTCGTCGCGACGGTCCCGGGACGCGACACGCAGCAGGAGGCGTACCTCAGCGTGTACGACGCGACCACCGGCGACCTGCTCGCCGAGAACGACGTGCCGTCCTGGGCCTTCGAGCACGGGGTCGACGCGCTGCCCACCAAGGTGCTGCTGCGCTACCGGGACACCACGCGCGACTGCTGGTACTACCCGCCCGCGCAGCAGAACCGGACCCCGGCGGCCAAGCCGGTCATCGACCTGAGTGGCGCCGCCTGGTCGGACATCGTCCGCGGGTTCGAGATCAGGTTCGGGGACACCTGCCGGCCCGGGTCGGTGAACCTCTGGTTCCCGGACCGCGTGGCGGGCAGGCCGGTCGGCGGCGGTCTCACCTCGGTGACGGCCGGGCAGCTGAAGGCGCTGGTCGGGCGGGTGGCGGTGGCCGCCGCGGCCGCGACCACGGCGCCGCCGCCGGTGCAGACGCCGTCCACCCGGTACGGCGGCCCCACGCAGGACCGGATCGCCCTGGTCAAGCCGTAGCCGGCACGTCGACGGGACCTCCCAGCTTCCTCCGAGGTCGGCCGGAGGTCCCGTCGAGGGCGTGCCGCCACGATGCTCGCCATGCGATTGCGGCGAGCCATCCCGCTCGGGCGCACCGCTCTGCTGAACAGCGCCCTCGGGGTGCTGCTCGCGGGCGGTGGCACCTGGGCGTACTTCATGATCAGCGGCGACGCGGAGCCGGCCCAGGGCAGCACGGTGCGCACCGTGGCGGTGGCGCAGGGCACGGTGACCGCGACGGTGACCGCCGACGGCACCATCGAGTCGGCGAACACCATGTCGGCCGACTTCACCACCGGCGGCACCGTCACCGCGATCAAGGTCAAGGTCGGCGACCGGGTCAAGAAGGGCGCGGTGCTCGCCACGGTCGACGCGACCGAGGTGAACGAGTCACTGGCCACCGCCGAGCGCAACCTCGACGCCGCGCGGGACGCGCTGGACCGGGCCGAGGACGGCGGCGACGACAGCACCATCGCCAACGCCGAGAACCAGGTGGACCAGGCCGAGTCGGCGGTGGCCGCGGCCCGGCGCGCGGTGAACGGCACCGTGCTCAAGGCGCCCATGGCCGGCACCGTGGTGGCGATCAGCGGCGCGGTGGGCGGCTCCTCCGGCGGCTCGTCGGGCGGCGGCAACGGCTCGTCGTCTTCGACGTCCTCGTCCGGCTTCATACAGCTCGCCGACCTGACGAAGCTCCAGGTCGCGGCAGGGGTCGCCGAGGCGGACGCGACCCGGCTCAAGACCGGGCAGCGCGCGACGGTCGCCTGGAACGCGCTGACCGGCACGACCGCGACCGGCAAGGTGTCGGCGATCTCGCCGACCGCCTCCGACGGCAACACCGTGACGTACCCGATCGAGGTGCTGCTGGACAGCATCCCGGAGGGCGTCCGGCTGGGCCAGACGGTGAGCCTGACGGTGACCGTCGACGAGGTCGCGGACGCGGTGTACGTCCCGGCCGCCGCGGTGCGCACGGCCGGCGGGCGGACCACGGTGACCGTGGTCAAGGACGGCGTGCAGGAGACCCGCTCGGTGGAGATCGGGCTCAAGGGCGACTCCTACACGGTGATCGTGTCCGGGGTCGAGGTGGGCGAGCAGGTCGTGCTGGCCACCGTCACCAGCGGCACGAACAACCAGCAGCAGTTCCCGGGCGGGCCGGGCGGCCTGACCGGCGGCGGCTTCGGCGGGGGCGGCTTCGGCGGCACCGGCGGCAACCGTCCCGCGGGCGGGGGCCGGTGATGGCGGCGTACGGCCGGGACGGCCGCCCGGTCCTGGAGGTGACGGACCTGGTCAAGACGTACGGCGAGGGCGAGACGGCGGTGCACGCGCTGGCCGGGGTCAGCCTCGTCGTCGAGCCCGGGGACTACGTCGCGATCATGGGTTCGTCGGGCTCCGGCAAGTCCACCCTGATGAACATCCTCGGCTGCCTGGACGTGCCCACCTCGGGCACCTACCGGCTGGACGGGGTGGACGTCAGCGAGCTGAACGAGTCGCAGCTGGCGCTGGTGCGCAACCGCCGGATCGGGTTCGTGTTCCAGTCCTTCAACCTCATCGCCCGCACGAGCGCGCTGGCCAACGTGGAGCTGCCGCTCGCGTACGCCGGGGTGGGCCGGGCCGAGCGCCGCGAGCGGGCGCTGGCCGCGCTGGACCTGGTCGGGCTGGCCAACCGGGCCGAACACGACCCGAACCAGCTCTCCGGCGGCCAGCAGCAGCGGGTCGCGGTGGCCCGCGCGCTGGTCAGCCGGCCCGCGCTGCTGCTGGCCGACGAGCCGACGGGCAACCTGGACAGCCGCTCCACCCGCGACGTGCTCGGCATCCTGGACGGGCTCAACGCCCAGGGCCGCACCATCGTGCTGATCACGCACGAGGACGAGGTGGCCGCGCACGCCCACCGCACGATCCGGCTGGTCGACGGCCGGATCGTGACGGACGAGCGCCGCCGCCCCATCGTGCGGCAGGCGGTGGCCGTATGAGCATCTTCGAGGTCTTCGGCTTCGCGCTGCGCGGCGTCGCGGCGAACAAGCTGCGCTCCGGGCTGACCGTGCTCGGCATCCTGATCGGTGTCGCCGCGGTGATCCTGCTGGTCGCGGTCGGCAACGGCTCGGCCAAGCAGGTCGAGGACAGCCTGGCCGCGCTCGGCACGAACACGCTGACCGTGCAGGGCGGCCGCGGCGGCGACACCGGCTACCGCACCGACCTGACCCTGGACATCGTCAAGGCGCTGCAGGACCGGGACTCCGCGCCGGACGTGAAGAGCGTCTCGCCCGTGGTCAGCTCGTCCCAGACGCTGACCTTCGGCGACGCGTCGTACGACGTGAACTCGGTGATCGGCACCTACCCGTCGTACTTCTCCGCGTCTAATAGCGTGGTGGCGCGCGGGTCGGGCTTCACCGAGGAGGACGTCGACCAGGCCGCCCGGGTGGTGGTGCTCGGGCCGACCACGGCCGAGGAGCTGTTCGGCATTGTGGATCCGGTCGGGCAGCGCGTCGGCATCGGCGGGCAGATCTTCTCGGTCATCGGCGTACTGGCCAAGAAGGGCTCGACCGGGTTCAACGACCCGGACGACGTGGCCATCGCGCCGCTGCCCGCGGTCCAGCGCGCGCTCACCGGCTACGGCCCCGTCTCGTCGATCACCATCGAGGCGGTGAACGCGGACGCGGTGGCCGCCGCCAAGGCCGAGATCACCTCGATCCTGAACGCCAAGATGCACGTCGCGGACGGTGCGAGCAGCACGCCGTACCAGATCCGGGACGCCTCGCAGCTGCTGGAGACGCGCACCGCGACCGCCGAGACGTTCACCGTGCTGCTGGGCGCGGTCGCCGGGATCTCGCTGGTGGTCGGCGGCATAGGCATCACCAACATCATGATGGTGTCGGTGACCGAGCGGACCCGGGAGATCGGCATCCGCAAGGCGCTCGGCGCCCCGCGCCGGATCATCCTCACCCAGTTCCTGATCGAGGCGACGCTGCTCAGCCTGGCCGGCGGCGGGTCAGGGGTGGCGGCGGCGCTGATCGGCGCCAACTTCGAGATCGTCGGCATCAAACCGGTGATCATGCCGGACTCGGTCGCGCTGGCGCTCGGCGTCTGCGTCGCGATCGGCCTGTTCTTCGGCAGCTACCCGGCCAGCCGCGCCGCCGGCCTGCGCCCCATCGACGCCCTGCGGTACGAGTGAGGAGCCCGACCCCGATGAAGCACGCGATCCGTACTCCGGACACTGCGCCCACAGACGACGCCGCGCCCATGGACGACCTGGTCGCGGGCCTGGCCAAGGCGAAACGCGGGCCGTGGCTCACCCGCAGCACCGGCATCCTGCTGGCGCTCGTGCTGACCTGCGGCGGCTTCCTGGCCGGCGTCCAGGTGCAGCAGCGCTTCGGCACCGGCTCCGGCACGGCGGCCGGCACTGCGACGGGCAACCGCCCCGCCAACGGCTACCGCGGCAACTTCGGCGGCCAGTACGGCTTCCCCGGGGGCATGCCCGGCGGGCAGCAGGGCCAGACCGGCGGCCAGCAGACCGCCGCCGCCCCGATCAGCGGCAAGATCAAGCTGGTCGACGGCACCACCGTCTACATCGAGACCGCCGACGGCAGCGTGCTGACCATCAAGACCGGCGAGAACACCACCGTCCAGGCCACCGAGAAGATCACCCTCAAGGACCTCGCCGCCGGCACCGACATCACCGTCCAGGGCACCACCCAGGACACCACCGTCACCGCCACCTCCATCACCACCGCCGGCTAACGCCCAGATCATCTGACTTGCCAGGCACTCGGGCGTATCTTGAGCGCACATACCCCCGTGTGCCTGGCAAGTCGGACGATCATGGCCCGGCCCGGCCCGGCCGCGGTCAGAGGGTCACGGTGAGGGTGAGGCCGCCGCCGGGGCGGGGGGTGGCGGTGGCGGTGCCGTGGTGGGCCTGGGCGATGGCGCGGACGATGGACAGGCCCAGGCCGAGGCCGCGGGCCGGGCTCGCGGTCCGCTCGCGGCCCAGGCGGCGGAAGGGCTGGAAGATCGATTCCATCTCGTACGCCGGCACGACCGGCCCGCTGTTCGTCACCACCAGCCGGGACCGCCCGCCCACCGTGGCCGTCTCCACCCGCAGCCAGCCCTCCTCGGGCACGTTGTGCCGGACGGCGTTCTCGACCAGGTTCTGCACCAGCCGTTCCAGCAGCACCGGGTCGCCGGTGACCGGTGCCGGATCGAGCAGGCGGGTCACCGCCGGGCCGCCCGGCGGCAGCGCCTCCAGCACGTACTCGGCGATGTCGGCCAGGTCGACCGGCGTCCGCTCGGTCAGCTCGTTTTCGCTGTCGGCGAGCGTGAGCAGCCCGTCGATGAGCCGCTCGTGCCGCTCGTTCACCTTCAGCAGCGCCTCGCCGAGCTGCCGGGCGTCGGGGCTCGCGCCGGGGCGGGTGACGGCCAGCTCGACCAGGGCCCGGTTCAGCGCCAGCGGTGTACGCAGCTCGTGCGAGGCGTTGGCGACGAAGCGGCGCTGCCCGTCGAAGGAGTGGTCGAGCCGCCCGACCATCGCGTCGAACGTGTCGGCGAGCTGCTTGACCTCGTCTTGCGGCCCGTCCAGCGCGATGCGCTCGTGCAGGCCCCGGCCGCCCGTGCCGGCCGCGATGCGCCCGGCGGTGGCGGTGATCCGGTGCAGCGGCTGCAGCGCCCGGCCGGACAGCGCCCAGGCCAGCGCGGTCGCCGCGGCCAGCACCAGGCCGAGGGCGACCCCGCCCTGCGTGATGATCGTGGTGAGGGTGTCCTGGCGGGACTGCTCGGCCTTCTCCTGGAGCAGCTCCTTGAGCTTGGTGATGTCGCCGCCGGTCTTGAGCAGGTCGGTCACGGCCATCCGGGTGTCGATCGGCTTGGTGTTGAGCTGCCACTTGACCAGGAAGTAGGTGATGGCCAGCAGGGCCAGCCCGGCCACGGTGAACAGCACCACGTAGAGCAGGGTCAGCCGGGCACGCAGGGTCAGCCTGTTCACGGGAGGCGATACCCCACTCCGGCGACGGTCTCGATCGGCTGCGGCTCGCCGAGTTTGCGCCGCAGCTTCATCACGGTCACCCGGACCACGTTGGTGAACGGGTCGATGTGCTCGTCCCAGACCCGTTCGAGCAGCTGCTCGGCGGAGACGACCGTGCCGTCGGCGCGCAGCAGCTCGGCGAGCACGGCGAACTCCTTGCGGGCCAGGCCGAGGTCGCGGCCGTCGCGCTCGGCGGTGCGGCGGGCGGGGTCGAGCACGATGCCGGCCCGCTGCAGCACGGCCGGGCTCTTCAGCACGGCCCGGCGGGCCAGCGCGTGCACCCGGGCCGCGAGCTCGACCATCGCGAACGGTTTGGTGAGGTAGTCGTCGGCGCCGAGCGCCAGCCCGGCCACCCGCTCCCGCACCGCGGCCGCGGCCGTCAGCATCAGCACCCGCGTCTGCGGCAGCGTGTCGGAGATCTCCCGGCACAGCTCGTCCCCGGGCCGCCCCGGCAGGTCACGATCCAGGACCACGACGTCGTACGGATGGACGGCCAGCCGCTCGTGCGCGGCGTCCCCGTCGTACGCCACGTCCACCGCGAACGCCTCCCGCCGCAGCCACTCCGCGACGGCGTCCGCCAGCACGTCCTCGTCCTCCACCACCAGCACTCGCACGCAGCAATGATGCCCGCCCGCCCGGTAACCGCGGCATAACCAAGATCCTCCGACGTGCCAGGCACCTGGGCGTATGCGCGTTCATGATTCGCCCAGGTGCCTGGCAAGTCGGACGATCATGGGGCGGGTTATGCCGGGGATACGCGGCCGTCGGTCTGATGGGGTCATGAGGACGAGAATGTGGGCCGTCGCGGCCGGGCTGGCGGGAGCGCTGGCGCTGGCGGCGTGCGGTGGGCAGGCGGACGAGGGCGTGGCGACGGCGGGCGGGGCCCGGCCGGACGCGAGCGCCTCCGCCGTCCCGGAGGACAAGACGGAGCAGGGGCGCCGGTTCGCCGCCTGCATGCGGGAGCACGGCGTGGACATGCCCGACCCGGAGCCGGGTGAGGCAATGCGTGCCGAGATGAGCAAGCTGCCCAAGGACAAGCTGGCGCCCGCGCTGGAGGCGTGCAAGACCCTGCTGCCCGGCGGCGGTGACGCGCTGCAACTCGACCCGCAGCAGGTGGAGCAGCTGCGGGCGCTGTCCAAGTGCATGCGGGAGAACGGCGTCGAGGAGTTCCCCGAGCCGGACGACACCGGCAAGCTGCGCCTGGAGGGCAACCTGGCGGATCTGCGGAGCAGCCCGAAGTTCCAGCAGGCGCTGGAGAAGTGCCGCGACCTGATGCCGGCGTTCAAGGGCGGCGGTGGCAAGTGAGGGCGCGTTACCTGGTCGGCGGGCTCACCGTGCTGGCCGCCGCCGCGGCGGCCGGGCTGGCTGTGGGCCTGCCGACGTCCTCCGGCGGGGACGAGGCGACCGCCTCGGGCCCGGCGCAGACCGCCACGGTGACCCGGCAGGACCTGGCCGACACGGAGACCAAGACCGGCACCCTGGGGTACGGCACCGAGCACACCGTCGCGGCCCGCGCCTCGGGCACGGTGACCTGGCTGCCGGCCGAGAACGCGCTGGTGAGCCGGGGCAGGCCGCTCTACCGCGTGGACGACCAGCCGGTGGTGCTGCTGTACGGCGCCATGCCCGCATACCGGCAGCTGCGCAGCGGGGTGGAGGGGCCGGACGTGAAGCAGTTGGAGCAGAACCTCAAGGCCCTCGGATACGGCGGCTTCACGGTGGACCGCGAGTACACCGGCGCGACCGCCGACGCGGTGCGGCGCTGGCAGGAGGATCTCGGCCTGCCGGAGACAGGCACGGTCGAGCCGGGCCGGATCGTGTACGCCGCCGGGCAGGTGCGCGTGGACGCGCTCAGCGCCGCGGTCGGCGACCTGGTGCAGCCCGGCACGCCGCTGCTGACCCGCACCGGCGTGGACCGGGCGGTCGTGGTCGAGCTGGAGGTCGCCGACGAGCGGCTGGCCGAGGCGGGCGCCGTGGTCGAGGTCGAGCTGCCCGACGGCAGGCGCGTGCCGGGCAAGGTCAGCACGGTGCAGACGGTCATCGCGCCCGGTGCCAACGGCGCGGACCCGACCACCAGCCTGGAGGTCACCGTGACGCTGACCGGCGAGGAGGCGGTGCGCGGGTTCGACCAGGCGGCCGTCGACGTCGGCTTCACCGCGGACACCCGCGAAGGGGTGCTGACCGTGCCGGTCGCCGCGCTGCTGGCGCTCGCCGAGGGCGGCTACGGCCTGGAGCTGGTGGAGGACGGGCGCACCCGGATCACGGCCGTGGAGACCGGGCTGTTCGCCGCGGGCCGGGTCGAGGTGAGCGGGGACGGCCTGGCCGAGGGCGCCGTCGTCGGGATGCCGTCGTGACGGCGCCGATGGTCGCCCTGCACGGCGTCACGAAGGTGTACGCGGGCAAGGTCACCGCGCTGGCCGGGGTGAGCCTGCGGATCGAGCGGGGAGAGCTGGCCGCCGTCGTCGGCCCGTCCGGGTCCGGCAAGTCGACCATGCTGCACATGATCGGGGCGCTGGACCGGCCGACCGAGGGCCGCGTCGAGATCGACGGGTTCGACCTGGCGGCGCTGTCCGACCGGCAGCTGTCGGCGCTGCGTGGCAGCCGGATCGGGTTCGTGTTCCAGCAGTTCCACCTGGCCGCGGGCATGTCCTGCGTGGACAACGTCGCCGACGGCCTGCTCTACGCCGGGGTGCCGCTGCGGGAACGCCGCGGGCGCGCGGTCGCGGCGCTGGAGCGGGTCGGCCTGGCGCACCGGCTGACCCACCGGCCGCACGAGCTGTCCGGCGGCGAGCGGCAGCGGGTGGCGATCGCCCGCGCGGTGGTGGGCGAGCCGCCGCTGCTGCTGGCCGACGAGCCGACCGGCAACCTCGACTCGCACTCCGGCGCGGTGGTCCTGGACCTGCTCCGGGAGCTGCATGCGAGCGGCACGACGCTCGTCGTCATCACCCACGACCGCGAGATCGCCGCCGGCTTCCCGCGCGCCGTCACCATGCGCGACGGCCGCCTGGCCGCGGAGGTCCCGGCATGACCGCCCCGAGCCCGCCGCGGTTGCGGGTGGGGGATCTGCTGCGGGTCGGGGCGATCGGCTTGCGTACGCGGCCGACGCGCGCCTTCCTGTCCGCGCTGGGCATCGCGATCGGCATCGCGGCGATGGTGGCCGTGGTCGGGATCTCGGCGTCGTCGCGGGCCGAGCTGGACCGGACGCTGGACCGGCTGGGCACCAACCTGCTCACCGTCACCCCGGGCAGCAGCCTGTTCGGGCAGGACGCGCAGCTGCCGCTGGACGCGGTCGCGATGATCGAGCGGATCGGCCCGGTCACCGACGTGTCCGCGGTGGGCCGCGTCGAGGCGAAGGTGTACCGCACCGACCGGATCCCGAAGGCGGAGAGCGGCAGCCTCGGCGTGCGCGCCGTCGACCTGGACCTGCCGGCGACGGTCGGCGCGGAGCTGGCCGGCGGGGTGTGGCTCAACGCGGCGACCGGCCGCTACCCGGCGGTGGTGCTCGGTGCCACCGCGGCCGGCCGGCTCGGTGTTCCCGCGGCCGGCCCCGACCGGCAGGTATGGCTGGGTGGGCAGTGGTTCACCGTGATCGGCGTCCTGCGGCCGGTGCCGCTGGCCGCCGAGCTGGACACCGCGGCGCTGGTCGGCTGGCCCGCCGCGCAGGCGTACCTCGGCTTCGACGGCCACGCCACCACGGTCTACACCCGCTCCCGGGAGTCGCAGGTGGAGGCGGTACGCGACGTGCTGGCCGCCACCGCCAACCCCGAGGCGCCGAACGAGGTCAAGGTGTCCCGGCCCTCCGACGCGCTCGCCGCGCAGCAGGCCACCGACGAGGCGTTCACCGGGCTGCTGCTCGGCCTGGGCGCGGTGGCGCTGCTGGTCGGCGGGGTGGGCGTGGCCAACACCATGGTCATCTCGGTGCTGGAGCGGCGGGCCGAGATCGGGTTGCGGCGCTCGCTCGGCGCGACCCGGGGGCAGGTGCGCGGGCAGTTCCTGACCGAGTCGCTGCTGCTGGCTCTGCTCGGCGGGGTGGGCGGAGTGCTGCTGGGCGGGCTGGTGACCGCGGCGTACGCCCTGCTCCAGGGCTGGCCGGGGGTGGTTCCCGCCTGGGCGACCCTCGGCGGTCTGGGCGCGACGCTGCTCATCGGCGGGGTCGCGGGTCTCTACCCCGCGGTGCGGGCTTCGCGGCTGTCCCCCACGGAGGCGCTCGCGACCCCGTGACAGCTGCCGCGTCCGGCTTTGCTCTGCACCCGAATACGCACCTGTCGCGCATTCGTGTGCAGAGCAAAGTCCGGTGGACGCTCATGCGTGACGCTGTTGGGAGGGTCTGCCGGAGAGAAACAGGGGCGACCGGTGTCCGGCGCCGTTGTTAGCATCCCGTTCGTCCGGCCGGGACCGGCCGGACGAACGGGGAGGTTCCAATATGGTGAGAAAGTGGGGCGCGGCTGCCGTCGCGCTCACCGCGGCGCTGGCCGCGGCCGTCGCCGGGCAGTCGCCCGCAGCGGCCTACGAATTCAGCTCGGTGCCGGCGGCGAGCTGGTCCTACACCAGCTCCGCGGAGCAGGGGCGGTCCTTCACACCCGCCGACTACGCGCCGGTCGGGCGCCAGGAGCCCGCGGACGGCACGAAGTTCCGGGCCCGGCTCTACTTCACGATCGATCTGACCGCGTTCGACGGCAAGGTGTTCCACGAGGCCCTGCTGTTCACACGGGAGCGCACGGCGGCCGACTGCGCCGCGCCGTCGCCGCTGGAGGTGTGGCGCACGGCCGCCGCGACCTCGGCGCCCACCTGGAAGAACCCGCCCGCCCAGCTGGAGCGGCTCGGCTCGCCGGCCCCGGCCGAGAACTACGCGTGCCCGGGATACCTGCAGCTCGACGTGCTCGACGCGGTCAAGGCCGCGCAGTCCCGCGGTGACGACACGCTGTCGCTGGAGCTGCGCGTCGCCGAGGGGTCCGAGGGTGCGCAGCGGTTCGGCCGCACGTTCCACCGGCCGAGCCTGCAGTTCCGGGTGAACGCGCGACCCGGCATCAGCAGTCTGCAGCTGCAGCTGCAGCAGGCGTGCGGCACCCTCGCCGAGCCGGTGCTGGTGCCGCGGCAGAACCTGACCCTCACCGCCGTGACCACGGGCGGCGAGCCGAACGAGCTGGTGACGGCGCAGTTCGCGCACTGGCCGGTGGACCGGCCGGAGCAGCGCGCCGAGGTGCCGGGCGTCGGCTACAGCGGCGACAGCGTCCGGTACGAGCTGACCGCGGGCACCCACCCGCACGGCACGGTGGTCGCCTGGTCGGCACGGTCCTGGGACGGGCACGACCACTCGGACTGGGCGCAGCCCTGCTACTTCGCCATCGACTCGGCCGCGCCGGCGCAGGCGCCTGTCGTCACGTCGGCGGAGTACCCGGCCGGCCGCGACTGGCCGGGACACGGCGGTGTGGGCGTGCCGGGCACCTTCACCCTGGACGCCCAGGGCGACCCGGACGTGACCCGTTACAAGGTGTGGGTGTCCAGCGGCTTCCCCTGGTACGTCGACGCGCCGCAGCCCGGCGCGGCCACGTCCACGGTCTACACGCCGACCGGCCGCGGGCCGAACACGCTGTACGCGGCGGCGGTCGACAAGGCCGGCAACGTCGGACCCCAGACTGCATACGAGTTCCTGGTGCGGGACACCGCTCCCGGTGTCGAGGTCGAGGTGGCCGGGGTCGGCCTGCCGAGCGTGCTGCGGCTGTCGCCGACCATCGACGGCGTGACGGAGTACCGCTACCGCATCGGCGACGGTGCCGAGGCCACCGTGGCGGCGGCCGGCGACGGCAGCGCCGTCACGGACATCGTGTTCCCCGCCGTGGGGACGCACCAGCTGACCGTCTCCAGCTACACGGCGGCGGGCCTGGCCGGGGTGACCAAGCAGAACGTCAGCGTCACGGACGCGCCGCGGGTCACCTCGTCGGTGTCCGGCCCGTATGGCCACCAGGCCGTCGTCGGCCAGACGATGACCTGGACCTTCAAGCCGGGCGGCCCGGACGTGGTGGCGTACCAGTACCGGCTGTCCTCGGACACGGAGCTGATCCGGGTCGAGGCGGACGCCACCGGCACGGCCACGCTGGACTGGACGCCGACCGAGGGCGGCAGCTGGCAGCCCGCGGTCTGGGCGGTCTACGCGGACGGCAGCCGTTCCGCGACCGTGCAGAACCTGTCCGTCTCGGTCACAGACAGCCGTCCGTACGTGGAGTCGCTGATCTACAACCCGTGGGAGCCGGCGGGTGGCGTGGGCGTCTCCTCGCCGTTCTGGATCTGGTCGGACCTGGTCGACGTCCCCGTCACCGAGTTCGTGGTCAAGCTCAACGACGGCGCGCCGTTCACCCTGTCCACCGAGGGCGGCACCTCGACCTTCGTGGAGCTGGCACCGGACCGGGCCGGGGAGAACGTGCTGACCGTGCAGGCGCGCTACACCGACGGGACGCTGTCCCCGGCGCGGGAGTGGACGTTCCTGGTCGCGGGCTGACCGCAGCTGAACGGAACGGGCCGGTGGTCGACGACCACCGGCCCGTTCGCCGTATGGACCTGCTCAGAGGCGGGCGAGCGCCTTGCGCAGCGGGTCGAGACCCAGCGAGCCGAGGTCGAGCGCGTCGGAGTGGAACCTGCGCAGGTCGAACGCGGCGCCCTGGCGGGCCTTGGCCTCGTCGCGGGCCTGCAGCCAGATCCGCTCGCCGACCTTGTACGACGGCGCCTGGCCGGGCCAGCCGAGGTAGCGGTTCAGCTCGAAGCGCAGCATCTCGTCGCCCACGCGGCAGTGCGCGCGCAGGAACTCCCAGCCCAGCTCGGGCGTCCACCGCTCGCCGGGGTGGAAGCCGAACGGGTTGTCGCGCGGGATCTCCAGCTCCAGGTGCATGCCGATGTCGACGATGACCCGGGCGGCCCGGAACGCCTGGCCGTCGAGCATGCCGAGCTTGTCGGCCGGGTCGGCGAGGTAGCCGAGGTCGTCCATGAGCCGCTCGGCGTACAGGGCCCAGCCCTCGCCGTGGCCGGAGGACCAGCTCAGCAGCCGCTGCCAGCGGTTCAGTTTCTCCGCCTGGTACGCCGCCTGCGCGACCTGCAGGTGGTGGCCGGGGGCGCCCTCGTGGTAGACCGTGGTCACCTCGCGCCAGGTGGAGAACTCCTCGACGCCCTGCGGCACGGCCCACCACATGCGGCCGGGACGGGTGAAGTCCTCGCTCGGCCCGGTGTAGTAGATGCCGCCGTCGCTGGTCGGGGCCAGACGGCACTCGATGCGCCGGATCTTCTCGGCGATGTCGAAGTGGGTGCCGTTCAGGTCGCTGATCGCCTTCTCGGCCAGCTCCTGCATCCAGACCCGGAAGTTCTCCTTGCCCTGGACCTTGTACTTCGGGTCGGCGTCGAGCTTGGCGACCGCGTCGTCGATCGAGGCGCCCGGACCGGCGATGATCGCGGACACCGCCCGCATCTCGGTCTCCAGCCGGTGCAGCTCCTCGAAGCCCCAGGCGTACGTCTCGTCCAGGTCGACCCGGGCGCCGAGGAAGTACTGCGAGGCCAACTCGTAGCGCTCGCGCCCGGCGGCCTCCTTCTCCCGGCCCAGCGGGGCCAGCTCGGTGCGCAGGAAGCTCGCGAAGTCGGCGGTGGCCTCGTTCGCGGCCGCCGCGCCCCGGTCCAGCTCGGTGCGCAGCGCGCCACCGGCCTCCAGGCGCCGGGCCAGGCCGAGGTAGAAGTCGTCACCGTCCGCGCTGGTCCAGATGTCACACTGCTTGGCGACCTCCTCCAGCTGGCGGCGGGCGCTGACCTTGCCGCCGCGCGCGGAGTCGAGCAGCGTCTGCCGGTACTGCGCGAGCGCGGCCGGGAAGGCGTTGAGCCGGGCGGCGATGTTCGCGACCGCCTCCTCGCCGTCGGTCGGCATCAGGTCGAACGCGCCGCGCATGGTGTGCAGCGCGCTGGAGATCACGTTCAGCTCGCTGGTCACCTCGCCGGCCTCGAACCGGGCGACGCTCAGTTCGAGGCGCTCGACCATCGCCTCCTTGGCCACGTACTCGCGATCGTCGGCGGGCTCGATCGAGCGCAGCTCGGCCAGGGTGCGGCGGTCCAGGTCCTCGGCCGCGGCATACCCCGCCGCGGACAGGTCGTCGAGTTTGTCGTCGTAGCCGCTGATACCGACGAAGGTGGCGCCGATGGGGCTCAGCGGGGCCCATTCGTCGACATAGCGATCGGCCAGGTCATCAACACGTCCCATGCGTGGAAACCTAGCCGAACGTCCCAGCGGCGCGCAGGCGACTTAGTCGTGGCGCGATCCTGCCGTTCGATGTCCGGAACTCGCTGGTGCGCCAGGCCGCCCCTCTGGCAGTGTGTCAGGGGTGACCACCACTATCGCTCCTGACACCACCGCGGCCGGGACCAGGTCGGCCTGGCTGCCCGCGTTCGCGGCGAACGCCGTCATCTGGGGATCGAGCTTCATCTTCATCAAGATCGGCGTACGGGAGCTGCACCCCACCTGGGTGGCCGCCGGGCGGATCACCGTCGGCGCACTCACCCTGCTCGCGCTGCTGGTGGTGGCCGGGCAGCGGGTGCCCACCGACCGGCGGCTCTGGGGGCACATGCTGCTGCCGGGCGTGCTCGGCGTGGCGCTGCCGTTCACCCTTTTCGCGTACGGCGAGGAGCGGGTGGACAGCCTGGTGGCGGGCATCTGGAACGCGACCACGGCGCTGTGGGTGCTGCCGTTCGCGGTCGTCGTCTTCCGCACCGAGAGGTTCACCGCCCGCTCGGCGGGCGGCCTGCTGATCGGGTTCGCCGGGGTGCTGACCGTGCTCGGCTTCTGGCACACCGACGGCGCCTCGTCGCTGTCCGGCCAGCTCATGTGCGGCGCGGCCGCCGCCTGCTACGGCGTGTCCATCCCGTACATCAAGCGCTTCGTCACCGGCCGGAAGTTCGACGGCAACCCGTCCGGCGTTTCGCTGGCCTTCGCGCAGACCGTCGTCGCCACGGCCGCCTCGGTGCTCGCCGCGCTGCTGGTGTCGGGCCTGCCGCCCGCGGTCACCGGGCTGTCCTGGCCGGTCATCGGCTCGGTGGTGGCGCTCGGCGTGTTCGGCAGCGGCATCGCGTTCGCGCTCAACATGCGGGTGATCGCGGTGGCGGGCGCGTCCATGGCCGCCTTCGTGACGTACCTGGTGCCCGTCGTCGCGACGCTGCTCGGCATCCTCGTCCTGGACGAGTCGCTGCACTGGAACCAGCCCGTCGGCGCACTGATCGTCCTGCTCGGCGTCGCCGTCGCCCAGGGCGCCCTCCCCCGCCGCCCCGCCTGACCCCCGCCCCGCCCCGCCCCGCGCGGCGCGGCGCGGTCGCGCGGGCCGCAAGATCCGCCGATTTGCCTGGCACATGGGCCAATGCGCGCCCAAGATACGCCCGTGTGCCGGGCAAGTCGGACGATCAGGGCCCGCGGCGCGGCGCGGCCGGCGGGTGGTCAGGAGGCCGGGGCGTGGGTATGGGTCCAGGCGAGCAGATCCTCCACCGGCCAGGTGTTGACGATCCGGTCGGCGGTGAGGCCGGCGGTCTCGGCGCGGGAGCAGCCGTTGACCAGCCAGTCGAGCTGCGCCACCGCGTGCGCGTCGGTGTTGATCGCGAACCGGAGGCCGTCCACCTTCACCGCCTTGCGCAGCAGGTTCGAGGGCGGGTCGAGCCGGTCGGGGCGTGAGTTGATCTCCAGGGCCTTGTCGTGGCGGGCCGCGGCGGCGAAGACCGCGTCCGCGTCGAAGCTGCTCGGGGCGCGCCGCCGCAGCGTGCCGCCCCGGCCCGCGTGCCGTGCGTCGGTGGCCACCGGCAGCTTGCGGCCGGTGCAGTGGCCCAGCACGTCCAGGTGCGGGTCGGCCAGTGCGGTGATCATGCGCCGGGTCATCTTCGCCCGGTCCATGCGCAGCTCGCTGTGCACCGAGCCGACCACCACGTCGAGCCGGGCCAGCAGTTCCCGCTCCTGGTCCAGCGAGCCGTCCGGCAGGATGTCCACCTCGATGCCGGTCAGCACGCGGAACCCGGTGCCGGCCAGCGCCTCGTTCACGGTGGCGATCGCGTCGAGCTGGCGGTGCAGCCGGGCGGCGGACAGGCCGTGCGCGATGGTCAGCCGGGGCGAATGATCGGTGACCGCCAGGTAGTCGTGGCCCTGCGCGGCCGCGGCGGCGACCATCGCCTCGAGCGGGTCGCCGCCGTCCGACCAGTCGGTGTGCGTGTGCAGGTCACCGCGCAGCAGCTCGCGCAGGCTCGTCATGCCGCCAGGCTAGCCGTCCGGGCCGGAGCCGGGATCACCGATCAGCCGCGGGCGGTTCCGGTGGCCCGTAAGAGGATTGTCGGCGTCATGGTGCCGCGATAGCCTCCGCACGCTGTAGCAACAGGTACACGGGGAGGAACACGTCATGACCGCAGGCGTACGCGCGCTGCTGAGCGTGCTGATGCTGATCGGTTTCTACATACTCGCGCTGGTGGAGCTGGTGGCGGCACTGGCTTTCGCGGTCTGGCTGGCCTCGGTGGCGCCAGCCGCGATCGCCGTCAAGCTCAGCGCGCCGCTGTTCATCGCGATCGTCGGCGGTGTCGGCTGGGCGATGTGGCAGGCGATCCGGGCCAAGAACGAGCCGATGCCAGGCGTGGTGGTGACCCCCGACCAGGCGCCGCAGCTGTGGGCCGAGGTGCGCCGGCTGGCCGAGGGCGTCGGCACCCGCGCCCCCGACGAGCTGCGGATCGTGCCCGAGGTCAACGCCGCGGTGTCGGAGCACGCCAAGCTGCTGGGCCTGATCCCGGGCCGCCGTTACCTCTACCTCGGACTGCCGCTGCTGCAGGCGATGACCGTGGACCAGATGCGCGCGGTGCTCGCGCACGAGCTGGGCCACTACTCGGGCGCGCACACCCGGCTCGGTGCCGTGGCCTACCGCGGCCGCATCGCCATCGAGGGCGCGGTGAGCCGGATCAGCTCGTGGAACGTGGCGGGCTGGCCGTTCCGCCTCTACGCCCGGCTCTACCTGCTGGTCGACAGCGCCGCGTCGCGCCGCCAGGAGCTGGAGGCCGACGCCGCCGCGGTGCGGCTGGCCGGCAAGCAGGCCGCGATCGCCGCGCTGACCGAGGTCAGCGTCGTCGCCATGGCGTACGACTTCTACCTGGGCCGCTACGTGGCGCCCGGCGCCGAGCTGGGTCTGCTGCCCGACGACGTGTTCGCCGGGTTCGGCGACCTGCTGGCCGCGCGCGAGGAGGAGATCGCCGGGCTGCGCGAGCGCGCCGCCGAGCAGGAGAAGGGCTCGGTGTGGGACACCCACCCGCCGCTGCCGGTGCGCATCGCCGCCATCAACGCGCTGCCCGAGGGCTCGCCCAGCAACGACCGGCGCCGCGCCACCGACCTGATCCCGTACCTGCCGCAGGTGAGCGGGCGGCTGCACCAGCTCGCGATCAACGTGAACGGCCGCGAGGTGCTGCCCTGGCCGCAGTTCACCGCCGCGACGGAGAGCCGCCGCCTGCAGGGCGCGGCCGACGACATCTTCCGCGAGATCGCGCGCCGGCTGGGCCGCCCGATGGTGGGCCTGGCCGAGGTGCTCGACGCGCTGGCGGCGGGCCGGGCCGGTGAGCTGGGCGAGGCCTTCTTCAGCGACGCCACCCGCAAGGAGGCGGCGGTGAAGTTCGCGCAGCCGCTGGAGGTGCTGCTGATGCTGGCGGCGCTGCGCTCGGAGCGGCTGTCCTGGCGTTCGTCGTGGACCGGCTCGTCGACCCTGGTGGACGCCGACGGCAAGGAGCTGGACCTGGCGCCGGTGGCCGAGCTGGCGGTGCACCCGGCGACGCTGCCGCAGGCGCGCGCCCGGCTGCTGGAGCTGGGCATCGAGGTCGCCGCCGCGCTGGCCGTGGAGACGACGGCGACCGCGCGCGGCGGCGACGTGATCGCCGGGTTCGGCAACGTCACCTTCGACGGCATCGAGTCGGACCTGCTGGTGCTGGACAACGGCCTGATCGCGATCGCGACCAAGGGCGACAAGGACGAGGGCGCCGACCGGATGAAGGCGCTGGTGTCCTCGGTGCCGCTGACGAAGCTCGCCGAGCAGCACCGCTTCCTGCCGTACGAGGAGTTCCACAAGGTCACCATCACCAAGCAGGTGCCGATCCGGGCCGTCATCGAGCTGCACGGCGGCCGGACGGTCGAGCTCAAGGAATCGTGGACCGGCGACGAGCTGCACAAGGGCAGCCGCGACGTGCTGCACAAGGTGTTCGCCCAGTTCACCGGGGAATGACGGCATGCCGGTCGAGCCACTGCCGACGGGAGAGTATCGCGTGATCCAGCAACGACAGCCCGACCCGCACCAGCCCGGTGCGCCGGTGCACCCGTCCGGCGGCCCGGCCGGTGTCCTGGCGTACACCGAGCCGGACCGGGCCGCCGCTCACGGCGGGGTGGTGGCTGCGGCGGCGGCCGCCGAGGCGCGGGAGGCGGGCAACTGGTCCATCGGCGACTTCCGCCTGGCGACCATGCTGATCGGCACGATCGTCGGCGGCGGCATCGCGCTCACCAACGGCAGCAAGGACGAGCGGCTGATCTTCGTGATCGTGGCCGCGCTGCTCGGCGCGGCCTCCGGCGAGGCGTTCGGCTTCGGCTTGTCCCGCTGGGCCGAGGTGCGCCGGATGCACCGGATCGTGAAGCGGCGGGTGTGGTTCTCTTTGCTCACCGTGATCGCCGTGGCGGCCGGGCTGGTCGCGGCGACGCCGCTGCTGCTCCCCGAGGTGGCCGGCGGCAACGGCCAGGCGGTCATCGAAGCCCACAACCTCACCGCACGCGGCATCGCGATCTCCGCGCTGGCGATCATCGGCGGTCTGCCCAGCGCCGCGACGCTGGCAGCGGTGAAGCAGGTGGCCGCCGACCCGCTGCCGGGCACGCCGGGCCAGCAGCTCGACGCGCTGCTGCGGCTGCGCCGCATGTGCGCCCGCATGCTCAGCCAGCTCGGCATCCTGGTGCTGCTGGTGATGGGCGTCAACGCCGCCGCGCGCACCGTGGGCATCGACCTCGATCCGGGAGTGGTCATCTTCTCGGGCGTGGTGGCCTCGTTCGTGGTCGGCACGATGTACGCGCCCACCGCCGCCACGCTGCGCCGCCGCGGCCAGATCTTCGTGGAGCGGCACTTCGCCCTGGACCACGTGCCCGTCGCCGAGCTGGTCGACGCCGCGGAGAACAAGGGCAAGCTGGAGAAGCTGCTCAGCCTCGACCAGACCACGTTCGGGGAGCTGAAAGCCGGGCTGGTCGTGCTCTCCCCGGTCGTCGCCGGCGCCGTGGCCCTGATGATCCAGAACCTGAAGTAGCTCCCGCACGAATGAAGCTCCCGTCCTGCGAGGACCGCAGGGCGGGAGCTTCATCGCGTCGGCAAGGGCGGCGATCACCAGCCCGTGTCGATGAAGCCGGGCCGGTTGACCAGGTTGAACAGGGCGAACCGGCGCTGCGCGCCGCCGTTGATGGCGGTGTACGCGCCTCCGGCCACCAGCTGCCCCAGCTCCGGGTTGGTGCTGAGGGTGTTCACCCCGACCGAGCCGTTGCCGTCGGCGGTCCAGGGCAGCAGGTCCCCGGCCAGGGTGACCGCGGCCAGCTTGACCCGCCGGTTCGAGCCGTCGAGGCAGACGCCCTTCGCACCGACGTTGGCGCTCTTGCACACGTTGTCGAAGTGCCCGCCGAGGTAGACGGTGCCGTCCAGCACCGCCACCGCCTGCACGTCGCCGTCCGTGGTGATGGTCCACTTCGCGTTGCCGGCCAGGTCCATCGCGGTGGCCCGGCCACCCGCGCCGTCGATGCCCGCGTACAGCGTGCCGCCGCCGAGGGCGAGGTCGTGCACCATCGCCGTGACGTGAGACCAGAAGCCGAGGTCGACGTCGCCCCGCGCCGGGTCGACCGCGGCGATCTTGCCGGTGCCCTTGAGGTAGTTCACCGCGTTGAAGCGCCCGGCGAGGTAGACCCGGTCGGACGAGACGAGCAGCGCGCGCACGATGTCGTTGACGTGCGGCCGCCAGTTCGGGTCGAGCGCGCCGGTGCTGCTGTCGAACGCCGCGGCCCGGGCGCGTTCCTGCCCGTTCACGCTGGTGATCGAGCCGCCTACGTAGAGCCGGTCGTGCCCGACGGCCAGCGCGTACGGTGTGCCGGAGACGGCGTGCTTGAACCCGCTGTGCAGCACTCCGCCGGCGTCGACCTTCGCGAGGTTGTCGCGGCTCACGCCGTTGATCTTGTGGAACGAGCCGGCCAGGTAGATCCCGGACCCGTCCGCGGCGAGCGCGGTGATCCGCCCGTCGGCGACGGGGGCCCAGGGCAGCAGCGCGCCGGTGCGCGCGTCGACGGCCGCCAGCCCCGCCCGCTTCACCGACTTCCCGTTGCTGGTGACCGAGGTGAAGTCACCGCCGACGTAGATGGTGCTCCCCCGGTACACGGTGGCGTGCACCTCGCCGTTGAAGGTCACCGAGGGCGCCGGGGCCGGGTTCACCGGCGCGGCGAGAGCGGCCGAACCGGCCGAAGCGGAGGCGAGCACGCCCGCGACGGCCGCCACCGCGATATCGCGCAATCTTGTACATTTCAGCACGTCATACCCAACGAGGCACCCACCGGGCCGACGCTCCCGCGCGCGCGGTGTGGCAGGCTGCGCGTGTGAACATCGCGGTGATCGGACTCGGGCTCATCGGCGGATCGCTGATGCGCGCGCTGGCGGCCGCCGGGCACCGCGTGCTCGGCTTCGATGCCGACCCTGAGGTGCGCGCGACGGCCCGCAGCGCGGCGGCCCGGGTGCCCGCGGCGCAGCGCTGGCAGATCACCGCGACGATCCGCGACGCCGCGGCCGACGCCGACCTGGTCGCGCTGGCCGTGCCGCTGCCCGCGCTGGACGACGTGCTGGACGCGCTGGTCGCCGGTGGCTTCCACGGGCTGATCACCGACGTCACCTCGGTGAAGGGCCCGGTGCGCGAGACGGTCGCCCGGCGGCTGCGCGGTGCGGCCAACCCGCTGGCCGGGTTCGTCGGCGGGCACCCGATGGCGGGCAAGGAGACCTCGGGTTTCGCCGCCGCCGACCCGGCGCTGTTCACCGGCTGCGCCTGGGTGCTGTGCCTGGACGAGCCGGGCGTGCTCGACGACTGGCTGACCCTGGCCGGGCTGGTCACCTCGCTGGGCGCGCGGGTGGTGCCGTCGACCAGCGCCGAGCACGACCGCGCGGTCGCCGCGATCAGCCACGTGCCGCACCTGCTCGCCCTGGCCCTCGCCGCCGCCGCGGCAACCGACCCGCTCGCGCTCACCCTGGCCGCGGGCTCGTTCCGGGACGGCAGCCGGGTCGCGGGCAGCCGCCCGGAACTGGTCGCCGCGATGTGCGGCGGCAACGCCGCGGCGGTGCTGCCCGCGCTCGCCGATGTGCAGTCCCGGCTGGACGAGGCGGCCAAGGCGCTGGAGGGGCGCGACCCGATCCGCGCGGTGCGCGACTGGGCGCAGGACGGTCACACCGCGCGCCGGGCCTGGCCGCCCGCGCCGGGCCGCCCCGAGCAGGTGCCCGCCCGCACGGAGACCCTGCTGCGGCTGGGCCGGGCCGGCGGCTGGATCACCGAGGTGGCCCCGGACCGCCGTACCGTGACCGCGTTCCTGCCGGTTGAAGGTGCGTGAGCCGGAGCCGTCCCACCCTGCGTGAGCCCCACCCGGTACGCCCGTGGGCGGTGGTCGCGGGCGCGCTGGCCGCGGGGGTGTGGCTGCTGTCGTTCGGCATGTTCGGGGTGACCCTCGGCGGCTACGTGGCCTGGACCCTGCTGGCCGGCCTGCTCGCCTGGGCCGCGGCGCACGCGCTGGCCCGGTACGGCGACCGGGGGGTGGCCGCCGGGGTCGCCGCGGCGACCGGGGTCGCCTGGACCGCTGCGGCACTCTCCGTAGTCATGGAGTGGATTCGCCGAGGAGCGTGGCCACTATGAGTGACCTTGTGTTAAGACTCCGCGACGGTCATGGCGGCGGTACGGTGCTGAGGAGCACCGGTCACGAAGCGTCATGGATCGACCGCATTCCCGGACTTGACGGAGGTCACACTCGCGCGGCACTCTCGGCTGTATGTGGACGCCCCAGCAGCCAGATCCGGACCGGTGCCGCCGGCGCCTGCAGTTGCTGGCCGAGCTGTCCGGAGGCACGGGCCGGGAGCGTCTGCTCCCCGTCGTGGGCAGCACCAGAGCCGGCCGGGGGGCGGGCAGGGGTGTCGCGGCGGAGAAACTCCGCGAGCTGATCGCGCTGCGTCGGCGACTGGCGGGCTGACGGGTCGTTGTCTGATCAGGGCCGTCAGTCCGCAAGAGCCGCCGGATGACCAGCCCTCGCCGGTGACCTGCGAGGTCGCCCGGCGCCCATATCGACACTATTTGGGGGGACCGTGTCGTACTTCGCCGCCGCGGTGGTCCGGGGCCGGTCCGGCTGGGCCGCCACCGAACTCGACCTGCACGATGCCGCAGACGTGGACGAGGTCGCGGACCTGCTGCGCGACACCGATCCCGCGGCCGACGTGTCCCTGATGTTCGTCGAGTCCGACGACGCCTACCTCGTGGTGATGCGCCTCGACGAGGGCGAGGACCTGCGCATCTTCGGGTCCGACTCGGCCTTCGCCGACGAGTCGCGGCTCGGCAAGCTGCTGCTCAGCGACGTGGAGGTCCCCGTCGTCGAGATCGACGAGGCGGAGCCCACGGACGACGACGAGGACCGTCCCGCCGCCGACCCCGCGGCCGATCCGGTGGGCGACGCCGACCTGCTGGCCGATCTCGGCGTGTCCGCGCACAAGCTGCTGGCCCTGTGCGCCACCGACGGCCTGCTGCCCGCCGACGTGACCGCCGAGGTGTGCCAGGCCATCGGCTGCGGCGACGAGGTCGAGGAGCTGCGCGAGTCTTGAGAGCCAGGCCGCGGCACGAGGAGTGGATGCGCCGCGCCCTCGCCGTCGCGGCAGGCTGCGACGACAGTGCCGACGTGCCGGTCGGTGCGGTGGTGTACGCCCCCGACGGCACCGAGCTGGCGATCGGGCGCAACGAGCGGGAGGCCACCGGCGACCCCACGGCGCACGCCGAGATCCTCGCGCTGCGCGCCGCCGCCGCCCGCTGGGGCGAGTGGCGCCTGGAGGGCTGCACGATCGTGGTGACGCTGGAGCCGTGCACCATGTGCGCGGGCGCGATCGTGCTGGCCCGCATCGGCACGGTGGTGTTCGGTGCCTGGGAGCCCAAGACCGGCGCGGCCGGCTCGCTCTGGGACGTGCTGCGCGACCGCCGCCTCAACCACCGCCCCGAGGTCTACTCCGGGGTGCTCGCCGACGAGTCCGCCACCCTCCTGCGCACCTTCTTCGACCGGTCGCCGGGCCCTGACCTGCCCGCGCCGTCCCGGGAAGCCGGCTGAGGGCCGGGGATCTGCCCATGCCGCGCGGCAATCGATGGGCTGCCTCCGCAACACCCGGGTTGCGCCGCGCACTCGGCCGCATGCCAGGTCCGAGGCTCCGGCGCCAGCCATCCTCGGTGACGGGCCACACCTTCTGGGTTGTACCTACATCCCAGAAGGTGTGGGCCGCACGCTGGAGTAGTGCCGCGGCGGGTGACGGGTCAGCGCGAGACCGTGCCGGCCAGATAGGGCTTGCCCGAGCGGGCGTCACGCAGGGAGAACTCGTCCCCCGTCCAGGTGAAGCCGACCGTCGCGGGCAGCAGCATCGGGAGCTTGAAGGCAACGTCGACCGTGTACGCGTCCGGGAGCCTGCCCTCCAGCGCGGCCAGGCACCGGGCCTTGCTCCACATGCCGTGCGCGATGGGGCGCGGGAAGCCGAACAGGCGCGCACCCAGCCACGAGGTGTGGATCGGGTTGTGGTCGCCGGAGGCGTCCGCGTACTCCGTGCCGGTCGAGGTGGGCACCCGCCAGGTCGCGTGCGGCGGCGCCTCGGGCGCGGGCTCGCGGGCCGGGCGCTCCTCGCGGGGCTCCGCGGACGGCCCCCGCCGCAGGTACGTCGACACGTCCCGCCACACCACCGTCCCGTCCACCGACGCGGTGGTGATCACGTCGTACTGCCGCCCGCGCGGGTGGTCGCGCAGGTCCCGCGCGTGTACCGCCAGCTCCAGCACGTCGTCGGCGGTCAGCGGCCGGGTCTGCTCGATGCGGTTGGCCACGTGCACCCCGCCCACCACCGGGAACGGGAAGTCGCGCCGGGTCATCAGATCCAGCTGCAGGCCGAAGCCCAGGATGTGCGGGTAGGTCACCGGCAGCCGGTCGCTCAGCCGGAACCCGCACACCCGCTGGTAGCGGGCCAGGTGCGCGCGGTCCACGACGGCCGTGGTGGTCAGCGTGTCCTCGGGCAGCGTGCTGGGCCTGGGGAACGGCACGACGGACAGCGCCGCGCGCAGCATGCTCGGCATGTCAGGCCCCCAGCAGCGACTGGCCGCAGACACGCACCACGTTGCCGGTGACCGCGGCCGAGCCGGGCGCGGCGAACCAGGCCACCGTCTCCGCGACGTCCACCGGCAGGCCGCCCTGGGACATGCTGTTCATGCGCCGCCCGGCCTCGCGGATGAACATCGGCAGCTTCGCGGTCATCGCGGTCTCGATGAAGCCCGGCGCGACCGCGTTCACGGTGATGCCCCGCGCGGCGAGCACCGGGGCCAGCGCGTGCACCCAGCCGATGACACCGGCCTTGCTGGCGGCGTAGTTGGTCTGGCCGCGGTTGCCGGCGATGCCCGCGATGGAGGCCACGCCGACGATGCGGCCGCCGTCCGGGATCAGGCCCGCGTCGAGCAGCACCTGCGTGACGTGCGCCGGGGCGATCAGGTTGACCTTGAGCACGGCGTCCCAGCGGGCCGGGTCCATGTTCGCCAGCGTCTTGTCGCGGGTGATGCCCGCGTTGTGCACCAGCACGTCCAGGCGGCCGTGCCGCTCCCGCAGGTGGTCGGCCAGCCGCTGCGCGGCGTCCGCCCCGGTCAGGTCCAGCTGGTACGCCTCGCCGCGTACCTCGTTGGCGACCTTGGCCAGGTCGTCCCCGGCCGGGGGCACGTCCAGGCAGATCACGTGGGCGCCGTCGCGCGCCAGCACCCGGGCCATGGCCGCGCCGATGCCCCGCGCCGCGCCGGTGACCAGCGCGATCCTGCCTCGCAGATCGCCGCCCTCCGGCGCCGGGACGGCGCCCACGGTGATCGTCTGCCCGCTCACGTACGCCGACTTCGCCGACAGCAGGAAGTCGAGGGTCGAGCGCAGCGCGGCGATGTCGGCGTCCGGGTGCACCCGGACCAGCTGCGCGGTGGTGCCCCGGCCGAACTCCTTGCCGACGCTGCGTACGAAACCGTCCAGGGCCTGCTGCGCGGCAGCCTGGCCCGGGTCGGCGACCGAGGCGAGCGGCAGGCCCAGCACGACCACGCGGCCGGCCGGGGTGAGCGCTCGCGCGACCGGGTGGAAGAAGTCGTAGAGCGCGCGCAGGCCGGCCGGGCCGGTGATGCCGGTCGCGTCGAAGACCAGCGCGTGGTGCCTGCCGGCCTCCTCGCTCGACGCGTACAGCTTGGCCAGCTCCTCGAAGCGCGGGCCGTCGGACGGGCCGACCAGCACCGGGCCGGGGATGAGCGCGTCGCCCTCGCGGAATCGGGCCAGCTTCTGCGGATCGGGCAGGCCGAGCCGCTTGACTATCGCCCGCCCAGGCCCGGACCTTGCGAAACTTGTGTAACGGTCGCTCATGCGGTAGACCTTACTCGCGAGTAAGGTCGAACACCAGGAGGCTGTTGTGACTCAGAGTGTGCGTAAGGTGGCCGTCCTCGGCGGCAACCGGATCCCGTTCGCCCGGTCCAACAGCAAGTACGCCCAGGCCTCCAACCAGGACATGCTCACCGCCGCGCTCGACGGGCTGATCGCCCGCTACGGACTGTCCGGGCAGCGCCTCGGCGAGGTCGCCGCGGGCGCCGTGCTCAAGCACGCCCGCGACTTCAACCTCACCCGCGAGTCGGTGCTCGGCACCGGCCTCGACCCGGCCACTCCCGCCGTCGACCTGCAGCAGGCCTGCGGGACCGGCCTCCAGGCGATCACCTATCTCGCCAACAAGATCGCGCTGGGGCAGCTGGAGTCCGGCATCGCGGGCGGCGTGGACACCACCTCCGACGCGCCGCTCCAGCTCAACGAGCAGTTCCGCCGCGTGCTGCTGCGCCTCAACAGCGCGAAGAGCACCGGCGACCGGCTCAAGGCCGCCCTGGCGCTGCGCCCGCTCCAGCCGTTCAAGCCGGAGCTGCCCCGCAACGCCGAGCCGCGCACCGGGCTGTCCATGGGCGAGCACGCCGCGATCACCGCCGAGCGCTGGGGCGTCACCCGTGCCGACCAGGACGAGCTGGCGCTCGACTCGCACCGCAAGCTCGGTGCCGCGTACGAGGCCGGCTTCTTCGACGACCTGCTCACGCCGTACCTCGGCCTGACCCGGGATCAGAACCTGCGCCCCGACACCTCGCTGGAGAAGCTCGGCTCGCTCAAGCCCGTGTACGGACTGCGCGGCAAGAACCCGACCATGACCGCGGGCAACTCCACCCCGCTCACCGACGGCGCCGCCGTCGTGCTGCTCGGCTCCGAGGAGTGGGCCGCCGAGCACAGCCTGCCGGTGCTGGCGCACTTCGTCACCGCGCAGACCGCCGCGGTCGACTTCGTGCACGGCGACCCCGAGCCCGAGGGCCTGCTGATGGCCCCGGTGTACGCCGTGCCCCAGCTGCTGTCCCGGCTCGGCCTCAAGCTGCAGGACTTCGACTTCTACGAGATCCACGAGGCGTTCGCGTCGCAGGTGCTGGCCACGCTGGCCGCCTGGGAGTCCAACGGCCTGGGCACCATCGACCGGTCCCGCCTCAACGTGAACGGCTCGTCGCTGGCGGCCGGGCACCCCTTCGCCGCCACCGGCGGCCGCATCGTGGCCACCGCCGCGAAGCTGCTCGCCCAGCGCGGCTCCGGCCGCGCCCTCATCTCGATCTGCGCCGCCGGCGGCCAGGGCGTCGTCGCCGTTCTCGAACGCTGACCCTCTGGATCTAGATGAGTTGTGGTCGCCTGGGCAGCAACAACTCATCTAGATCCAGCCCAGCCCGCCGCGTGGAGCGCGGTGCGGAGGGTGGCGGCGACCTCGTCGGGGCGGGTGCGGATCTGGTACGCGGTGAAGCGGAGGATGCGGTCCCCGCCGGTCCAGATGTCGTTCTGCCGCCTCATGTCCGCCTCCCAGTGGGCCACCTCCATGTGGTGGGCGCCGTCCACCTCGACGTGCAGCCGGTACGCCCGCCAGTACGCGTCCCGGTAGCGGACCCTGCCGCTGGCGTCCACACGCCGGTCTTGCAGGTCGGGCACGGGGAGGTGGTGGCGGCGGCACAGCTTCACGAAGTCGATCTCAGAGAGCGCGCCCGCGCCGCCCGCGGCGTCCCGTGCCGTGGTGGCGATCAGCGTGCGGCGCGGTGCCCGGGGCAGCCGGTGCAGCACCTCCAGCAGTTCCGACGGCAGGACCAGCCGTTGCTGGCAGGCCGCCGCGACGATCGTCTGCGCCGCGTCGGGGAACCGCGCCCAGGAGGCCGCATCGACGACGGAACGGGCGATCGTGGTGCGTGGCGGCCGCCCGAGCTGGCAGTCCTGCTCGGTCAGGTGGATGGTGCGGCGTACCTTGACCGCCGGCATGTCGAGGGGCAGCCGACGGAATAGATCGGGCCGGTGGCCCCCGGTGTGAACCAGCACATCGATCCGCTCTTCGCGGAACTTCCCGCGCAGCCCACCGGCGTGCGCGGCGGCCAGCCCGGCCAGCCGGGCGTCAGGCCCGGCGGCCAGCACCGCCACCCAGCGCTGTTGATCGAGACTGAGCGGCCCGGTCCCCGCGAAGACGATGCCTCGGCACACCTGCCGCCAGCGTCCCGTCTCGATCCGGTGCCGCACCTTGCCCACCGTCAGCAACTCCACCGCCTGCGCCCAGGTCAGCACGTTGCTCTGCGCGAACAGCACCCACTCCAGCTCCTCCACCCGAGCAGCCTGGCCTGGATCTAGATGATTTGTTGTCGCCCCAGCGACCACAAATCATCTAGATCCACGACTGGGGGAAGGTAGCTAACGGATGGTGCCGGGTGGGGCGAGCCATTGGGCGGGTTGGCCGGTGGCTTTCTTGATGACGTCGAAGTCGCCGTCGTAGTGCAGGACCGTGAGGCCGTTGAGTTCCGCGGTGGCGGCGACGAGCAGGTCGATGGGGCCGGCGCTGCGGTGCTGGCCCTGCTGGGTGAGCAGGTCCTGGACCTCTGCGGCGCGACGGTACACCCCGTCGGGGATGACGACCCATGGATAGGCCAGCCGGAGCGTGTCCAGCAGCACCGCTCGGTCGGCGGCGGACCTGGCGGAATGGAGCAGTTCGAGTTCCGTCACCGCGCACAGTCCGATGAGGCCCTGGCTCACCGGCTTGTCCCAGCCGAGTCTTCCGCCGCTCGGGCGGAGCAGCCGGACCAGTGCGCTCGTGTCGATGAGATAGGTGACCGTCACGGCTTAGGACGATAGTTCTTCTTATCCAGAAGCTCGTCGAAGTATCCTGCGTCACCGAATTCACGCAGCTTGGCAAGGGCTTCCGCGCGCCTGCGCTGGGCGGCGCTCTCCCGCAGGGCGGTGTTGACGGTGTCCTTCTTGGTCTTCGTGCCGAAGACCTCGGCGGCGTCGGCGAGCAGCTCCTCGTCGATGTCGATCAGCATCTTCGCCATCGGGTCCCCCTCGCGGCCGCGATATATACGATCTCGCCAAGGAGTATATACGCCGGGCCTCGGGCTCGCCAGGGACGGGGATCGCTGCGTGCGAGAATGAGGCACGTGACGAAGCGCCCGCACGTTCCGAATGTCCTGGCCACCCGCTATGCCTCCGCTGAACTGGTGACGCTGTGGTCGCCCGAGGAGAAGGTCCGCGCCGAGCGCCGGCTGTGGCTCGCGGTGCTGCGCGCCCAGCGTGATCTCGGCATCGCGCTGCCCGACGGCGTGATCGAGGCGTACGAGCGGGTGCTGGACCAGGTCGACCTGGACTCCATCGCGGCCCGCGAGCGGGTCACCCGGCACGACGTGAAGGCGCGCATCGAGGAGTTCAGCGAGCTCGCCGGCCATGAGCAGATCCACAAGGGGATGACCTCCCGGGACCTGACCGAGAACGTCGAGCAGCTGCAGATCCGCGACTCGCTGCTGCTGATCCGGGACCGGATCGTCGCCGCGCTGACCCGGATGGCCGCCCGCGCCACCGAGTACGACCAGACGATCATGGCGGGCCGCTCGCACAACGTGCCCGCGCAGGCCACCACGCTGGGCAAGCGGTTCGCCTCGGCGGCGCAGGAGATGCTGATCGCGTACGAGCGCCTCGACGAGCTGATCGCCCGCTACCCCCTGCGCGGCGTCAAGGGCCCGGTGGGCACCGCGGCCGACCAGCTCGACCTGTTCGACGGCGACGCCGCGAAGGTCGCCGAGCTGGAGCGCCGGGTCGCCGGGCACCTCGGCTTCCAGCGGGTGCTCGACAGCGTCGGCCAGGTCTACCCGCGCTCGCTCGACTTCGACGTGCTGACCGCCCTGGCCCAGGCGGCGTCCGCGCCGTCGAGCCTGGCCACCACGATCCGGCTGATGGTCGGCCAGGAGCTGGCCACGGAGGGCTTCAAGCCGGGCCAGGTGGGCTCGTCGGCGATGCCGCACAAGATGAACACGCGCTCCAGCGAGCGGGTCAACGGCCTGGCCGTGATCGTCCGCGGTTACGCGAGCATGGCCGGTGAGCTGGCCGGCGACCAGTGGAACGAGGGCGACGTGTCCTGCTCGGTGGTGCGCCGGGTGGCCCTGCCGGACGCCTTCTTCGCCCTGGACGGCCTGTTCCAGACCTTCCTCACCGTGCTCGACGAGTTCGGCGCGTACCCTGCCGTGATCAACCGCGAACTGGACCGCTACCTGCCCTTCCTCGCCACCACGAAGGTGCTGGTCGGCGCGGTCAAGAAGGGCGTCGGCCGGGAGACCGCCCACGAGGCCATCAAGGAGCACGCGGTCGCCGTGGCGCTGGCCATGCGCGAGCGCGGCCAGGCCGAGAACGACCTGTTCGACCGCCTCGCCGCCGACGCCCGCCTGAGCCTCTCCCGCGCCGAAATCGACGCCCTGGTCGCCGACCGCTCCGCCTTCGTCGGCGCCGCCTCCGCCCAGGTCGCCGCGATCGTCGCCCAGGTCGAGAAGATCGCCGCCCAGCACCCCTCCGCCGCCGCCTACACCCCCGCCGCCATCCTCTGAAAGGAAGGGCACCTTCTTCTCGTTTTCCGTAGTAGAAGGTGCCCTTCCTAACGCGCCGCAGGCGCGGTGCGGGGTCGGGGCTGAGAGGATCACCGGGTGGAGTTCCTGGGCGCGCTGCTGGTGGCCTTCGTGGCGATCTTTCCGGTGGAGCTGCCGGACAAGACGTTCGTGGCGACGCTGGTCCTGAGCACCCGCTACCCGCCCCTGCCCACCTGGCTCGGCGTGGTGGCCGCGTTCGGCGTGCAGTGCGTGATCGCGGTGGCCTTCGGCGCGCTGCTGACGAAGCTGCCCACCCAGCCGGTGCAGCTGGTCGCCGCGGCGCTGTTCGCGGTGGGCGCCTTCGTGCTGGCCCGGGGCGCGGGCAAGGCCGACGAGCAGGAGCAGGAGCAGGAGGAGGAGTTCGCGGCCAAGGCCGCCGAGCCCAAGCGCGGCTGGCGGGCCGCGGGCGCGAGCTTCCTGGTGCTGTTCACCGCCGAGTGGGGGGATCTGTCCCAGCTGCTGCTGGCGGGGCTGGTCGCCAGCGGGCGGCCGGTGGTGCCCACGTTCCTCGGCGGCTGGCTGGGTCTGGCCACCGTGTCCGGTCTGGCGGTGCTGCTCGGCCGGTGGCTGTTGAAACGGGTGAAGCTCAGGGTCATCCGTTACGTGGGCGCCGGGGTCTGCGGGGTCCTGTCGGTCGTGACCTTGCTCTCAGCTCTGTGAAAGCAGTGAACTTGTGGGAGTTTCGGTGCTCCCCAGAATTCTTGCCGGTTACGCCTGCCGGTAATCTGAACCTGCCCGTGGCGGACAGGCAGACATAGAAAAAGTCAGGAGTTTCCCCGTGGCTCGCGTCGTGGTTGACGTCATGCTTAAGCCCGAGATCCTCGACCCGCAGGGGCAGGCCGTCGCGAACGCGCTGCCCCGCCTGGGCGTCAACGACGTCGCCTCAGTGCGTATCGGTCGCCGTGTCGAGATCGATTTCGCCGGAGAGGCCGACCTGGAGAGGGCCCGCGAGATCGCGGACAAGCTCCTGGCCAACCCGGTCATCGAGGACTACGACATCCGGGTCGTAGAAGCGGCATGAGCAAGATCGGTGTGGTGACCTTCCCCGGTTCGCTGGACGACGGGGACGCGGCCCGTGCCGCGCGTATCTCCGGAGCCGAGGTCGTACGGCTCTGGCACGCCGACCCCGAGCTGCACGGCGTCGACGCCGTGGTGCTCCCGGGCGGCTTCTCCTACGGTGACTACCTGCGCTGCGGCGCGATCGCCCGGTTCGCGCCGGTGATGGAGGCCGTCGCCGACGCCGCGCGCGGCGGCATGCCGGTCATGGGCATCTGCAACGGCTTCCAGATCCTCTGCGAGGCCCACCTGCTGCCCGGCGCGCTCACCCGCAACCAGCACCTGCACTTCCGCAACCGGGACCAGTGGCTGCGGATGGAGAACACCGACACGGCGTGGACCAACCACTTCACCGACCGGCAGGAGATCCTGATCCCGGTGAAGAACGGCGAGGGCTGCTACGTGGCCGACCAGCGCACGCTGGACGAGCTGGAGGCCAACGGCCAGATCGTGGCGCGCTACATCCGCGGCAACCCGAACGGCTCGACCCGCGACATCGCGGCGATCCGCAACGAGGCCGGCAACGTGCTGGGCATCATGCCGCACCCGGAGCACGCCGTGGAGGCGCTGACCGGCCCCTCGCTGGACGGTCTCGGATTCTTCTCTTCGGTGCTCCGGCACCTGGCGGGGGCAGCAGCATGAGCGACATCTCGATCGACACCGTCAAGGACGCCGAGGCGACCCCGGACGACCTCCAGCCTTACCTGGAGCTGGGCCTCAAGGACGACGAGTACCAGCGGATCAAGCAGATCCTGGGCCGCCGCCCCACCCAGTCCGAGCTGGCCATGTATTCGATCATGTGGAGCGAGCACTGCTCGTACAAGTCGAGCAAGGTGCACCTGCGCCAGTTCGGCGAGAAGGCGCCGCAGTCCGACCGCATGCTGGCCGGCATGGGTGAGAACGCGGGCGTCATCCAGGTGAGCGAGAAGCTCGCGGTCACCTTCAAGGTCGAGTCGCACAACCACCCGTCGTTCGTCGAGCCCTACCAGGGTGCGGCGACCGGTGTCGGCGGCATCGTGCGCGACATCCTCGCCATGGGCGCGCGCCCGATCCTGGTGATGGACTCGCTGCGCTTCGGCGCCGCGGACCACCCGGACACCCAGCGCGTGCTGCCCGGCGTGGTGGCGGGCGTCGGCGGCTACGGCAACTGCCTGGGCCTGCCCAACGTCGGCGGCGAGGTCTTCTTCGACGAGTGCTACCAGGGCAACCCGCTGGTCAACGCGCTCAGCCTGGGCGTGCTGCCGGTCGACGGCCTGCAGCGCAAGGAGGCCGAGGGCCCCGGCAACATCGTGGTGCTGATGGGCGCCAAGACCGGACGCGACGGCATCGGCGGCGTGTCGGTGCTGGCCAGCGCCACCTTCGACGACGCGTCGGAGCAGCGCCGGCCCAGCGTGCAGGTGGGCGACCCGTTCACCGAGAAGCTGCTCATCGAGTCGTGCCTGGAGCTGTACCAGGCCAAGCTGATCGTCGGCGTGCAGGACCTCGGCGGCGCGGGCCTGACCTGCGCGCTCACCGAGACCGCGGCCGCGGCCGGCACCGGCATGGACATCCAGCTGGAGAAGGTCCACCTGCGTGAGGCCTCGATGGAGCCGCACGAGATCCTGGCCAGCGAGTCGCAGGAGCGCATGCTCTTCATCGTGGAGCCGGCCAAGCTGGACGCCGTGCTCGGCATCGCCCAGCTGTGGGGCGTCATCGCCACCCCGATCGGCGTCGTCACCGACACCGGCCGGGTCCGGATCACGTTCCACGGCGAGACCGTGGTGGACGTGCCGCCGGGCAGCCTCGCCGACGACGGCCCGGTGTACGCCCGGCCGCTGCGCGAGCCCGCGGACCTGATCCTGCTGCAGGCCGACCGGGCCGAGACGCTGCCTCGCCCGCATCACGACTTCCAGCTCAAGGACACGCTGCTCAAGCTCGCCGCGTCGCCGAACCTGTGCGACCGGTCGTGGGTGACCGAGCAGTACGACCGCTACGTGCTGGGCAACACGGTGCTGGCCCAGCCGGAGGACTCCGGCGTGGTCCGCCTCGACGAGGAGACCGGGCTCGGCGTCGCGCTGTCGCTGGACTGCAACTCCCGCTTCGCGCGTCTCGACCCGTACGAGGGTGCCAAGCTGGCCCTGGCCGAGGCGTACCGCAACGTGGCCGTCACCGGCGCGGAGCCGGTCGCGGTCACCGACTGCCTCAACTTCGGCTCGCCGGAGGACCCGGCGGTCATGTGGCAGTTCGCCGAGGCGGTGCGCGGCATCGCCGACGGCTGCCAGGAGCTGGGCATCCCGGTGACGGGCGGCAACGTCAGCTTCTACAACCAGACCGGTGCGATCGCGATCCACCCGACGCCGGTGGTGGGTGTGCTGGGCGTGCTGGAGAACGTGGCGCACCGCATCCCGATGGGCTTCGCACACGCCGGTGACGTGCTGGTGCTGCTGGGTGAGACCGCGCTGGAGCTGTCCGGCTCGGAGTGGGCCTGGGTGGCGCACGGTCACCTGGGCGGCCGCCCGCCGAAGGTCGACTTCGGCCGGGAGATGGCCATCGCCGCGTTCATGCAGCGTGCCGCCGAGACCGGGCTGGTCCGCTCGGCGCACGACCTGTCCGACGGCGGCCTGGCGCAGGCGCTGCTGGAGTCGGTGCTGCGCAAGGGCTTCGGCGCCACGGTTACCCTGCCCACCGACGCCGAGCCGTTCGTGTCGCTGTTCAGCGAGTCGGCGGGCCGGGTGCTGCTGACCGTCCCGGTGGGTCACCGCCAGGCGTTCGAGCAGCTGCTCGCCGAGCACGAGCTGCCCGCCACGGTGCTGGGCCAGGTCGACGACGAGGGCTCGGACCTCACGGTCATCGGCCACGGTGAGGCCGGCCGCTTCGCGGTGAGCCAGGCCGAGCTGCGGGAGGCCTTCTCCAGCGCGCTGCCGAAGCTGTTCGGCGCCGGTGAGCCGGATGCGGCCGAGGCCGCGGCCGGTGCCGTCACGACCGCCGTGCTCACCGAGACCGTCGTCGTGGAGACCCCGGCCGAGACGGCCGTGGCGACCGAATCGGTGCTGCTCGCCGAGGGCGAGCCGGCGGTCCAGGCCGGCGAGGCCGGGCAGCCGGAGCCGGGCGACCAGCCCACCGACCAGCAGTAGACAGCACCCCGACGCAAACACCCCGGGCGGCCTGCCCGGTGCCGGACCACCTGATCCGCCACCGGGCAGGCCGCCCTCAGTTTCGGGAAAAGTGCACAAGTCCGAGCTGGCGAGGCTGCAGTTTCGGGGAAAGTGCACGAATCCGAACCGGCTAGGCCGCAGTTTCCCGGGCATCGCCCCGTGGCGGCCGCCGACCGCGGCGGTGGGGAGAGTCAGGCCGGGTAGGTCTGGGTGGCCCGCTCGGCCTGGCTCAGCCAGCCCCGCTCCACCATCGTGTCCAGCACGGACTCCCACGCCCGGCGCGGATCGGCGTCGGCATCCGGGGCCAGCGGCACCGCCAGCACGGCGGCCTCGGCGACGGACAGCTGCGCCACGGGCTTGCCGAAGCGCGTCTGCGCCGCGGTGGCCAGGCCGACCGTGCCGCGGCCGAAGTCGGCGTTGTTCAGGTAGAAGCCCAGCAGCTCGGTGCGGGTGTACCGGTCTTCGAGCTTCGACGCCATGATGCCGACGCGCCAGCTCGACACGTCATCCACGTCCGCCGCCGTCGCGGCGTAGCGCCGGGTGATCAGCGAGCCCGACCAGGGCCGGAACGGTTCCTCGTAGAAGTCGGGGTCGACGGCCGCGACGAACGTGTTGAGCACCGGCATCGGCACCTCGCGCAGGTCCACGACCGCCTGCTGGGGCCGGAGCTCCGCCGGTTCCGGCACGCTGTCGTAGAACTGCGTGGCGGCCACCGCCGCGAAGAGCACGATGAACGCGTCGATCGCGACGATCGCGGTGATGATCCGGCGGCGCCGGCTCCATCGGGGCGAGGACTGCTGCACCACATCGACCATGGTCATGGACTCACCCTAGACCCGGGCACGGCGCCGCCACCGCCCCGTCAGTGGGGGACCGGCTTCGGGAACACCAGTCCGGCGCGGGTCGCGGCGCTCAGCAGGCCGCGCTCGACCATGGTGTCCAGCACCCGGTGCCAGGCCTGCTCGACGTGGGTCGAGCCCGCCCCCACGTGCACCGCGACCAGCGCGGCCTCGGCGAGGGTCAGGTCGCGCGGCTCCTTGCCGGCGTACCACCGGGCCGCCTCGGTGAGGCCGGTCGCGCCGGTGTCGAAGCGTGCCGTGGTCAGGTAGAAGCCGAGCAGGTCGGACTTGGAGTACCAGTCCTCGAGCTTGTGCGCGGCGACGCGCACCCGCCAGCTGTCCAGCTCGGACTCGTCGAGCCCCATCGCGACGACCGCGTACTTCTTCGTGATCAGCGTGGACGGCCAGATCAGGCCGGTCGCCTGGTCGTGGAAGCCGGGGTCGACGGCCGCGACGAAGGCGTCGGCGACGCCGGGCGGCAGGTTCGTCACCCGGATCGGGTGCGTGGTGTCGAAACGCTCCTTCGGCATCGGCACGTCGGCGTAGTAGTACCGGACCCCGCCGTAGGCGACGCCCGCCAGCAGCGCCAGCACCGCAGCGAGACCCGCGAGCCGGAGCAGGCGGTTCGGCTTCGGCGGCGGCAGCGGCGCCGAGCGCGGAAGGTCGACAATGGACACTCCCACACGGTAGACGTATCGACGGCTGTGCGCAGCCCCGCCCGGGTCAGGCCAGCAGTTTCCGCGGTCCGGGGCCCTGTGCCGCCAGCTGGTCGCCCGGGTTGTAGAGCGCGCAGGACTGCAGGGACAGGCAGCCGCAGCCGATGCAGCCGTCGAGCGTGTCGCGCAGTCGCTCCAGCAGCGCGATCCTCGCGTCGAGGTCGGCCCGCCAGCGCGCGGAAAGCCGCGTCCAGTCCGCCTTGGTGGGGGTACGCCGTTCCGGCAGCTCGGCGAGCGCCTCCCGGATCCGCTCCAGGGACACCCCGACCTGCTGCGCGATCCGGATGAAGGAGACGCGGCGCAGCTCGCTGCGCTCGTAGCGGCGCTGGTTGCCGCCGGTGCGCACGGAGTGGATCAGGCCGCGCTCCTCGTAGAAGCGCAGCGCCGACGGGGCCACCCCGCTCCGGGCCGACAGCTCGCCTATCGTCAGCAGCGTCACACCAGGTTTCACGATCCCCCGCCTTGAGTTCAAGTGCACTTTAACTTGCACCCTACTCTCATGGCTGTCATCGAGGTGGAACCGCTGCTCACGCGGTTGACCGGGGACGAGAAGCACGCGCCGAGCGCGTACTCGACCCTGGACGTGCTCTGGGTCCTCTACGACCGGGTGCTGCGGGTGGACCCGCGCCACCCCGACGACCCCGACCGGGACCGCTTCCTGCTCTCCAAGGGCCACGGCCCGGCCGCGTACTACGCCGTGCTGGCCGCCAAGGGCTTCTTCCCGCCGGACTGGCTCGACGACCTGGCCGGGGCGGACAGCCCGCTCGGCCACCACCCGGACCGGCTGCGCGTGCCCGGCGTCGAGATCAGCTCCGGCTCCCTCGGGCACGGGCTCGGTCTCGGCGTGGGCACCGCGCTCGGGCTGCGGGCCCAGGGCCGCCTGGCACCGCGGGTGTACGTCCTGCTCGGCGACGCGGAGCTGGACGAGGGCAGCAACCACGAGGCCATCGCGTACGCCGGCGCGACCGGCCTGGACACGGTCACCGCGCTCGTGATCGACAACCAGTCGGCCTCGCACGGTTGGCCGGGCGGGATCGCGTCCCGGTTCGCGGTGCACGGCTGGACCGCGGTCACCGTGGACGGCCGCGACCACGACGCCATCGCCGCCGGGCTGGCGCAGGCACGGGAGGGCGCGCCGCACGTCGTCGTGGCGCGTGTCGAGCAGAAGGGGAGCTGATCATGCGAGAGGCGTTCGCCGGCACCATGTCCCGGCTGATCGAGGAGGATCCGCGCACCGCGCTGGTGCTGGCCGACATCTCGGCCGCCGCGTTCGAGCCGGTCGCCCTCAAGCACCCCGACCGGGTGCGCAACGTGGGCATCCGCGAGCAGCTCATGATCGGCGTGGCGGGTGGGCTGGCCCTCACCGGGCTGCGCCCGGTCGCACACTCCTACGCCACGTTCCTGATCGACCGGGCGTACGAGCAGATCAAGCTCGACCTGGCCCACCAGGGCGTCGGCGCGGTGCTGGTCAGCGTCGGCGCGTCCTACGACGGCTCCACCGCGGGCTACACCCACATGTCACCGATGGACGTGCAGCTCATCGACACCCTGCCCGGCTGGACCGTGCACGTGCCCGGCCACCCCGGCGAGGTCGCGCCGCTGCTGGCGGCCGCGATGCCCCACGACGACCCGGTCTACCTGCGGCTCTCGGCGCAGGTCAACGACATCGCGTACGCCGACGCGCACCTGCTGCGGCCGGTGCGCCACGGCTCGGGAGCGCTGGTCGTGGCGGTGGGGCCGATGCTGGCACCGGTGCTGGAGGCGACGCGAGGGCTGGACGTCACGGTGGCGTACACGCACACCCCCCGCCCCTTCGACACCGCCGGCCTGCGCGCGCTGGCCGGCTCCGGCAACGTGGCCCTGGTCGAGCCGTATCTGGCCGGCACCTCCGCCCACGTGGTGAGCGAAGCTCTGGCTGACCGGCCGCACCGCCTCCTCAGCCTGGGGGTGGGCCGGGTCGATCTCCACGCCTACGGCACCCCGGCGGACCACGCCCGCGCCCACGGCCTCGACCCGGCGGGCCTCCGCACCGCCCTGACGACCTGGCTCTGACCCGCCCCGGTCCGCTCAACCCGGTCCGCCCCACCCCGCCCCGGTTCCACCCCGCGGCCTGGCTCCACCCACGGCCGGGCTCCGACGCCCGTCCCTGCCAAGATCGGCGTTTCGTGTCCAACCTGCGGTCAGGCCGCACCTTTGGACACGAAACCCCGATCTTGACCACCGCCCGCGAGCCGCACCTCACTCCGCGCGGGCGGCCGCAAAGCAAGATCGCGACGATCTTGCGCGAACTGTTGGGGATACGCCCGATACGGGCGTGTCATCCCCGCAGCTCATGCAAGATCGTCGCGATCTTGGTGGTGGGAGGGTCAGCCGCGGGTGTGGTGGCCGAGCATGTGGACCTGGCCGGTGCCTTCGACGATGTCGCCGACGTGCCAGCACTCGACGCCGCGGCCGGTGAGGAGGGCCATGGCGCGGTCGGCGTCGGCGGCGGAGACCACCGCGAACATGCCGACGCCCATGTTGAAGGTCGACTCCAGGTCGGCGGTGTCGATGCGGCCCTTGCGCTGGATCAGGTCGAAGATCGGCTGCGGGGCCCAGGTGGAGCGGTTGACGATGGCGTCGACGTGCTTGGGGAGCACGCGGACCAGGTTGCCGGGGATGCCGCCGCCGGTGACGTGCACGAGCGCGTGCACCTCGCACTCGGCGATCAGCGTCAGGCAGTCCTTGGCGTAGATCTTGGTCGGGGTGAGCAGTTCCTCGCCGAGGGTGCGCTGGTCGCCCAGGTCCTCGATGACCGAGTCGAGCTTGAGCCGGGCCTGGCCGAGCAGCACGTGACGGACCAGCGAGTAGCCGTTGGAGTGCAGGCCGGAGGAGCGCATCGCGATGACCGCGTCGCCGACCTGGACCCGCTCGGCGCCCAGGATCTGGTCCTCCTCGACGACGCCGACGCCGTTGGCGGAGAGGTCGTACTCGTCCGGGCGCATCAGGCCGGGGTGTTCGGCGGTCTCGCCGCCCAGCAGCGCGCAGCCGGCGTACCGGCAGCCGTCGGCGATGCCCGCGCCGATCTCGGCGATGCGGTCCGGCACGACCTCGCCGCAGGCGATGTAGTCGAGCAGGAACAGCGGCTCCGCGCCGCAGGCGACCAGGTCGTCGACGACCATCGCGACCAGGTCGATGCCGACCGTGTCGTGGATGTTCATCTGCTGCGCGATGGCCAGCTTGGTGCCCACGCCGTCGGTCGACGAGGCCAGCACCGGGCTCTTGTACTTCGACGTGTCGAGCTTGAACAGGCCGGAGAAGCCGCCGAGGCCGCCCAGCACCTCCGGGCGGTGCGTACGCGCGACCTTGTCCTTCAGCATCTCCACGGCCCGGTCGCCGGCGTGGATGGACACGCCCGCGTCGGCGTAGGTGACGGTGCGCCGGCGGTTGGTGCTGCCCTCCGCCGTCCACAGCTGGCGGTTGCCGTTCTCCGGCTGCCCGGAGACGGGGCGCTCGGTCACGTGCGTCACGGTTTTTCTCCTCTTTGTGCGCGGCACCGGCTTTTCAGGGAAGGGTGTCGGTGCCGTGACGAGTGGTGCTAGCCAGAAATTCCGGGCCTGCTCAGCTCCGTCGTCGGCGCTGAGGGCTGGTCGCTGGTGCGCTCCTCGGGACCGACCCGGCGGCCGACCCCTTCGAGCACGTGCTTGCCGATGAGGTTGGCGGCCGGCAGCTTGATCGGGTACTCCCCGTCGAAGCAGGCCCGGCACAGGCGGTTCTTCGGCTGCTCGGAGGCGGCGATGAGCCCCTCGAGCGACACGTAGCCGAGCGAGTCGGCACCGATGGAGCGGCGGATGCCCTCCAGGTCGGTGCCGTTCGCCAGCAGTTCGGCGCCGGTGGCGAAGTCGATGCCGTAGAAACACGGCCACTTCACCGGCGGAGAGGAGATGCGTACGTGTACCTCCAGCGCGCCCGCCTCGCGCAGCATGCGCACGATGGCGCGCTGCGTGTTGCCGCGCACGATGGAATCGTCGACCACGACGAGGCGCTTGCCCCGCACGTTGTCGCGCAGCGGGTTCAGCTTGAGCCGGATGCCCAGCTGACGGATGGTCTGCGAGGGCTGGATGAAGGTGCGCCCGACGTAGGCGTTCTTCACCAGGCCCATCCCGTACGGGATGCCGGAGGCCTCGGCGTAGCCGATCGCGGCCGGCGTGCCCGACTCGGGGCTCGGGATGACCAGGTCGGCCTCGACCGGGTGCTCCTTGGCGAGGCGGCGGCCGATCTCCACCCGGGTCGAGTAGACGTTGCGGCCGGAGATCGTCGCGTCCGGCCGGGCCAGGTAGACGTACTCGAACAGGCAGCCCTTGGGGTCCGGCGCGGCGAAGCGCTGCGAGCGCAGCCCGTACTCGTCGATGGCGATCAGCTCGCCGGGCTCGACCTCGCGGACCACGGACGCGCCGACGATGTCCAGCGCGGCCTGCTCGCTCGCGACGACCCAGCCGCGCTCCAGGCGGCCGAGCATGAGCGGGCGCACGCCGTGCGGGTCGCGTGCCGCGTAGAGGGTGTTCTCGTCCATGAAGACGAAGCTGAACGCGCCCTCGACGGTCGGCAGCACCTCCATCGCGGCGGCCTCGACGGACAGGTCGGGCCGGCCCGCCAGCAGCATGGTGACCAGGCCGGTGTCGTTGGTCGAGCCCTGCCGGTCCATGCCCAGCTCGTCGGCGCGGCGGGCCAGGTCGGCGGTGTTCACCAGGTTGCCGTTGTGGGCCAGCGCGATGGTGGTGCCGGCGCTGGTCGACTGGAGCGTCGGCTGGGAGTTCTCCCAGGTCGAGTCGCCGGTGGTCGAGTACCGCGCGTGCCCGATCGCCAGGTGGCCGCGCAGGCTGGCCAGCGTCGGCTCGTCGAAGACCTGGGCGACCAGGCCGATGTCCTTGTAGACCACGACTCCGGAACCGTCGCTGACCGCGATGCCCGCCGCCTCCTGGCCGCGGTGCTGCAGTGCGTACAGGCCGAAGTAGGTGAGCTTCGCGACCTCTTCACCGGGGGCCCAGACACCGAAGACGCCGCATGCGTCTTGCGGGCCTGGCCGGTGGGGGTCGAGTTCGTGGCTCAACCGGCCGTCGCCTCGGGGCACCTGCTGCTCCTTGCGCTTGTCGCTTCAGTAGCTGGTCGATGCCCTGCTCGCCAAAGCCGGCATCGATGGTGTGTGTCGGCGTCGGGCGGCGATTGCCGCCGCAGCTCAGTGTACGTGACCGGCAGGGGCGGACACCCCGGTGCCTGGCCCGTGCGACACGTGACTGAATCCAGGGTTACCAGTCTGCCAGGCCTAGACGATCGGGAAAAGAGCCCCGATATCGGACCGAATGCCGCTGGCCCGAATCCGCCCATCCGCCACCGCCGCCGCCCAATCCACGCGTCCGGCGGCGAGCTGAAGAAATGTGACCGGATCGGTCTCGACCAGGTTCGGGGGCGTACCACGGGTGTGCCTTGGCCCTTCGACGCACTGAATCGCACCGTATGGGGGAACCCGCACCTCCACCGAACGGCCAGGAGCCGTCGTCGCAAGATGTGCCAAGAGTGCCCTAACCGCATCGCGAAGCGTCAAACGTTCCGGGACCCGACCCGTGGCCAGGGAGTCGAGGGCTTCGGCCACCGCCGGGGATATATCAGGCGAGGGGGACATAAGCGGACGATACAAGATTACTTTTACTCATTATGTACGGGCCCTGGGTCGCGCAATCCTTCCTTCGCAAGGCATAGTTGCGGGCGGTGTATTCCCGCAGCGCCCCCCACACCCCGCTCGCTGTGGGATATCGAGGAGCTTGGAAGGCGGTGGCCGTGACTACCCAGCGACGGTCCTGGTTGGCACGCGTCGGAGTGGTAGCGATGGTGTCGCTAGGCACACTCGTCGGCGTCTCCGCTCCGGCATCCGCGCAGGCGGCGTCGATCAACGTCGACTCGTTCCCGTCGTCCGCCAAGAAGGGCGACACGATCACGATCAAGGGATCGGTCAAGAACGACAGCAGCCCGGGTGTGCCTTCGATCACCGCCGGTGACAACAGCTCAAAGGTCGAGTGCGTCCAGTGCAACTCGCCCGCTGACGACACGATCGAGGCTGACGGCTCCAAGTCCTTCGAGTTCAAGCTCTCTGTGTCGGGCGATCCGGTGCAGGGCGACAAGGTCGAAGTCAAGATCGAGGCGGCCGGCGCCCAGGCTAAGACGGTCACCATCAGCCTGCAGGCCGCACAGCAGTCGACCGGCACCATCGCCGGCACCGTGTACGACTCGCGCACCGGCCAGCCGCTCTCGGGCGCCCTCGTGCTGCTGTCCGACGGGAACGACAAGGAGTTCCCGGTCAAGACGACCGGCTCCAACGGCTCCTTCCGGTTCGTGCCGTCCGCCTCCGCGCCGATCGCGCCCGGTCTCATCGTGGTCACGGTCCAGAAGGACCCGTTCACGATGAAGACCTTCAGCCAGAACCTCGGCGCGGGCCAGTCGAAGACCGACATCCGGATCTCGATGGTCAACGAGGCCGCGGCCAGCGCCACGCCGTCGGTCGAGGCGACGCCGACCGACGCCGCCAGCGCGCTGCCCGAGGATTCGGCCGGCACCGGCGAGGAGAGCCCCGGTGAGGCCGTCGACGTCTCCGGCGACCAGAAGGAAGAGGGCGGCCTGGACGCCATGACCTGGGTCATGATCATCCTGGGCGGTCTGCTGGTGGCGCTGGGTATCGGCGCGATCGTGCTGCTGGTGATGAAGCGCGGCGGCGACGACGATGACGACGACGAGGACGACGAGGACGACGACGACGAGCCGGTGCGCGGCCGTCCGGGCGTGCGTCCCGGCCAGCCCGTGCGGGCCGGAGCGGGTGCGGGCGTCTACGGCGGCGCCGGTGGTGGCACGTACGGCCGTCCCGCCGACCCGACAATGGTGGCCCGCCCCGGAGCGGGCAACGACGCGACCGTGATGCACCGCCCCGGCGAGTACGGTGGCGTGCCGCAGCAGCGCGGCGCTCAGCAGCCCTACGGCTCCCCGGCCGCCACCCAGCAGTACGGCGGCTACGGCTCGCCGGTGGCCCCGACCAGCGGTTACAGCGGCGGCCAGCCCAGCTACGACCAGGCCGGCTACGGCGCTCCGCAGGGCGGCTACGGCTCGCCCGCAGCCCCGACCAGTGGCTACGGCAACCCGGCGCCGACCAGCGGCTACGGCAGCCCGGCCCCGACCAGCGGCTATGGCGGCAGCCCCGCCGGCGGCTACGGCTCGCCGGTGGCCCCGACCAGCGGCTACGGCGGCGGCCAGCCCGGCTACGGCGACCAGGGCGGCTACGGCCAGCAGCCCGGCGGGTACGGCCAGCAGGGCGGCTACGGTGCCCAGCAAGGCGGCTACGGCCAGCCGCAGGGCGGTTACCAGGGCCAGTACGACGAGCCCACGCACTACGCGGGTCCGACCTCGGGTGGCAGCTACGGCTCGAACCAGGGCGGCTACGGCCAGGACCAGCAGAGCGGGTACGGCCAGCAGCAGGGCAGCTACGGGCAGGACTCGTACGGCGCCCAGCAGGGCGGCTACGGCCAGCAGCAGGACCCGTACGGCACCCAGCAGGCCGGCTACGGCCAGCAGGGCGGCTACGGCCAGGACTCATACGGCGCCCAGCAGGGCGGCTACGGCCAGCAGCAGGACCCGTACGGCACCCAGCAGGGCGGCTACGGCCAGCAGCAGAGCGGCTACGGCCAGGACCCGTACGGCAGCCAGCAGGACGGCTACGGCCAGCAGAACGGCTACGGCGACGACCGGCGCGGCAACCGCGGCGACCGCCGCCTCGACTGGCTGGACGACTGACCCGCCCCACTTGCCCCATCAAAGCTCCCGTCACGCTGTTCCGACAGCATGGCGGGAGCTTTGATCATGGAAAAAGGCCGCGCGGTTTGCTGGAATGGGCGGGTGGCCGGTGTTGGCGGCATGCGGGGGCTGTCCCCCATGCCGGGGTATGTCGTGATGCAGCCGACGACGCTGTGCAATCTGGACTGCGTCTACTGCTACCTGCCCCTGCGCGCGGCCGACCGGCGGATGCCGGTGGCGGTGGCCGAGGCGGTGGCTACGGACGCGAACGCCTGGGCGGCCGGGGGCCGCTTCTCCGTGGTCTGGCACGGCGGTGAGCCGCTGGCGGCCGGCCGCGAGCACCTGACGGCGCTGATGGCCCCGTTCGCGGCGGGGGTGGAGCAGCACGTGCAGACCAACGCGACGCTGGTGGACGACGCGTGGTGCGAGTTGTTCGCCGCTCGCGGGGTGCGGGTGAGCGTGAGCGTGGACGGCCCCGAGGACCTCAACGGGCAGCGTGTGTCGCGCGCGGGGCGGCCCGCGTACGACCGGATCGAGCGGGGGATCGCGGCGCTGCGGCGGCACGGCCTGCCGTTCGCGGCCCTGTGCGTGGTGGGCGAGCCGCGGCCGGGGCTGGCGGCCCGGCTGTACGGGTACTTCCTGGAGCTGGGCTGCGACATCCTCGGCGTCAACATCGAGGAGCGCGAGGGCGTCAACGAGCGTCCCAACGGGCATGACGCGATCGCGGTGCGGGCCTTCTGGGCCGAGCTGGCTGCGGCATGGCGGGCCGACCCGCGGATCCACGTGCGCGAGCTCGAATGGAGTCTGCGCTACCTGGGCGCGGTGCTGGACGGCACCGCCGACGGGCTGCTGCCGCGCACGCTGGACCCCATCCCGACGATCGGGTACGACGGCTCGGTGGTGCTGCTCTCGCCGGAGCTGGCCGGGTTCCACGATCCGGTGTACGGCGACTTCACCAGCGGTAACGTGCTCACCAGCCCGCTGTCGGCGCTGCTGGGGACGGCACGGACCGGCTGGGTGCCGGAGTTCCTCGACGGGATCGCCGCGTGCCGCACGTCCTGCCCGTACTTCGGTTTCTGCGGGGGCGGGCACGCCGCCAACCGCTACTTCGAGCACGGACGGTTCGACGGCACGGAGACCGAGCACTGCCGCAACAGCAAGATCAACCTACTGGAGGGAGTGCTCGACCATGTCCGACGAGACTGACCGCCTGGCCGACCGGATCCTGGACGCCCGCGCCGAACTCGCTCCCCTGCTGGAGGAGGCGCGGCTGGCGCGGCTGGCCCGTTCTGAAGGGCCAGGCACGGACGGCGGCGCCGTCTGTGCCTGGAACCACTTCGAGAACATCCCGACCTTCTTCAACTGGAACAACCGGCCGCGCTGAGCGGCGGTGCCCACAGGAAGATCAGCGGCGGGGAGTCCAGTCCTTACCGTCGTCGTCATCGTCATCGTCGTCGACGGCGTAATTCGCGTACGGGTCGTACGGATCGCGCTCGTCGTCGTCGTGATCCTCGGCAACAGTACTGCCGCTGCCGCTGCTGAGCTCGTTACCTCCGAGCTCGCGCTGCAAGGCGGCGAGGTCGGTGTTCGGGGAGTGATACTTCAACTCCCGGGCCACCTTAGTCTGCTTGGCCTTAGCTCGGCCGCGCCCCATGGCCGACCCCCTCGCACATGAATGACGGGGCTACCCGAAGGCGGGCCCCGATGACGTCAGACATCTCTCGTGGGTCATACGGTACATGGGAGGAGGGCACTTCGGCATCTCGGGTTACCGGGTGTCTGACAGCACATCGGAACCTGTCCGTTTTATGACTGGTAAGGAGTATATCGCTCCCCAGTAATGACGGTCCAATTCCCGGCCGAAGCCCCCGGTCGCGCTGTTTCAGCAGCTCGGCGGGGGCTTCGACCATGAAAGGGGTCAGACCCGGATGGTCCGGAGGCGGCCCACCTCGGCGATGCGCTGCTCGGCGAGGCGGTCCGCGGCGGCGGCCGGGGAGATGCCCTCGGCGTCCGCCGTTTCCAGGATTCGCTTCGTCGTGTCGTAGATCTTGGTGGCGCGCAGCTTGGCCCGCTCGAAGCTGAAGCCGTCGATCTCGTCCGCGACCTGGATCACGCCGCCCGAGTTCACCAGGTAGTCGGGCGCGTACAGGATGCCTCGGTCGAGCAGCAGCTTCTCGACGCCGGCGTGCGCGAGCTGGTTGTTGGCCGCACCGGCCACGATCTGGGCCTTCAGGGCGGGCACCGTGTCGTCGTTGAGCGCGCCGCCCAGCGCGCACGGCGCGTAGACGTCGATGTCGCCGGCGACCAGCGCGGTGGCGTCGGCGACCAGGGTGACCTGGGGGTAGGTGGCCTTGGCCCACTCCAGCGCCTTCGGGTGCACGTCGGTCGCCACGACCTCGGCGCCGTCCTCGATCAGGTGGGCGGTCAGGTACTTGCCGACCTTGCCCAGCCCGGCCACGCCGACCCGGCGGCCCTTGAGCGACGGGGTGCCCCAGCGGTGCTCGGCCGCGGCGCGCATGCCCTGGAAGACGCCCCAGGCGGTGAGGACCGACGAGTCGCCGGCGCCGCCGTACTCGACGCTGCGGCCGGTGACGAACTTCGTCTCCCGGGCCACGACGTCCATGTCCTGGACGTAGGTGCCGACGTCGCACGCGGTGTAGTAGCGGCCGCCCAGGGACTGGACGAACCGGCCGTACGCCCGCAGCAGCTGCTCGGACTTGATCTGCTCCGGGTCGCCCCAGATGACGGCCTTGCCGCCGCCGAGGTCGAGCCCGGCGAGGGCGTTCTTGTACGCCATGCCCCGGGAGAGGTCGAGCACGTCGTGCAGCGCCTCCTCCTCCGTGGCGTACGGGTAGAAGCGCGTGCCGCCCAAGGCGGGGCCGAGCGCCGTCGAGTAGATGCCGATGATGGCCTTCAGGCCGCTGGCCCGGTCCTGGCAGAACACGACCTGTTCGTGACTGCCGTCGCTGAATACGCCCACTGCTGGCTCCAGGTGACTCCGATGGCCCTTGTGGGGCCGATCCGTTCTCGGTGTTTCCGAGGGGTCGGGCGACGCCGCGGTAGCGACGCTCCCGCTGACAGCCTAATCGTGGGAGGATCGCGAGGTGCCGTCACAGTTCGCCGCGTACCTGAGGGTCTACGAGCCGCTCACCGCGTTCGCGCCGGAACGTGAACGATTCTGGCGCCGCTACGTGGACGAGGGGCGCGCCATCGGCGTGTCCGACGGGCCCGGCCGCCAGCGGGCGACCGTGCTGGAAGCGCTCGGTGCGGGCTGGTCGCGCCTGCCCGACCTGCCCGATGAGGCATACGTCATGCAGGGGCTGACCGGCCAGGCGGAGGTGCCGCTGGTCTGCCCGTGGAACCTGCGGGTCCGGGTCGCCGAGGCCGCGCTGCAGGCCCGGGACGGGGTGCCGCAGGTGCTCGCCGACGCCTTCGTGCCGCCGGTGCTGGTCGACCTGGCGCAGACCGTGGTCGGGCAGACCCGGGCCGAGGACCGGATGCACGAGCAGGTGGCCACCTGGGGGGTGCCGCTGCGCTGGTTCGTGCTGGTCTCGCCGGCCGAGCGGGACCTGGTGCTGGAGCCCACCCGCCGGGTGCTGCGCTACCGCACGGAGATCGGCAAGGCCCGGCAGCGGGCGCACAAGGGGCTGCGGGTGCTCCGCCGGACCCTGGGCGACGTGCCGATCACCGATTCGCTGCGGGAGACCGCGCGCTGGCTGGAGTCGTTCCATCCCGGGTCGGTGGTCGAACTCGACTACGGCGGCTTGACCGCGCTGCTGTCGGAGGACGCGCTGCGCGACGACGACTCGGTCGAGTTGGTCGCCACCGGGCTGGCCGGGCTGGAGCGGGAGGACGGCGACGCCGCCACGGCCGCGTATGAGCAGCTCGTGCAGCGGTGGCGGGCGATCCAACTACTGGAGCGCAGCAACTGACGGTACGTAGCGCGTGGGTTACCTGGAGTGATCGAAAGCTATGAAATTACTGTCTTCATCCGCTAAAAGCAGACATGTCGTTCATTCATCATCCGTCCATCCACGGACCTTCACCCGTTCGGCCCATGTCGGACATCGGGGACTAGCCGGACTATGGGTAGCGCGTTGACCGGCGGGACCCCGGTCTTCGTCTATAGGTACTTGTGGAGGAGTGACCGCATGGCGTCGCGTACGCACGAACCAGAACCCCTGCTCACCCCGGCAGAGGTTGCGTCGATGTTCCGCGTCGACCCGAAGACCGTCACCCGGTGGGCCAAGGCGGGCAAGCTCAGCGCTATTCGTACGCTGGGTGGCCACCGCCGCTACCGCGAGTCGGAGGTGCGTGCTCTGCTCCAGGGTCAGATCCCGCACCAGCGTCAGGGCGACTGAACCGAGACAACTGAACATAAGAAGAAGGGCGCTCCCCCCAGAGCGCCCTTCTTCTTTGCCTTCCGCCGGTCAGGGCACCAGCGCGCCGTCGCGGAGGGTGACCACGCGGTCGGCCATGTCCATCAGGGCCGCGTCGTGCGTGGCGACCAGGGCGGTCATGCCGCGGGCGTGCACCAGGGCACGCAGCAGGTCCATGATCTGACGGCCGGTCTCCGAGTCGAGCTGGCCCGTCGGCTCGTCCGCGATCAGCAGCTGCGGGTCGTTGGCCAGCGCGCGGGCCACCGCCACGCGCTGCTGCTGGCCGCCGGACAGCTCGTACGGCCGCTGGTTGGCGTGCGCGCCGACGCCGACCAGCTCCAGCAGCACCGCCACCCGCTGGTCCCGCTCGGCGGGGCGCACCTTGGCCAGCCGCAGCGGCACGCCCACGTTCTCGGCCGCCGACAGGATCGGCACCAGCCCGAACGACTGGAACACGAAGCCGATCACGTCCCGGCGCAGCGCCACCAGCTGCGGCTCAGCCGCCGAGGTGACCTCCTGCCCCGCGATGAAGACCTTGCCCGAGGTCGGCCGGTCCAGCCCGCCGATGATGTTGAGCAGGGTCGTCTTGCCCGCGCCCGAGCGGCCGCGTACGGCGACCAGCTCGCCGCGCCCGGCGGTGAACGAGACGTCCCGCACCGCGTGCACGACCTTGCCCGCCCGGCCGAAGTCGCGGGACACGTTCTCGACCCTGACCAGCTCTTCAGCCACGGCGCACCTCCACACGGTCGGACTCCAGGGTGAGCTTCACCCGGTCCTTGAGCTCCAGTTCCTCCACGAACGCGCCGGGCAGCTGCATGCGCCCGGCCCGGTCCAGCACCGCGTACTCCTCGCTGACCAGCTCGGTGCCGCCGTCGGCGGTGGCCCGCGCGGTCCGGCGCACCTCCGAGGCCAGCCGGCCGTCGCGGATCGCCACGGTACGCCGCACCTGCGTGGCCACGTTCGGGTCGTGCGTCACCACGACCACGGTCACGCCCAGCTCGGCGTTAATCGTCTGCAGCGCGCCGAACACCTCGGCCGCGGTCGACTCGTCCAGCTCGCCGGTCGGCTCGTCGGCGAACAGCACCTCGGGGTCGTTGGCCACGGCCAGCGCCACCGCCACGCGCTGCTGCTCGCCGCCGGACATCTGGTCCGGGCGGCGGTCCGCGCAGTAGCCGACGCCGACCATCTCCAGCAACTCCAGCGCGCGCTCGCGGGCCTTGCGGCCGGACCGCGTGCCAGCCAGCCGCATCGGGGTCACCACGTTCTCCAGCGCGGTCAGGTACGGCAGCAGGTTGCGGCCGGTCTGCTGCCACACGAAGCCGACCATGTGCCGCCGGTACGACAGCCGCTTCTTCGCCGACATGGTGAGCAGGTCGTACTCGCCCACCCGGGCGATGCCCGCGGTCGGCACGTCGAGGCCGGACAGGATGTTCAGCAGGGTCGACTTGCCGGAGCCGGAGGCGCCGACGATGGCCAGCAGCTCGCCCCGGTCCACCACCAGGTCGAGTCCCTGCAGCGCGACGACCTCGACGCCCTCGGTCTTGTAGATCCGCACCAGCCCGTCGCACACCAGGTGCCCGCGCAGCCGGTCGGCGCCGCCGGCCCGGTCCGCGGCCCGCTGCGCGGCACGTGCCTGCAGCGTGGCGAGGTCCGGCGGCGCGATGGTCTCGTCAGTGGTCGACATCAGCTCTCTCCCGCTTCGAAGGAACCGAGCCGGAGCACCTCACCGAGGCGCAGCCGGCGGTTGAACAGGGTTTCCACCGCGAGCGCGGTCAGCATTCCGATCAGCACCAGCGCCACCGCGGCGCCGGCCACCAGCGGGTCGAAGGCGACCCCGACCGTGATCCCGTCGGTGAACGTGTCGAGGCCCAGCGCGGGGGCGATGAGCCGCGGCATCGCCACGCCCACCGCCGCGCCGGTCAGCACCGCCACGGTGACCACCGGCATCAGCTCCACCAGCAGCAGGCCGCGGCCCTGGCCCCGGGTCAGGCCCATGGTCCGCAGCCGGGACAGCACGGTGCCGCGGCCCCGGGCGCCGGAGACGACGGCGAAGCCGATCGCCAGCAGGGCGAGCACCACACCGGTGCCCGCGCCGATGGCGAACGCGAAGGTGATCACCGCGTTGACGCTCGTCTCATCCAGGCTCGCGCGGGTCTGGTCCCAGGTCGTCACCTGCGTGACCGGCTCGTACGCCTTCGCGCGGTAGCCGGTGCTCGCCCAGCGCTCCTGCCCGGCGTCGCCCACCGCGCGCAGCGCCTGCGGGTCCGGGTCGCCCGCCAACAGGTAGCCGCTGGGCAGCAGCGCCTGCCGGCTGTCCGCCGGGAACGCCTGCCAGGGCAGCACGACGAAGTTCGTCGCGCCGTTGGCGATCGGCGGGAACCCGTCGACCACCGCGGCCACCGAGAAGTCGTAGAACCGGCCGCGCAGCGTCACCATGGGCTTGCCGTCGCCGATCTGCTTCGCGGCTCCGGGCGAGACCAGGGCCGGGATGACCGGGCTCTGGCCCGCCTCGGTGAACGCCGCGGGCGGGGTGACCTCGACCCCGGATTCGGCCAGCACCTTCGCGTAGGCCGGGCCGTCCAGCACCAGCGCGTACACCGTGCCCTTGCGCTGCTGGTCGACGGCCAGGTCGCCGGCCGACTCGACCATGTAGGGGGCCACCGCGGTCACCCCGGGCACGGCGGCCAGCTCGGTGGCCGTCCGCTCGTCGAAGTAGTAGCCGTCGACCTTGACGTCCGCGGCCATCCGCAGGTCCGTGGCGCGGTCGCGGCCGGAGTCGATGGTGCCCGCGACGGCCACGCTGAACACCGCGGTGCTCACCGCGACGACCAGCACGGCCACCGGGCCGATCACGGCGCCCGCGGTGCGGCCCGCCCGGGACAGGCCCAGGAAGCCGACCGCGCCCCGGCGGCGTACGGCCAGCCGGCCCAGCCAGGCGACCACCGGCGGGATCACCCGCACCATGGCCACCGCCGCGCCCGCGGCCAGCAGCGCGGGCACCGCCGCCAGGTAGACGTCGACCTCACCGGACTCGCTCAGGCCGCGCTCGCGCAGCAGCCATACGCCCGCCCCGGCGAGCACCAGCAGGCTCAGCTCGGCGGTGCGCCGCTTCAGGCCCACCCGGGTGCTCGCCACGTCGGCGCGCTCGCCGGAGAACGACGGGTCGCGCGAGGTGCGCATGGTCATCACCGGCACGGCCAGCACCGCCAGCGCGGTGAACACGGCCAGCACCGGCCAGGTGGCCGCGGGCCGCCCCGGCACCGCCGTGCCGGCCAGCGCCCCGACGATCGCGGCGGGCACCACGAGCAGCGATTCCAGCAGGGTGTACGACCCGATGGTCAGGATCGCCCCGCCCCGGGCCCGCAGCAGCGCGAACTCGGCCCGCCGCCGGCTCACCAGCACACGCGCGGCCAGCAGCACCAGCCCGGCCAGGGTGACCAGCGCGCCCACCTGCACCACGGCGAGCAGCGCCTGGGCGGCGCGGGCGCGCTCGGCGAACCGGGCCAGCGCGGTGTCCAGGCCGGTCGTCAGCGACGACTCGATGCCCTGCCGCCGGGCGACGTTGGCCGCCTCGACCACGGCGGGCAGCACGGCCATGTCGAGCGTCGCGGTGTCGATGCGGTAGCGCCACTCGTAGACGACCGGCGCCAGCTTCTCCAGCAGGGCCAGCCCGGCCTGGTCGGAGAAGACCACCGCGCGGTACGGGTCGCCGTCGTCGTTGGGCAGGTAGGCCCGGAGGCCGGTCGGCATCGGCTCCCAGTAGGTGCCGTTCTCGTCGTGCGGCTCGATGATGCCGACGACCTCCATCGGCACCCGGTCGTGGAAGCGGAAGGTGCTGCCGACCCGCTGCTCCAGCTGCTCGGCGTTCCACTTGGTGAGCACGACCTCGACCGTGCGGTTCTCGCCCGGCTGGGTGTGCGGCCACCGGCCCTCGACCAGGTCGGCCTGCTCCTCCAGCCCGCTGCCGGCGCGGACGCTGAACAGCGGCGGGGTGCGTTCCGGCAGGCCGGTGCCGCGTACGAACGACTCGTCCTGCACCGTCGCCAGGGCCCACCAGGACTGCGTGACGCGCTCCCGCAGGGCGGGGTAGAGGACCGCCTGCTGCTGCTCCAGGCGCCGCTGCGGGTCCCAGTTGGCGTTCTCCGGCTTCGTCGCGCGGTAGGTGAGGTCACGGGAGGTGTAGCTGAGGGGCGAGACGTCGTTGCGCAGGCCGTCGTCGGTCAGCTGGTTGGCGACCCGCGGCGCGCCGAGCGCGAGCAGGCCGGCCGCGAGCGTGAGCACCCCCAGCAGGGCCAGGGGCCCGGCTCCGGCCCGTACCCGGGCGATCCAACCCTTCACCGGTCAGCTCCGATCCGCAGCTGGGCGGCGGCCAGCCGCTGCCGCATCGTGGTCGCGACGAGCCCGGCCAGCACCAGGGTGATGGCGAGCAGGATCGCCGCCGTGCCGAGCACTGGCGGCCAGTCCGTCGTGGTGAGCGCGGGCGGCACGGGCCGGCTCGCGCTCGGGGTGAGGATCACCAGCGGGCCGGTGGTCCGCGCGACGAACATGCCCACCAGCAGGCCGACGGCCACGCCGAGCCCGGCCAGGAACGCCTGCTCGATCATCAGGGCACGGGCCAGCAGGTTCGGCGTGGCGCCGAGGGTGTTGAGCACGGCCAGCTCGGCGACCCGCCGCCGGGCGGTGGCCCGCACGTCGACCGCGACGCCGACCAGGGCCAGCCCGATCGCGCCCAGCGCCGCGATGAACAGCGCGATACGCGCACCGGCGCCGAACGGGTCGTCTGCGGCGTGCAGCGCCAGGGCGTGCCGGTCGATGGTGAGCAGGTTGGGCAGCGAGGCGGCCGCGGCGGCGGCCTCGGCGTGCCGGGCCGGGTCGGTACGCAGCCACCACTCGCTGATGACCGGGATCCGGGGGGCACCCTCCCGCTGCAGGTGAGCGGCGAGCGCGGGCATGTCGACCAGCAGCGCGGCGGGCTCCAGCCCGCCGGGCAGCGCGGTGGCCTCGCCGGTCACGTGCACCGTCGTGGTGACGCCCCACAGCGGGACGTCCACCTTCGCGCCGACCTGGGTGTGCAGCGCGGCGAGCGCCTCCGGGGTGGCCAGCACGGGCACGGTGACGGGCGGGGCGTCGGGTCGCAGCGTGAACGTGTACGGCACGTTGACCGCGCCGCCCGGATCCATCATGTCGACCCGGGCGCCGTCGCCGGTCACCGCGACCTTGACCTCGCCGTGGCTGCCCGGAACGCCCCAGCTGCCACCCGGCAGGCCGAGGTCGAGCGGGACCGCGGCGCCGGTCGCGGCGACGGTGGACAGCCCGGTGAGCTCCCAGGTGATGCGCAGCCCGAAGGGCATGTCGGGCCCGTCGGTAGCGAAACCGGTCAGCCGCAGCCCGGCCGTGTCCGGCACCGGCACGTCGAACGCGTACCCGTCGGCGTCGTCGCTCTCGGCGAGCGGCACCACGTGCACGCCGCCGTGCTCGTCGGTGAACAGGGCAGAGCTCGCCTCCCGGGGCCGGGCCAGGAAGTCCTGCCCGTTCGCGGTGACGCGGACCGAGCCGCGCAGCGACTTCGTCCCGGCCGGCACGGCCACGCCCGGCGCCTGCCGGCTCTCCGCGGTCAGCGCGGCGGTCAGCGCGTGGATGTCACCCATGTCCGCCCGCATCCGCAGCACGTCGCCGGCGGCCGCGGCGTCGAGTGCGAGCAGCGAGACCGCTGTCTCCCGCTCGCCCGCGGTCAGCGTGGTCCGCCAGGCGGGCAGCGCGGCGGCGACGCCGGGCAGCGCGGCGACCTGGCTCACCCGCTGGCGCGGGGCGATCCAGGACGTCTCGGTCAGGCGCAGGTCCGCGCCCGTGGTGTGGTCGGCCTGGTCCAGCTGGGACTGCCGGGCGGTCGCGGCGAGCGTCCAGGCCAGCGTGCTGACCGCGACGCTCAGCGCCAGCAGCAGCACCGGCCCGGCGTGCGGGCGGCGGCCGGCCTGCCATACGCCGAGCTGGGCGGCGAACCAGGACCTGCGGTCGACCTGGCGCTCCAGCAGCCGGGTCAGCGGCGGCAGCAGGCGCAGCGCGACGACCGCGCCGGCCAGCACGCCGAGCGGCCCGGCGGCGGCCAGCATCGGGTCGATGCCCAGCTCGCCGGCGACCCCGGACAGCGGGGAGTCGTACTGCCGCAGCTGGAACCAGGCGAGCACGGCGAAGCCGATGAGCGCGAGGTCCAGACCGGCGCGCTGGGCCACGGCGGTGCGGCTGGGCCGGGAACGGGCGGCCAGGTCGGCCACGTAGGTGCCGCCGCCGCGCAGCGCGGGCAGTAGCATGGCCAGCACGCAGCCGAGCCCGGCGGTCACCGCGACGCCGACGGTGAGAGGGCTGATGCCGCCCTCCAGGCGCAGCCCGATGGCCGCCAGCGCGGGCACCCGCTCGGCGAGCTTGAGCAGCGGCGCGACCAGCAGCGGGGCGAGCACGGCACCCGGGGCCGCGATCAGCAGCGCCTCCCACGCGGCGAGCCCGGCGAGCTGGCCGCGGGACGCGCCGCGGGCACGCAGCAGTGCGGTCTCCGCCCGGCGGCCTTCGGTGAGCAGCGCCGCCAGCAGGATCAGGGCGTACCCGCCGAGGATCGAGATGAGCAGGAGCGGGGTGAGCAGGTCGGAGCGGCCGACGAGGCTGGCCTGCTGGATGCGGTCGACCAGGCGTTCCAGGTGCGTCGAGGCCTGGCCGCCCTCGCCGTAGCCCAGTTCCTTGGGCACCTCGCCGAGGGTGGTCACGGCGCCGCGGGCGGCGACGAGTTCGGACAGCAGCGCCCGGGACAGGTCGGGGGTGACCACCCAGCCGCTGTTGCCGAGGTAGGACCAGCCGTCGAAGAAGTCCTCCCGGTTGAGCACCAGCGGGCCGTACGTGTTGCGGCCCGGCTCGACGCCCTCGGCGATCTCCGGCACGAGCAGCCAGTACGGGTCGTCGGCGGTCAGCGGCGCGAACACGCCGACGACCTCGACCTCCTGGACCTTCTTGGTGATGCCGTTGGTCATCCGCACCCGGGAGCCGGTCTTGAGGCCCAGCGCGTGCGCGGCGGCCTCGCCGACGACGGTCTGCGGCACCTGCGCGCCGGTCTGCGGCCAGCTGCCGGAGACGAGCCGGGCGTGCGCGGCGAGGTCCTCCAGGAACATGACCCGGGCGTAGACGACGCCGTAGGAGTCGGCCACCGCGTCCCCGGTGTCGCCGTTGAAGCGCAGGCCGCTGGCGTACCCGGCGGCGGTGACCGAGAGGCGGGTGTCGCCGAACCGGCGCGCGAACGACTCGCGCAGCTTGGCGTCCGTGGCGGTCCACGACTCGGCGGAGAACGACTTGCCGACGTCCTCCCCGGTGGAGACCCAGCCGCTGCCGCCCGTGCGCGAGGGCAGCCGGATCTGGATCGCCCGTTCGTCCGGCGGCGCCGCGGCGACGGCCGCCCGGCCGCCCGCCTCGATCACCGCGCCGCTGTAACTCGCCAGTGCCACCAGCAGCGTGGTCGAGATCAGCGCTGCCGCAGCCGCGGCTGTCAACAGGCCCTTCGCGCTGTAGGCCCGCCGACGTCCCAGCATGGCGCCTCCTTGGCTCCCGATCACCAACCTCTGTAGAAGCAGGGAGGAGCCTTGACCGGTTCACACGCCGTGACGGCTGTTACCGGACCGTTATGGCTGGTGAGGCGGTTCGCCCCTTTCATCCGGTGGTAGGACCCCTGCGGTGAGCTGGGCAAAGGCAGAGCGGCGCTGGATCGCCAGGTCGCGGGACTGCCCGGCGGCCCACGACCACAGCGCGCTGTCCCAGGCAGCCTGCGCCGCACCCGCCACCAGCAGCGGGTACGGGTGCGTCTCGGCCCTGCCGCAGCGCCCGGCCACGAACACGCTCACCAGCCGCCGCAACTCCTCGCTGAGGACGAGGTACGTGCTCAGCAGCGACGGCTGCTCGCTGAGCAGGGCGAGCCGGGCGCGGAGCTGGTCCAGCTCGGCCTCGTCGGTGATGTCGGCCGCGTCCAGCACCGCGCGCACCGACTCCAGCGGAGGCTCGTCGGCGGGCCGTGCCGCCAGCGCGCCGCGCAGCTGGTCCACCCGCTCGTGCCCGACGTCGCCGAAGAGCACGTGCTGCTTGGAGGAGTAGTAGCGGAAGAAGGTGCGCACCGAGACGCCCGCCTCGGCGGCGATCTCCTCGACCGTGGTGTGCTCGTAGCCCCGGCGGGCGAACAGGGCGAGCGCCGCCTGCTCCAGCGCCGCCCGCGTGTGCTGTTTGTGCTGTTCCCGCCGGTTGATCACCCGTCCGGTCATTCACTCATCTTCCAAGCGCGGGCCCGCACCGGTCAAAGTGCGGTCCGCCACCGGGAGACGACGGGCATTGGTCGATATAGCAGCATTCACGTTATATGCACCGCTACCGTCGGACCATGGTTGCCCATCGGCTGGTGCGGAACCTGGCCGGTGCCGTCGCGGTGCTGGCAGCGCTGTTGATAGTGGTCTTCGGGCTGCCCGCCCTGAACCGGGCCGTGCCCACCGACCGCTCCCTCGCCGGACCGCGCTACGACGTGGGGGCGGGTGTCACCGTCGCACCACCGGCCGGCGCCCGGGTGGACGCGAGCAAGACCCGGCCCGGCAGCGAGCGCGCCACGGTGATGTTCCTGGTGGGCGACGTGCGCTATCTCATCGTGGTGCAGCCGTTCGACGGGCCGATCGGGGAGGCGGCGGAGAAGCTGCGTACGAAGATCAAGGCGACGCAGGGTTACCAGGTCACCGGGAACGAGGGCGGCATCCGCACGACCGGCGGCCTGGCCGGCGTGGCCGGCGGCTACACCGCGCCGGGGCGCAGCGGCCGCTACGCCGTGTTCCTGGCCGGCGAGCACTCCATCGAGGTGACCGTCAGCGGCGCCCAGCTGGAGCTGCAACGCGAGCTGGCCGGCATCGACGGCTCGATCAGCTCCATCACCTACGGCGGTGACCGGTGACGGTGGCGGGGCGCTCCCGGCGCTGGCGCTTCTCGGTGCGCCCGACCCCGCGGGCCGCGCGCGCCCTGAAGTCGCTCCAGCTGCCCGCGTTCTGGCTGCTGGGCCTGATCCTGCTGGCGGGGATGGCCCGGCTGCTGGAGATCCTGCGCGCCGACCTGGCCCGCTTCCCGGTGGCGACCACCTCGGCGATCGTCCTGTTCGCCCTGTACGCCGTGCCGTTCTGGCTCTTCATCGCGTCCATGGACTTCCTGGAACGGGAGCCGCCGCTGCTCATGGCGACCGCGTTCGCCTGGGGCGGCGCGGTGGCCACCACCGCCGCCATCCCGGGCACCCAGGCGCTGCACGACCTGGTCGCCAAGCTGATCTCACCCGCGTTCGCGGCGGCCTGGGGCTCGGCCATCGCCGGGCCGACCGTCGAGGAGCTGCTCAAGGCGCTCGGCGTGGTGATGATCGTGCTGGTCGCCCGCAAGCAGATCAACAGCGTGCTGGACGGCATGGTGTACGGCGCCCTGATCGGGCTCGGCTACCAGGTGGTCGAGGACATCGTGTTCGCGGTGAACGCGGTGGCGCTGCGCGGGCAGGGCGACGGGGTGGGCCCGGTGGTGGCCACGTTCTTCCTGCGCGGCTTCCTGGCCGGGCTGTGGAGCCACACCCTGTTCACGGCGCTGGCCGGAGCGGGCATCGCCTGGTTCGTGGTGCGCACCGACAAGCCGCTGTGGTGGCGGCTCGGGGGCCTGGGCCTCGGGCTCGGCCTGGCCTGGCTCACCCACTTCGTCTGGAACTCGCCGCTGTTCGCCGACGGCCTCGGCTCCGGCGCGGCCGGGGTGCTGCTCGGCATGCTCGGCAAGGGCCTGCCCGCGCTCGCCATGGTGCTCGCCCTGCTCTGGGTCGCCCGGCACCGGGAGGCGCACTACTACGTGGCGCAGCTGGCACGACTGCAGGACCCGCGCATCGCCACCCCGGGCGAGCTGCAGATCATGGGCCACGGCCACCTGCGCGCCGACGCCCGGCGCTACGGCCGGGCCCGCGGCGGCCGCGCCGGGGAGCGGGCGGTGCGCGGGCTGCAGACCGCCCAGGCCCGGCTGGCCGTCGAGCTGAGCCGGGTGGACCGCATCTCGCCCGGCGACGAGCTGCTCGTGCACTGCCGCGACGAGGTGCTCGCGCAGCGGCAGCGCCTGGTCGACCTCGGCCACCCCGAGGCCGTCGTCTCACCCATGCGCCCCGCCGTGCCCCGCGTGGTTGTCCTCGGCATCCTCTTCGCGACCGCCCTCTTCCTCCTCATCTGGCAGGCCATCAAAACCATGAACGCCGCCTAGCCCGCGCTGCCGGGCGCAGTTTCGGGGAAACTGCGCTCATTCCGGCTGCGATTCGTGCAGTTTCCCGGAAACTGCCGCACGCCCGCCGGGCCCCGGGGACGGAGAAGGGCCGCTCCCCAGGGTGGGGGGCGGCCCTTCTCGTGGGTGTCTTCAGTTGGGGGCGTGGCCGCCGTCGCCGTCGACCGTGATGTCCGGCGTGCCGTCCTGGTCGAGGTCGACCAGCGTGATGTCGACGTCGCCGTCGCCGTCGGTGTCGAACTGGAACAGGTCCGCCTTGCCGTCGCCGTCGGTGTCCGCCACCCAGACGTCGGCCTTGCCGTCCTGGTTGGTGTCGCCCGTGATCAGGTCGCGGCGGTCGTCGCCGCGGGTCTCCACCGTCTCGCTCATGACTACTCCTTCTCGGGGGACTTTCAGGGCACCACGTTAGTGGCGCAGGACAGCACCGGCCGTGGAGAGTGCCTTGACCACCTCGGCCGACTCGGAGTAGCCGATGACCAGCACGCCGTCCGGCTGGACCGAGACGATGTCGCCGGCGATCCGCTCCAGCTCCGCCTTGTCCTTCACGCTGCCGTCATCGGTGATCTGGTAGATGTGCGTCTGCACGTCGATCTCGCTGAGACCGGCCTTGACCAGCTCCTTGACGACGTCCTTGGCGAGGTTCGTGCCGTAGTTGCCGCTGTGCGCGACGATCGCGACCTTGCGGTCGCCGTCGCGCAGGATCACGTCGGCGATCGCCCGCGCCTGCAGGATGTCGGACGGGGCCGTACGGAAGTACAGGCCCTTGTCGTCGGCGGTGGTCAGGCTCGCCGAGGTGTTGCACGGCGAGAACATGATCATGCCGTGCTTGACCGCCTCCGGCAGCGAGGCCAGGGCCACGCCGGACGCGCCGGGACCGATCAGGATGTGCACGCCCTCGGCGGCGTGCTTGGCGATCGTGGCGGTGGCCACCCGCGGGTCCGTGCCGTCGTTCCCGTCGACCCACTCGACGTTCTTGCCGAGCACGCCGCCGGCCTCGTTGATCTCCTTGACCGCCAGCTTCGCCGCGGCCAGCATCGGCGGCGCGGTGTACGCCAGGGCGCCGGTCTGCGGCAGCAGGCCGCCGAACTTCAGCGCGACGGCCGACTTGCCGTCCTTCGCCGGGCGCGGCGGCTTCTTGCCGCTGGCGTTGAGCTCGTTGCCGGTGCCCAGGTACTCCGTCTTGCCGTTGTCGAGCTGGTTGGCCGAGCTGAAGTGCACGGTGCCGTAGCTGGTCGTCGACGGCTCACCGGCGTCGGTGAAGCCGTGCCGCACGGTGATGCCGCGGTAGGCGATCGACTTGCCGTCCCGGGCCAGCGTCAGGCAGGACTGGAAGGTCCGGCAGACGATCTCGCCCGAGGTCACGCCGTTGACGTACTGCGCGATCTTGGCCGGCTCGACGGTGCCCGCCTGCTGGGCCGCCAGCGCGCTGATCATCATCGCGTCGTAGGTCTCGGCCGCGAAGAGGTAGTCCTTCAGGCCCGGCCACACCGCGTTCAGCCGGCTGGTGAAGGTCTGGTTCAGCTCGGTGAGCGGCAGCGTGCCCTTCATGCCGTCGAGCAGGCCCGCCTGCTCCTTGAACAGGGCGCCGAACTCGTTCGCCATGTTGCCGTCGGTGCCGTAGAGGTACGCACCCTGGTAGTTCGGGCTCTCCGGATCGTCCTGCGACGAACCGCAGGCAGCGAGCGTGAGCAGCGATACGCAGGCAGCGGCTATGACAGCTCGCGAGATACGCATGAGGGTGCCTCCATGGCGACGGTCCAACGGGCACCTTAGCGTCATTGCCTGGATTGGGGGAGGGGCCATTACGCCCGATGGGTGTCGAGTGCTCCGGTACGGTTGCCGCCGCCCGATAGGCTCCCGTCGTGACCGTCGATCCAGACCACTCCTTCGAGGACGCCGCTCTCGTACTTGACCAGGCATTGGCCGGTGACGGCAGCGCGGTGGCCGGCACCCTCGACAAGGTGGTGCAGCGCGACGGCAGCACGGGTGCCTACAACGTCGCCTGGTGCCTGGCCGGGGAGCTCGCCGGGGACGGCGTGCGCGCCGGCGCCTGGGCGCTGGACTTCCCCGGCATCGAGGAGGCGGCGTACGACGCCCGCTGGGTGGCCCGGTTCGTGAGCGCGTACGTCAACCACGACGAGCCCACCGGCGAGGCGCTGATCGGAGCGGCGCTCGCCGACGGCCAGCTCAACCGCTGCCTGCTCACCCTGGCCGGCTCCACCGTCGCCACCAAGCGCCGCCGCGAGGGCTGAGCGGCGCTGCCGTTTCGCGGCCGGGCGGCAAGATCGCGGGTTCGTGTCGGAAAGTGGCGCTGAACCTCACCGGACGACACGAGACGCCGATCTTCGCCGGCACCGTGCAACCTCTGGCCACGTCGGGTCCGTAGAGGGGGCGTGACCCGAGACGTGGACGAGTTCACCGCCTACGTGCAGGCCCGGATGGAGCACTGGCGGCGCACCGCGTACCTGCTGAGCCGAGATTGGCACATCGCCGACGACCTCGTCGCGATCCTGGCCGGCAAGCTCTACCGGCACTGGCGGCGCCTGCACGCCCTGCCCTACCTCGACGCATACGCCCAGCGCATGCTCACCCGGGTCTGGCTGGACGAGACCCGCCGCCCCTGGCGCCGCGAGAGAGCCTCCGCCGACCTGCCGGAGGGCGCGGCCACCGCGGGGCAGCGCATCGAGGAACGGGACGCGCTGTGGCGGCTGCTCGGGGCGCTCGGCCCGCGGCAGCGGGCGGTGCTCGTGCTCCGCTTCTACCTCGACTTCAGCGTGGAGGAGACCGCGGACGCGCTCGGCGTCAGCACCGGAACCGTGAAGAGCCAGTGCGCCCGCGGCCTGGAGACGCTGCGGGCCCTGGTCGGCCAGAGCGAGGTGGCGCAGTGAGGAAGGAACTGTTCGACGAGGCCGTCGGGGTGCCGCCGGTGAGCACGGTCGACCTGACCGCCGTGATGGCCCGGCAGGACCGGCTGCGCCGGAACCGGCGCGGCGCGGCCGCGGTGACCGGCGTGGTGGCCGTCGCGGTCGCCGTGGCGGTCGTGCTGGGCCTGCCCGGGCAGCTGCGCGCCGACCGGGCACCGGAGCCCGCGATCCCCGCGCCGTCCGTCTCCGCACCCGCCTCGCCGTCGCCGAGCGTCACAGTCGCCGAGTCCGGCGAGACGAAGGCGGCCCGGGTCGAAGCGGCCTGGCAGCGGGTGCTTCCCCGGGTGCTGCCCGGCGCACGGTGGCGGGCCGGACGTGACGACCCGGCAGGCCCGCGCACCTACGACAAGACGTTCAAGGCCGCCCCGCCGCCGCTGGCCACCCAGACCAACGTCGACGAGCTGAACCCCACTCGGCGGAAAGTGCCGTTGCACACCAGCGTCGCCTACTACGGCACCTTCGGCGTGGTGCGGTTCGGCGGCGTGGAGAGCGAGCTCTTCTTCGACACACGATGGCGGGCCGTCCTGGAACGCGACTCGGGCAACTGCGCCACCGCGTCCGACGGCGTCTACACCTGCCGGCTGGACACCCTGTGCGAGCCGCCGACGACCTGCCGGCAGCAGACCGGGCCGAACGGCGAGCTGATCGTCATCCGGAACCACTCCGAGCGGATCGAGGGACTTCGCGTGCCGCTCGTGAACCGGTCGGTCCTGGTCCGCTCCGCGGACGGCACCCGGTCGGTCTCCCTGGACCAGGGCAATCAGGTGGGCGGCGACGGCGACCCATCCCCCAAGACCACCAGGCTCGCCCTCACCGAACAGCAGATGATCGACATCCTGCTGGAGCCGGGGTTGATGATCTGACGGACGGGTTGATGATCGGGGTCTCGTGTCAGAACGTGCGGCTGGACCGCATCTTCTGACACGAGACACCGATCACCCGCGAGCAGAGGCCGGACACAGAAAAGCCCCGAGCCGCGGCCGGAGAAACTCAGGCGCAGTTCGGGGCGACAAAGCCCGGCGAAGAGCTTTGGTGGCCAGGGGCGGGGTCGAACCGCCGACCTTCCGATTTTCAGTCGGACGCTCGTACCAACTGAGCTACCTGGCCGAAACCACCGGGGGTGGTCGTGCATTGGCGGTCCTGACGGGACTTGAACCCGCGACCTCCGCCTTGACAGGGCGGCGAGCACTCCGACTGCTCCACAGGACCTTGCTACTTGCTCTTCCTTGCTACCGGGAGACCTTATCAGGTCCCGGTCCGTGCCCCCAACGGGATTCGAACCCGTGCTACCGCCTTGAAAGGGCGGCGTCCTGGGCCGCTAGACGATGAGGGCGGCCGAACCATCATCCCACAGAGCTGCGATAAAGCTTGCAGCTGCCATGTGATGGTGGCTGTTGCTCCCATCCGGCCCCGCCGGAGGCTCGGAAAGCATATGTGACCAGCACCCGTTCCGCCAAATCGGGGGTCAGAGCGTGTCGGGCAGGCGGATGAGCCGGTACTTCCCGCGCAGGCCGGAGATGATAGTGGGCAGCGCGGCCAGGGTGTTCGCGCGGTCGCCGCCGGCGTCGTGGAGCAGCACCACGCCCCCGGCGCGGGTGTTCTTGACGACCCGGCTCGCGATGGTGGAGGCGGGCGGGCGCCGCCAGTCCTGCGGGTCGACGGTCCAGTGCAGCGGGCTCATGCCGAGGCTGCGGCTCACCTTTACCGCGGCGGCGGTCCAGTTTCCGCCCGGATGACGGAAGTAGCGGATCGGGGCGCCCGGCACGGCGGCGTGGATGGCGTCGTTGGTGCGTTGCATGTTGGCCCGGATCGCGGCCTCGGACCAGGTGCCGAGCTTGAACTCGTGGTTCCAGCTGTGGTTGCACAGCGTGTGGCCCTCCGCCACGATCCGCTGAACGAGCTGCGGGTACGCCTTGGCCTGGGTGCCGACCAGGCAGAAGGTGGCCTTGACGCCGCGCGCCTTGAGCGCGTCGAGCACCTTCGGGGTCCAGGTGGCGTGCGGCCCGTCGTCGAAGGTCAGCGCGACCCCGGCCGAGCCGGTGGTGCGCTGGAGGGTGTACTTCGCCTTCTCCGGGGTGGGCTTGGTGGTCGGGGCCTTCGTCGGCGCCCGGCTCGGCGTGGGGCTGGGCGCGGCCAGGCTGGGTGACGGGCTGGGTGAGGCGTCGAGCGAGGGTGTTGCCGCGGCCGAGGCACCGGGGGCGGCACCCGCCGAGGCCGGGTTCCAGGGCGCGGCGGCGGGTTTGCCGCCGCACGCCGCGGACAGAGTCAGGGTGATTCCGGTCACCACGGCGGCCAGGCCGTGGACGCGTCGGTGCGCCATACCCGCTCCCCAGATCGTGCTCCGCGATGCGAAGGGATCTCAGGGTGCCACAGGGGACGCCTGTGGCGGTATGGGGCGCGAGTCGCGTTCAGGACACGATTGAGATACGCGTCACAAGGCTCAGGAGAAGTCGCCGAGCGCGGGCACCGCGACGCCGGTGACGCCGGCCAGCCACGGCGCGAACTCGTCCGGCTGTTCGGCCAGGCGGCTCAGCAGGTCGGCGGGGTGCACCCAGCGCAGCGCCGCGACCTCGGCGGGGTCCGGGCGCGGCGGCTCGGTGTCGGCGTCCAGGATGCCGAGCAGCACGTGGTCGTACTCGTCCTCGACACGGCCGGTCGCCGGGTCCTCGGCGCGGTACGCGTACACGCCGATCTCGGTCAGCTCGACGCCGCGTACGCCGATCTCCTCGGCCAGCCGCCGGGCCGCGGCGGTGACCAGGTCCTCGCCCGGTCCGGGGTGGCCGCAGGCGGCGTTGGCCCAGCGCAGCGCGAACCGGGTCTTCACCGCGGCGCGCTGCTGCAGCAGCAGCCGCCCGGTGCCGTCCAGCAGGTGTACGGAGAACGCCCGGTGCCGCATCCCCGGGGCGCTGTGCGCCTGGGCGACGGTGGCCTTGCCGCAGGGGGCGCCGGCCGCGTCCACCAGCTCGACCAGGTCCTCTTCCCGAGACCTCATGCGCGTGCTCCGACCACTCGACGTGCCGCCGCCCGGCCCGAGATCAGCACCATGGGTACGCCGACGCCGGGACGGGTGCCGGACCCTGTGAAGACAACATTACTCAGGGTTGGATGCAGGTTACCCGGCCGCAGCGGGCCGCTCTGCCGCAGCGTGTGCGCGCTCGCGAAGGGGGTGCCGAAGGCCATGCCCTGCCGCGCCCAGTCGTCCGGGGTCACCACGTAGGACAGCTTGAGGTCGGCTCCGAAGTCCAGGTAGCCGCGTGCCTCCAGGGTGGCCATCAGCTCCCCGGCGTAGCGCCGTCCCACCGGGCCGTCCCAGCGCACGGGCGCGGTCCGCAGGTTCGGCACCGGGGCCACCACCTGGTACGTCTGCCGCCCCGCGGGCGCGGCTGTGGGATCGGTCCGGCTCGGGTTGGTGACCAGGATCGACGGGTCGCTCATCAGCTCGCCGCGGTTGACCACCTCGTCGAAGGTCTGCCGCCAGGAGCGGCCGAAGTGCAGGTTGTGGTGCGCGATGCGCTGGTAGCCGCCCCGGTCGTCGCGAGTGCCCAGGTGCAGCACCACGCACGACGGCGACGGGGTGAGCCGCCGCAGCCGGGCCGGGGCCATGCCGGGCAGCAGGCTGTACGCCGCGGGCAGGTCCGGGTTGAGCACCACGGTGTCGGCGGTGAGCCGCTCGCCGTCGGCGGTGTGCACCGCCACCGCGCGGCCCGCGCGGGTCTCCACCGAGGTGACCTGCGTGTGGTAGCGGAAGGTCACGCCGTGCTTCTCGGCCGCGGCGGCCAGCGCCCGGGGCACCGCGTGCATGCCGCCGCGCGGATACCAGACCTCGCTGACCGTGTCCAGGTAGGAGGCGGCGGCGTGGTCACGGCCGGTGAACAGGTTGCGGAAGGAGAACAGGCGCTGGGTACGCGGGTCGGCGAAGAAGTCGGTGAGCCGCCGCCGGGCGCCCTCCGTGGCCAAGGTGCGCCAGTGCCCGTGCGGATCGCGCCGCTCGAACTGCTGCAGCCGCCGCGCCCAGCGCTGGAAGCGCAGGTAGCCCGCGGCCTCCTTGCCGCCGCACAGCTTCGCGATGGCGGCGACCATCCGGTCGGTGTCGGCGTGCACGTCCAGCGTGGTGCCGTCGGGGAAGTGCGCGCGGTACGCCGGGTCGAGGCGGATCAGGTCGACCCAGTCGTGCAGGTGCTCGCCGACCGCCGCGAGCGGCTCGGCCAGCAGGTCCGGCGCGGTGATCATGGTCGGGCCGGTGTCGAACCGGTGCCCGTCCAGCTCCAGCACCCCGACCTGGCCGCCGGGCGCGCCGGAGCGCTCGATCACGGTCACCTCGCGGCCGGCCCCCGCGAGATGCAGCGCGCAGGACAGTCCGCCGAGACCCGCTCCGACCACAATCACACGATTTGTCGGTCCCAGTACGGTTCGCACGAATTCATGGTGGCATGATCGTCGCCACGTTCTGCCCGAATGGACAGCGAGCCGCCCTGTTTGCCCGATATCTGACAACCCGCGGTGACCGCCCCCGAGCCGGTGCGAAATCGGGCGCAGCCCGGCGGCCCGAGGCGCGGTCGCCGCGTCGTCGCGGGTCAGTGCAGGTCGCCCACGATGATGCCGCGGCCGTTGGTGCCGACGTAGACGCGGCCGTGCACGCGCGGGTCGCCGGTGATCGCGGCCCCGGTCCAGGCCCACTGGTGCCGGTCGTCGTTCACCCGGACCCAGCGCCGTCCGGCGTCGTCCGAGCGGAAGACCCCGCGTACACCGCGCACCTTCGCGCTGGAGAAGACGGCCGGGTAGGCGCGGCCGGGGGCAGCCTTGCCGAAGCCCACGTTGTCCGCCTCGTCCACGCCCCGCAGCCGTGCGAACGTGGCCCCGCCGTCGGTCGAGCGCCACATGCCGTACGCGAGGCCGGTCTTGCCGCCCGCGAGCCAGACGTCGCCCGCGATGCCCGGCACGGCCTGGAAGCGCACGTCGCCCTCGGCCGGCAGCCCGGTCGCCGCGGCGGTGAAGGAGGCCCCGCCGTCGGTGCTGACGTAGAACGTCCCGGCGGCGAAGGCGTACACGGTGCGTGCGGCGACCCGGTCCGACTCCACCCGCGCCCCGGCGGGCACGCCTTGAGTTCTGGTGGTTGTCGCAACACCCCAGTTCAAGGGGTGCGATGGACTTCAAGATCCGTACTGACCGTACGGCGCAGGGGCCGAAGAAGCTGCGTGCTGAACGGGAGGAATACTTCCGGCTCGTGCAGCAGGGCTATGGCAACAGGGAGGCGTCCCGACGCGTCGGTGTTCATGAACGGACCGGACGCGAGTGGCGCAACGGCCGGATGGCCCCCAACCGGCTCCGGGCGCCCGCTCAGGCAGAGCGGGCGCCCGGAGCGTCGTCGAGGTATCTGCAGGAGGCTGATCGTCTCCACATCGCCGACCGGCTGCGGGACAAGGCCTCGGTGCGGGCGATAGCCGCAGAGCTCGGCCGCAGCCCGTCCACCATCAGCCGGGAGATCCGCCGTAATCGGCATCCGGGTAACGGCCAGTACCGACCGTATGCCGCTCAGGCCCGGGCCGACGGCCGCCGACCACGCCCCAAGCCCGGCAAGATCGGAGAGAATGCCGCCCTGCGGGACTTCATCCAGGATCACCTGGACAAACGGTGGAGCCCGGAACAGATCTGTCAGGCTCTGCGCAGACGATTCCCCGCGCGGCCGGAGATGCACGTGGTCCACGAGACGATCTACCAGGCCCTCTACGTTCAGGGCCGAGGCGAGCTACGCCGCGAACTCACCCGTGCGCTGCGCACCGGCCGTGCCCGTCGCAAGCCGCACCGGCAGGCGGCCAGCCGCCAGCCACGGTTCACGCACCCCATGGTCATGATCAGCGAGCGGCCGGCCGAGGTCGAGGACCGTGCCGTGCCCGGCCATTGGGAAGGCGATCTGATCATCGGCAAGGACGGCGGTTCGGCCATCGGAACGCTCGTCGAACGCTCCACCCGCTACGTCATGCTCGTCCACCTGCCCACCGGCCGCAGCGCCGAACACATGCGCGACGCCCTCCAGGCGACAGTGCAAGCCCTACCGGCCCACCTGGTCCGCTCCCTCACCTGGGACCAGGGATCCGAAATGGCCGCCCACCACGCCTTCAGCGTGGCCACCGACATTCCGGTCTACTTCTGCGATCCGGGCAGCCCATGGCAGCGCGGCTCGAACGAGAACACCAACGGCCTGCTGCGGCAGTACTTCCCCAAGGGAACCGATCTATCCGTCCACAGCCGTGACCACCTCGACGCCGTCGCCGTCGAACTCAACGGCCGACCACGCAAAACGCTCGGCTGGGAAACCCCAGCCGAGCGCCTGCGTACACTGCTCGCGGCCTAGACAACCAACCACGTGTTGCAACGACCCCTAGAATCCGCCCGCCGCTGCTCGGGGTCCAGGTCGCGCCGCCGTCGGCGGAGTGGTGCACCGCCGCGCCGTCCGGCGACCACACCACGTGCGCGCCGTCGGCGCTGACCGCGATCCGGCCGCCCCCGGAGATCCCGTCCGGCTGGGTGGCCGCGGGCGTCCACGTCGCCCCGCCGTCGTAGGAGATGCCGAAGCGGGTCCCGTTCGTCGGGTTGCCCACCCGCACCACCGTGGCGGGCACCAGCCCCGCGAAGTCGAGGCCGGTGGTGCTGCCGTGGGTCGGATTGTCGAACATCAGGCCCGGGTTGGCGAAGTCGTGGTGCACGAAGCCGCCCACGTCACCCACCGCCGAGATGAGGTGCGCCCCGACCGGCGGGCTGACCAGGTCGAGCACGGCGGTCTCCTCCAGGCCGCGGGCGCGGACCTCGATGTGCACCGTGCCGCCGGTGTCCCAGTCGGTCAGGTTGTCGGTGGCGTAGATCGTCGCGCCGGTGCCGTAGAGCAGGCGGCCGGAGTCGAACGGGTCGATCTCCAGCGACTCGGTCATCCAGCCCAGCTTGGGCGCCTCCTCCGGCAGCGGCGGCACGGCGTTCCAGGTCAGCCAGGGCGCATCGGTGATGTCGAGGTCGTAGCGCTTGACGCGGTTCGGCCAGGCGCCCCAGTCCCAGGAGCGGGTCCAGGTCGCGCCGCCGTCGGTGGTGCGGAAGAAGACCACGTCCGGCCACCACGCGATCTGCGTGGCCACCATCAGCGTGCCCGGCCGCTGCCGGTCGATGGTGAGACCGGAGTAGCCCCAGGAGCCGCTCTCCGGGGTGATGTCGGTCCAGGCGCCGGTGGCGGTGTCGAGCTTCCAGACCTTGCCGGAGCCGCCGTCGTACGGGCCGCCGGTGTCGCTGGTGGCCAGATAGAGGAAGCCGCCCTCGTGGTCGAGCACGCCCTTGTGCGGCACGTGCCCGGTCGGCGCGCCCGGCACCGCGGCCCAGGTCGCGCCGCCGTCGGTGGAGCGGTAGAGCGGGTTGTCCTTGTCGGCCACGCCCACGTAGATCGTCTGCGTGCCTCGGCGGCGGCCGCCCGTACGCGGGTCGAACACCACCCACACCACGCCCTGCAGGTCGCTGGAGTAGCCGCTGGTGTCGTTCGGGTCGGCGCGGTAGGTGCCCGGGTTCGGGAACGCGGTGACCTGCGCCCAGCTCGCGCCGTGGTCGGTGCTGCGCCACAGGCCGTGGCCGCTGGGCGCGCCCAGGTAGAGCACGCTGTTGCGGTGCGGGTCGATGGCCAGCCGCTCGCCCATGCCCCGGCCGGGCATGTTGCCGCCCAGCTTGAACGGCAGCTCGGTGACCTGCCAGGTGCGGCCCCGGTCGCGCGAGCGCAGCACGGCGCCGTTGTTCGGGTCCCAGTCGTTGGTGTAGGTGCCCACCGCGACGTAGACCCGGTCCGGGTCGCGGGCGTCGGTGGCCAGGCTGGCCACCCCGGACCAGCCCCACTTCGCCCAGCCGATCCAGTCCAGCAGCGGGATCCACCGGCCGGTGGCCGGGTGCCAGCGGTACGCCCCGCCGATGTCGGTACGCGCGTACACGAGGCCCGGTTCGGACTGGTTGAACACGATGCCGGGGACGAAGCCGCCCCCGACGATCTCGACGTTGCGCCAGCGGTAGCCCTGGCCGGCCGACGCGGGCGCGCCGAGCAGCCCCGCCCCGGCGGCCGCGCCCATCGCGCCGACCGCGCCGAAGAGAACGCGCCGGGAGATACGTGCCTGGCTCATCTGGTTCCTCTCTGTACGAGCGCGAGGCGCCCCTCCGCAGGGAGGGACGCCTCGCGCCATCCGGGGGCGATCACAGCGCGGTGCAGGACACCGGCGCCGGGATCGGGTTCGAGGTGTTGTTCCAGGAGGCGTTGAAGCCCGCCGTGGTGCTGGTGGTGGGCGCCAGCGCGCCGTTCCAGGCCTCGTTGACGACCTGGACCGCGGAGCCGGTCTGGGTGCGGATGCCGCCCCACATGTTGCTGATCACCTGGCCCGCGCCGTAGGTGAAGCTGACCCGCCAGCCCGTCGTGGCGACGGTGCCGGTGCTGGTCACCTTGAGCTCGCCCTGGAAGCCGTTCGGCCACGACTGGACGATCCGGTACGTGGCCGTGCACGCCTTGCCGGCCTGCGAGGACGGGCTCGGCGAAGCCGACGGCGACGCGCTCGGGGAGGCCGAGGGCGACGCGCTGGGCGAGGCCGACGCGGACGGGGACGCGGACACCGAGGCGGACGGGCTCGGCGGCGGGCTCGACGGCGTCACGGTGCTGTCGCCGTAGAGGATGCCGCGGCCGTTGGTGCCCAGGTAGACGCGGCCGTACGTGCGCGGGTCACCGGTGATCGCGTCACCGGCGTTGCCCCACTGGCGCTGGTTGTCGTTGATGCGCACCCAGCTCGCCCCGGCGTCGTTGGAGCGGTACACGCCGCGCACGCCGTCGATGGTGGCCATGGTGTAGACCGCCATGTTGGTGCGGCCGGGCGCCGCCTTGCCGAAGCCGACGCTCACGCCGCTCGCCGACGCGGCGAACTTGGTGAACGACGTGCCCGAGTTGGTGGAGCGGTACAGGCCGGTGTCGCTGGCCAGCCAGATCTCACCCTCGACGCCGGGCATCGCCTTGAAGCCCGAGATCACGCCCAGGCCGGTCGCGGCCGTGGAGAAGCTCTGGCCGCCGTTGGTGCTGACGTAGAACGTGTTGTTGTACGAGGCGTAGAACTTGTTGGCGTTGACCCGGTCCGCCTCGACCTCGGCTGTGGCGGGCACGCCGGAGGCCTGGCTGAAGCCGCCGCCGAAGCTGGTGGCGTAGAAGACGCCGTTGGCCTCGGTGCTCCACACCACGCGGGTGCCGTTGGCGTTGAGCGCCACCGTGCCGCCCTGCGCGCCGCTCGGCGAGCTGCCCGACCACCAGTTCGCGCCGCCGTCGGAGGAGACGCCGATGTTGGTCTGGCCGTTGGCCGTACGCGCGCCCTTGCCGACCCGGACCACGTAGCTCGGGTTCAGCTCGGCGAAGTCGATGCTGTTCGTGCTGCCGAAGTACGGCATGTCGAACATGTCCGGGACCACGTCGAGGTTGGTGTGCCGGAAGCCGCCGATGTCGCCGACGCCCGAGATCAGCGGGGAGGTGCCGCTGGGCGGGCTGATCAGGTCGAGCACCGCGGTCTCCTCCAGCCCCTTGATGAACGGGCTCAGCGCGACCGTGCCGCCGGTGTCCAGCGCGGTGAGGTTGGTGGTGCCGTAGATGGTCGCGCCGGTGCCGAACAGCATGCGGTTGGAGTTGAACGGGTCGATCTCCAGCGCCTCGGTCATCCAGCCCAGCTTCGGCGACTGCTCCGGGGCCGACTTCTGCTCGTTGAAGTCCAGCCACGGCACGCCGGTGATGTTCAGCGTGTAGCGGTTGGTCCGGTTCGGCCAGGCGTAGTCGTAGAACTGCCGCCAGGTCGCGCCGCCGTCGGTGCTGCGCCAGATGAACGTGTCCGGGTACCAGGAGCTGTAGCCGGTGACCATCAGCGTGTTCGGGTTCTGCTTGTCGATGGACAGGCCGGAGTAGCCGAACCAGTTGTTGTTGGTGTCCGTCGACGGCACGGGGCTGATCTGGGTCCAGGCGCCGGTGGACAGCTGCATCTTCCACACATCGCCGTGGCCGCCGTCGTACGGGCCGCCCTTGTCGCTGGTGGTGATGTAGAGGTAGCCGCCCGCGATCTCACCCTGGTGCGCGAGGAAGCCGGTGGGCTGGCCCGCGACCCGCTCCCAGCTGGTGCCGCCGTTGAGGCTGCGGTACACCGTGTTCTGCAGGTCGGCGACGCCGACGTAGATCGCCTGGGTGGTGTTGCCCGCGGTGCCGGTCGACTTGTCGAACGCGACCCACACCACGCCCTGGTTGAAGTTCAGGTAGTTGTTGGTGTCCGCGGCGTCCTGCACGTAGTTGCCGACGTTCGGGAAGTTGGTGACCTTCGCCCAGGTCACGCCCGAGTCGGTGCTGCGCCACAGGCCGTTGCCGGCCTCGGTGCCGAAGTAGAGGGTGCTGTTGCGGTTCGGGTCGATCGCCAGCCGCTCGCCCATGCCGCGGCCGGGCATGTTGCCGCCGACCTTGAATGGCAGCTCGGTGACCGCCCAGGTGGCGCCCTTGTCCGAGGAGCGCAGGATGGCGCCGTTGTTGGGGTCCCAGCTGTTGAGGTACATGCCGACCGCGGCGTACACCTTGTTCGTCTGCACCGGGTCGGTGGCCATGCTCAGCACGCCGTTGTAACCCCACCTGTCCCAGCCGAACTGGTCCAGCAGCGGGATCCAGCTGCTGGTCGCCTGGTTCCAGCGGTACGCGCCGCCGATGTCGGTGCGGGCGTAGATCAGGTTCTGCTCGGTCTGGTTGAAGATGATGCCGGGGACGAAGCCGCCGCCGTCGATCCGGACGTTCTTCCAGGTGTACGGCTCGGACGCGGCGGCCGCGGCCGGGGTGCCCCCGGCCAGCTGGGTGACGACCGCCAGCGCGCCGGCGGTCAAGGTCGCGGCGATGGTGCCGGCGAGGGTGCGGGTTCTTCGGGCTCGGGGTTGCATCTGTGGCTCTCCAGTGGAGGACGGTGCCGCCAGGCGCACAGGAGACAGGGCGGGCCCAGGGCAGTGAGCAACCGCCGCCGTGCCTGTGTCACCGAGCGGCGACGGCACGTGCGTATGCGTTGCGCGGGACTGCCCTCGGCTGCGCGCGCCGGTCCCGTGGAGAGGTTCACACGCTTCTTACAAGCGTGTCAATAGTTTGATGTGCCAACGAACTAGCGTCCTATGTGACCGGCGGCGGGACGGCTGTGAGGCCCCGTGCGATCTTCGATCACATAGGAGACATTGGTTAGGTGCAGGTTGCCCGGCCGTTGTAGGGTTCGCGCGCAACCCTCAACCCCTCCGGAGCCCGATCATGAGTGAATACACCCCCCAGGTGAACCTGATCAGCCGGACCGGTGCCGGCGTGGTCGGCGGTGTCGCCGGCGGCCTGTTCCTGGCCCTGGCGCTGCAGATCACCGGTCACATCAAGCCGTATGCCCAGCTCGTCGGCGAGACCGACGCCTCCACCGCGTGGGTGATGGTGCTCGTCGTCGCGGGTGCGACCGGCGGCCTGTTCGGCGCGTTCGTCGGCAAGTTCATCCGCGGCCAGATCGTGCCCGCCGTGGGCACCGGCCTGGTCTGGGGCATGATCACCTGGGCCGTGCTGGCGATGCTGCTGCTGCCGACCTTCGGCGACGGCGGCGTGTTCAGCATCAAGGACGCGGGCGGCATCGTCATCCTCGGCGTCTACGTCGTCTTCGGCGTCATCACGTCGATCGTGTACGCGATCGCCGGCCCGCGCCGCCGCCACTACTACCGCCGCCGCCGCGAGGTCGGCTTCGTGATGGCCATGCCGTCCATCCGCCGCCGCCGTCGCCGCCGCTCCGACGAGGACCTCGTCGAAGAACTCGAAGACTGAAAGAAAGAAAAGGAAGGGCACCTTCTTGACGGATTCCGTAGAAGAAGGTGCCCTTCTTAACGTTCCGGCCGGTGGTGCTCCGGCGGAACGCCGGTCAGAGGGCGCGCGCGATCTCGGCGAGCACGTCCGACGGGACCTCGACGACCGTCTCGTGGTCGGGGATGTCGAGCTGGCGCAGGGCGTCGGGATCGGTGACCCGCCAGCCCTGTACGACGAAGGTGTCCCGGTCGGTGCGGTAGAGCGACGGGCAGTTTGTGTCGCCGGACAGCACCGTCTTGCGGATGAAGGTCAGCTGCACCCGGTCAGCTTAGCGAAGAAAAGGGACAAATAGCGCACACGGCGCGTCAGCCTCGCCGGACCGCCCACAGCGCCGCCTCGGTGCGCGACGCCGAGCCGGTCTTGCGCAGCAGATTCGACACGTGCACGGCCACCGTCCGGATGGAGATGTCCAGCTCGCGGGCCATCTGCTTGTTCGACATCCCGGCCGCGAGGCAGCCGAGGACCTCCTGCTCGCGCGCGGTCAAATCGGCCGGCTCCGGCGTGGCGGCCGTCCGCAAATGACCCGGCAGCGGCTCGCGCAGCAGGGCCGCCGCGTCCCGCCCGGCCGTCGCGGCCAGCAGCTCGACCAGCCAGTACGGATTGCCCCCGGTGCGCTCGCGGACCGCCGCGGCCAGCTGCGCGGGCACGTCGCCGTGCACCTGCGCGATGATCCCGGCGATCTCGGCCGTGCCCAGCGGGGGCAGGTGCTGCCGGATCGCGCCGGGCGCGCCGGACAGCCGGGCCAGCGTGCGGGCCACCAGCTCCGGCGAATCCGCCGAGTCGGGCAGCCGGCTGGTGACCAGCAGCAGCGCGGGCAGGCCGGGCGCGGTGGCCAGCTCGCCGATCAGATTCAGGCTGGCCGGGTCGAGCGCGTGCAGGTCCTCCACGACGAGCACCGCGGGACCGGTGCCGACCAGTGCGCGGACCGTCCGCACGGCCAGCCGCAGCAGCGCCTCGGGCGCGTAGCGCTCGTTCGGCGCGTGCGGATCCTGCGCCAGCCAGGCCAGACCTCCGGCGGGCACCGGCAGGTCGTGGGTGTCGCGGCCGCTGAGCACGGCGGCCAGCCAGTCGTACGGCGCGGGCGAGTGCAGCCGCGCCGCGCCGGACAGCACCACCGCCGGGGCCGGTGAGAAGGCCGCCACGGCGCTGGCCGCCAGCCGGGACTTGCCGATGCCGGCCGCGCCCGTGATGAGGACGACGTCGGGGCGGCCGCCGGAGCGCGGCCCGGACCAGCGAAGCAGCAGCTCCTGCCGCTCCGCCTCACGCCCCACCATCGACACCGCGGTCACCGCTTCACCTTACGTACCAGGCGCACGGCGCGGCGCACGCCGGTGAGCGGCCGTGCGCCAGGCCACGGTCGCCGCGCGGTCGGAGATCCGTACCGTTTACCGGGTCCACTCGGCCCGTCCACGCCGCTGATCAGGGTCGCAGCGGTGGCGACGCGCGGGCGGGGCAGGATACGTACAACTGCTTAAAGACAAACGGCCCTCTTATAGGCAGGCTATGGGGCATGACCGTGATCCTGCACGCCGTCGCCCGCACCGACGTCGGCCTCGTCCGCGAGAACAACGAGGACTCGGCCTACGCGGGCAGGCGGTTCGTGGCGGTGGCCGACGGGGTCGGCGGCTCGCCGTCCGGCGAGGTGGCCAGCCAGATCCTGATCGAGTCGCTGTCCCCGCTGGAGCAGGATCCGGCCGAGAACGGCGCGGACGCGCTGCTGGCGACGCTCGCGGTGGCCAACGGCCGGATCCGCGCCGCGATCGACGCCGACCCGGCCAGCGACGGCATGGGCACCACGCTGACCGCGCTGCTGCTCGGACCGGACCACGCCACGCTGCTGCACGTCGGCGACTCGCGCGCCTACCTGCTGCGGGAGGGGCGGCTCAGCCAGCTGACCGTCGACGACACCCTGGTCCAGGCGATGGTCGAGCGCGGGCTGCTCAGCCCGGAGGAGGCGCGTCACCACCCGCACCGGTCGATCATCACGCAGGCGGTGCAGGGCCGGGAGTTCACGCCGACGGTGATGGCGCTGGTGCTGGCCCCCGGTGACCGGTTGCTGCTGTGCAGTGACGGGTTGTCCGACATCGTGGCGGATGAGGCGATCGCGGAGGCGTTGGCCGCCCCGGTGGACCCCGGCGCATGCGCCGACCAGCTGATCAAGCGAGCGCTCACGGCCGGTGCGCCGGACAATGTGACCGTGGTCGTGGCCGATGTCACAGCCGAGGGTTAACTGAGCGCAGCCGCCCGCTGTCGTCCTGTGTCGTGGGACGGCGGGCGGTTGAACGGCGGTTGAACAGGCTCTCTAGCCGCTGCTAACATTCCCGGGTCCGGTCCACCCCTCGCAGTCTGTACGGCCACACCCCAATTCCGCCGGTTCACGGCGGGTTCTCCGCGGGCCCGGGTGGCCCTGCCATGGCCGTCGGCTGCTCCACCGCTCGGAGCCTCACCAATGATCGACGGGGATCGTCTGACCACTGTCGCTGTCATCCTTGCGGGTGGGACCGGCGAGCGCATCGGCCTGAAGCTGCCCAAGCAGCTCATCAAGGTCGCCGGCAAACCGGTGCTGCGGCACACGCTGGAGACGTTCGTCGCCACCGACCGCATCGCCGAGATCATCATTTTGATGACCCCGAACTTCGTCGAGGACGTCGAGAAGATCGTCGCCGACCTCGGCTCCGACAAGCCGATCACCGTGCTCGCCGGCGGCTCGACCCGCAGCGAGACCACGATGAAGGCCATCGCCGCGCTGGACGGCCGCGAGTGCAACATCCTGCTGCACGACGCGGTGCGCCCGCTGGTGGACCAGCGCATCATCGGCGACTGCGTGACCGCGCTGGGCAGGCACGAGGCGATCGACGTGGCCATCCCGTCGGCCGACACGATCATCGTGACGGAGCCGGCCGAGGGCGGCGAGATCATCAGCGACATCCCGGACCGCGCCAAGCTCCGCCGCGGCCAGACCCCGCAGGGCTTCCGGCTCTCGGTGCTGCGCCGGGCGTACGAGCTGGCCATGCAGGACCCGGACTTCAAGGCCACGGACGACTGCGGCGTGGTCCGGCGCTACCTGCCCGAGGTGCCGATCTACGTGGTGCACGGCAGCGAGCAGAACATGAAGATCACGCACCCGGTCGATATCTACCTGGCCGACCGGCTGTTCCAGCTCGGCTCCCACCTCGCGCCGGTGCAGCCGACCCGCGAGGCGTACGAGGCGGGCATCGCCGGGCGCACCGCGGTGGTGCTGGGCGGCAGCTACGGCATCGGCGGCGAGACGGCCGACCTGCTGGAGTCGTACGGCGCGAAGGTCTACCGGTTCAGCCGGAGCCTGACCGGCACCCACCTGGAGAACCCGGCGCACGTCAAGGCCGCGCTCGCGCAGGCGTACGCGGAGACGGGCCGGATCGACTTCATCGTGAACACGGCCGGTGTCCTGCACATCGGCAAGATCGACGAGGTGGACGAGTCGATCATCGACGAGACGGTCCGGGTCAACTACCTCGGCCCCGTCGTGCTGGCCCGCGAGTCGCTGCGGTACCTGCGCGAGACCCAGGGTTCGCTGCTGTTCTACACGTCCAGCTCGTACACCCGCGGCCGCGCGGACTACTCGCTCTACTCCTCCACCAAGGCCGCGATCGTCAACCTGACGCAGGCGCTGGCCGACGAGTGGTCCGACCACGGCGTGCGGGTCAACTGCATCAACCCGGAGCGCACCCGCACCCCGATGCGCACCAAGGCCTTCGGCGACGAGCCCGAGAACTCGCTGCTCGACGCCGGCACGGTCGCGCTCACCTCGGTCGACGTGCTGATCTCCAGCTGGACCGGCCACATCATCGACGTCCGGCAGGGCGAGCGCAGCGCCGGCCCGGTGGACCCGTACACCTTCCTCGCCGAGGACATGGAAACCCCCTCCGAGGGTTCCCGCTGGTAGTGAGCAGCGCCGTCCGGCCCGCGCCGGACGGCGTCCTGCCGTACCCGGTCACCTCCCGCGCAGGCACAACCGCGAAAGGATGCACTTGATGGTCAGCGATGTCCGGCGCGTGCTCGGCTCGAACCTCCCCGGAATCGCCCTCACCGGCCTCATGCTCGTCTCGATTCCGCTCGCGCTGGCCACCGCCGCCGTGGGCTGGGCCGCGCTCACCGCGCTGGTGGTGGCCGCGGGGCAGTTCGCCGAGTGGTACACCCGGCGCGACGAGTTCGACAAGCTGCACCGGGTGCTGGCGCGGGCCTCGTTCGACGTGCACCTGCGCAGCGCGCTGCGCACCGCGGCGATGCCGGTGCTGCTGCTGGGCCTGGCCGAGTCGGCCCCGCTGGTCATCGCGACCTGGTGTGCCTGGCTGCTGTGGCTGATGGTCTCCGCGATCGGCCTGCTCACCGCGGCCCGCGAGCTGAACCAGGCGGGTGCCGCCGCGCGCGGCATCGGCGTCAAGGCGCTGGAGCCGCGGGTCGGCTCCGACCCGACCTCGGGCAACTGGCCGCACACCGCGGCGGTGCTGGTGCTCGCGGCGCTGGCGCAGTGGTCGGCCGAGGCGGCCTGGCTGGGCGCGGCCGGCATCACCGCGGTCTCCGCGGTCTACCTCTACTCCCTGGCCCGGCGCATCCAGCGCACGCTGCGGCTGTCCGGCACCCGCCGGATGAAGGCGATCAACAAGGCGCTGCGCGAGTACCGGCCCGAGGTCGTGCTCTACGCGGGCGGCCAGGCCAGCACCGGTTACCAGAGCAACGTGTGGCTGCCCACGCTGGACGGGCTCGACCAGCGGGTGCTGGTGATCTTCCAGAACCCGGCCCTGTGGAACGAGCTGAAGCCCAGCAAGACCCCGGTCATCTGCGTGCAGAAGGCCGCCGAGTACCTGACGCTCGACGTGTCGTCGGTGAAGCTGGTCATGTTCCCCGGCAACAACGGCAACAACATCAACCTGCTGCGGCTGCCGCACCTGCGCACCACCTTCGTCGGCCATGGCGACAGCGACAAGCTGGCCAGCGTCAACCCCTTCACCAAGGTGTACGACGAGATCTGGGTCGCCGGTCAGGCGGGCCAGGACCGGTACGCCACCGCCGGGGTCCCCATCCCGGCCGACCACTTCGTGCACGTGGGCCGGCCGCAGCTCACCCAGCTCGCGCAGAAGCTGGCCGCCGCCCCGCCGCGGCAGCGCACCGGCACGCCGACCGTGCTCTACGCGCCGACCTGGGAGGGCTGGACCACCGAGGAGCACCACACCTCGCTGGTGCGCTGCGGTGTCCAGATCGTCAAGGCGCTGCAGGCGGCGAAGCCCGGGGTGCGGATCATCTTCCGGCCGCACCCGCTGACCGGCACCCGCAGCCCGGCCGCCGCCGCGGCGCTCAAGGCCGTGATCGACCTGCTGCCCGAGTCGGACATCTCCTACCCGGGCCAGGGCGAGCTGTACGACTGCTTCGCCGAGGCCGACCTGATGATCACCGACGTGTCCAGCGTGGTCTCGGACTTCCTGTTCACCGACAAGCCGTATTCGGTGGTCAACACCAGCGGGCTCAGCGACGAGGACTTCGTCGCGGAGAACCCGAGCATCTCCGCGTCGTACCTGATCGACGGCAACCTCAACGGCCTGGCCGCCGCCCTGGACGCGGCGCGCGCCGACGAGTTCGACGTGCTCGCCGCGAAGCGGCACGCGCTGCGCACCTACATCCTCGGGCCGACCGGTTCGGACGAGCCGTTCCAGAAGGCCGTCGACCAGGCCATCGCCATCAACGACCTGAAAGAGAAGAAGCGAGTCACCGTATGAGAGAGCGCCTCGGGCGGCTCCTGGCGGGCGCACCGGTGGCCCTCACGGACGCGGCCGTCATCTCCTTCGCCGGGTGGACCGTGCTCTACCACCTCGGCTTCTTCGTCTCGGCCCGCCCGTCGATCCTCTTCTGGACGTGGCTGGTGCTGACCGTCGCCGGGACGGCGTTCAGCCTGCGCCGCCGGGCCGCGGCAGCCGCCGCGCCGGTGGCCGGGGACGCTCCGGCCGCCGAGCAGCCGGGTGCGGCGGGCGGCGCCGCCGCGCGCCGCCCGCTGCTGCTGAAGGTCGCCCTGGTCGCGGCCGCGGGCGCGGCGGTGCTGGTCGCGTACCTCACCTCCGGCTGGTCCTGGTGGCTGGCGATCGCGCTGGGCCTGGTCGCCTGCGCCGCCACGCTGACCGCGACCGGCTTCTCGCCCCGCCCGGCCGCGCCGAGCACCACCACCCCGCTGCAGGGCGCGCTGGTGCTGCTGGCCTCGCTGGGCATGGCGGCGATCGCGCTGGTGCTCAACCGCAACTCGCAGGACGACGTCTTCTACGTCGGCAAGTCGGTGTGGATCGCCGAGCACGACCTGATCCCGCTGCGCGACTTCCTCTTCACCGACCAGGTGCTGCCGGGCCTGTCCTCGCAGCCGCCGATCTCGTCGTTCGAGGCGTTCGCCGGGGCCATGGGCGCGGCCACCGGCCTGCACGCCTCCTCGGCGACCTGGTTCGTGCTGCTGCCCGTGCTGGCGATCGTCGCGTCGCTGGCGCTGTGGCGGCTGGCCCACCGCTGGGCCCCGCGCCGACCGCTGCTGGTGTTCGGCATCGGCCTGGCGTACCTGCTGCTGGTGGCGGGTGAGGACGCGGCCCTGGGCACGTTCCACCTCCGCCTGGCCGAGGGCAAGGGCATGTTCGTCTCGGCGATGATCCCGCTGGCCTGGGTGTACCTCACGGATCTGGTGGAGCACCGGGCGCGGCGCTCGCTGTGGCTGCTGGTCGCGCTGTCGATCGCCTCGGTGGGCCTGTCCACCGTCTCCGTCATGCTGCTGCCGGTGATGGCCGGGGCGGCCTGGGTGATCCTGCTGCTGATGCGCCGGGTCCGCGACGCGTTCGCGTCCGCGCTGGCGCTGACCGTCTACCCGGTCGCCGTCACGGTCGCGTTCCGGCTCTGGCTGGGCGGCATGACCGAGGAGATGGCGACCCTCCAGTTCTACGACGCGCGGGGCACGCTGGCCCGTACGGTCCTGGTCGGGGTGATCGGGCTGATCAGCGCGTTCGCGCTGTGGGCCGGGGCGCTGTTCGTGCGCGACGGCGTGCCGCGGCTGCTCACCGCCGGTGCCGTCACCACGCTGACCGTGCTGCTGATCCCCGGGGCCATCGAGGCCATCCACGGCTTCACCGGCCTGGGCCCGGTGCTGTGGCGCCTGCCCTGGATCGTGCCGTTCCCGGTCCTGATCGGCATGTACGTCGCGCTGCCGTGGGAACGGTGGCTGCGGCTGGAGGCGCGGGGCGGCCTGGCGCCGCAGGCGATCCCGGTGGCGGTGGCCGCCGCGCTGGTCGGGGTGCTGGTGTTCGCCGGCACTCCGATGTGGAGCAGCAAGAGCCACGTCTTCGTCGACCGGGCCACCGCGCTGCGCATCCCGGTGCCCGCCTGGAAGATCCCGGTGGGCCGCAAGGTGGCCGCGTTCTGGATCCGCGACCTGGACCGTCCCGCCGGTTACCTGCTGGCGCCCAGCATCGTGATGCGGGCCATGCCGATGGTCACCAGCAGGGTCCCGGTGGTCATGGCCCGCGACGGCTACCTCATCGAGTACGGCTGGGAGAGCGAGTTCGCGCTGGACCGCCGCAAGCTGAGCGCCTGGGCCGACGGGAACTCCGACGCTTCCGCGGCCGAGCTCACCGCGGCGATGAAGCGGGTCGGCGTGGGCACGGTCTGCGTCTGGGACAGCAACGACAAGGCGATGGCGATGGCGCCGGAGCTGGGCCTGACCGAGCTGGCGTCCCGTCCGGACCCGAACGGCATGGTCTGCTACACGGCGGCTCCCGCCGCCTGAACGACGACCCCGCAGGGGCCGGACCGGGAAACGAGCAAGCCGCTCGCGGACCGTGGTCCGGCCCCTGCGGTGTGCACGGACCCTGTCGGCCTGCCTCATCCGCCCGGTGCGTCCGCAGCGCATCGACGGCTGATTGTCGCCTCAGCGGGCGCACCTTAAGCTGGCGCGGCCCACGCGCATGATCGCGATCACGGGCCTTGTCGTCAACGGGGAGAACGATGCGAACCATGCTGCAACGAGGCCTGCTCGGCCTCGCCGTCGTGGCGGCGACCGCCGCGACCGGCCTGCCCGCCCACGCCGACACCACGCCGCCGACCCGGTTCACCTTCGCCGGCGAAGGCTGGAGCGCCGTCTCCGGCGCGCAGGCGTACGCCTACACCAGCACCACCGCGGGCACCGCCATCACCGTCACGTCGAGCGAGTCCCACGTGCGGGTGCAGACCACGGGTGGCAACGAGATGACGCCGTCGGGGCAGGTCCCTGGCAAGGATTCCTGGGACCTGTCCGTGGCGGTGCCACCGGGTAAGACTCTCGCGGTCGGCACCTACACCGCGAAGAACGAGTTGCCGAGGACGGGCGCCTACCTGTCCTTCTGGGGCAATCACCGTGCCTGCGCCACCGAGTACGGCAGTTTCACCATCCACGAGCTGGAACTTGTCGGAACCACCGTGACCAGGATCAACCTGACGTTCGAGCAGAACTGCCAGGTGACGGTGCCGACCCGGGGCCGGGTGCTGTTCGGCGTGCCGGACCTGACCGCGCTGCCCAGGCCGATCGCGGAGGCGGCGGCGGTCACGGTGGAGCAGAACGTCGAGCTGATCCAGTGGATCCCCGCCCGCTCCCTGAGCAAGGTCCGGGTCCCCCGGGTCAAGGCCGTCGGCAGGGGCACGCTGACCTGCCCCGGCGGGGGGTACACGATGAACATCGCGCTGATCCAGCCGCAGGAGCCCGCAGGGGTCTCCAGCTCGGTCCAGCTGACGGGCCAGTGCACCGGGACGCCGCAGCCGTGGAGTGGGACGTTCAACGTCGAGGGCACCGGGACGTTCGAGGCCGGGGCGGCACGGATCCACGTCAGGCTGATCGCGGACGCGTACACGTACTACTTCTTCGAACGCGCGCCGCAGTTGGTCATCGCCCAGCCGGTGGTACTCGGCACGCCGGTGCGCCTCAACGGCGAGGTCGCGCCGTCCACCGGCACAAGCGTCACCGGCGGGCCGCTCGATGCGGTGCGCCCCAGCGGTGTCCGGCAGCCGAGTGCCCCGAGGTCGAGCCCCGGCCGTACCCGAACGGCATGAACTGCTGCACGGCAGCGCCGAAGGCCTGACGAACCTGTGTGCAGTTTCCGGGAAACTGCACGAAAGAGCGGCCGAGATCCTGCAGTCTCCCGGAAACTGCACGCCGGGCCGGATCCGCGTGACGCGCGGATCCGGCCCGGCGTCGTACGTTGGGACGGTCGGCACCCGTCTGCCGGCTGATTGTCCGGTCAACGTGCGGGCCTTAGGCTGGCGCGGCCCACGCGCATGATCGCGTCTATTCGGGCTTCTCGACTTCTCCGACGGGGGAGAACGATGCGCATCACGTTCCAGCGCGGCCTGGCCGGGCTCGCTGTCCTGGCCGCGATGGCTGTGGCACCGGTCACCCCGGCGCACGCCGACGACGCGCCCGTCGCCCGGCTCACCTTCTCCGGCGACGATCACGTCGCCTACAACAGCGCCTACGCGTTCACCAGCACGACCGCCGGCATGAACATGGGTGTCTACCTCAACGACAACGGCGGCCGGATCTTCGTCAGCGTCTACGGCCCCAGCGAGGTTTGGCACAAGCCGCAGTCCGGCGTCACGACGGACAACTTCCACCTCACGCTCGCGGCCCCCTCGGGCGAGCAGTTGGCCGTCGGGACATACCAGGACGCCTATCGGTGGGGCTCGGGGACGGCGAACCCGACGATGGAGCTGTCGGGCAACGGCCGTGGCTGCTGGCAGCTCATCGGCAGCTTCACCGTCCACCAGCTGACGGTGGTGGACGGGGCGGTCAAGAAGCTCGACGCCACCTTCGAGCAGCACTGCGAGATGCACACGGAGGTGGTCCGGGGCCGGCTGCTCGTCGGCATCGACGACATGCCGCCGTTGACGGCCGACCGCCCGGTGCCGGAGGTGAACGAGGCGGTGGCGCTGCAGACCTGGCTGCCCACGCGCTCCGTGCTGAAGATGCGGGTGCCGCAGCGCCGGGCCGTCGTGACCGGCACGGTCACCTGTTCCGGCGGCGGGACGTTCACCTACCGCGGCGCGATCGTGCAGGACAGCTCGGCGTCGGGGAGCTACACCGGCACCGGCCCCTGCACCGGGTCGCCCGAGCCCTTCACCGCACACGTGGTGAGCACCTCCGGCGTGCCGTTCCGCAGCGGGAGCGCCTCGGTGACGATCGAGGTCTTCCCGACCACGGACGCCTACTACCTGCTGGGCGGCGAGGACCGGTTCCTCGACATGCAGTACTGGGCAACTGTCGGCCAGCCGCAGAGCATGAACACCGGGTCGGCGGCGGCACAGGACGGCCCCGTGGCCGCCGAGGCGCGCCCGGCCGGTGCCGTCACCGGATCACACCTGCTCGTCCGCAAGCCCATCCGCCGTCACTGACGGCAGCCTAGGTCCGAGCCTCATCCCTTTCGCCGGCCGGCACCCGCGCCAGCGCCCGAGCGGCCGGTGACCCCCAGCAACCTCAAACAAACGGGGAGCATCATGTACACACTGCTCAAGCGCGGCCTCGCCGGCCTCGCCGCCGTCGCCGCCATGGCCGTCGTGCCCGCCGGGTCCGCCAGCGCGGCGGACGAGCCCGTCGTGCGCTTCACCTTCTCCGGCAACGACTACATCGCCGGGGGCGAGTCCTACGCCTACACCAGCACGACCGCCGGGACCACGCTCAAGGTCACGTGGAGCGGTCAGCGGATCCACGTCGACCTGCAGGGCTGGAGCGAGGTGCCGCACAGCGTGCAGAGTTCGCCCGACGGGCCCGACTGGTTCACGCTCGATCTCGCCGCGCCGTCCGGCCAGACCCTCGCCGTGGGCACCTACTCCGGCGCCCTGGAATACCCGTTCAACGGTGCGAGCCCGGGTATCCAGCTCGGGGGCAACGGGCGTGGCTGCGGCAGCAGCGGCGGCTCCTTCACCATCCACGAGCTGGTCGTGACCGACGGCGTGCTGCAGCGCCTCAACGCGACCTTCGCACAGAGCTGTGACGCGTCCAAGGCCGATCGCGGGCGGATCCTGGTCGGCATCGACGACATGCCGGCGCTGCCCGTGCTGGTCACGCCGAAGGTGACGGCGAACCCGGCCGTGTCCCTGGCCGCGTGGATGCCCACTCGCGCGGTCTCGAAGCAGCGCGTGCCGCGGTACACGGCGACCGTCCGCGGTAGTTTCACCTGCCCCGCGCCCGGCACCTTCAAGATCGACGGTTATCTGGCGCAGTTCCAGGAGTACGGGTTCGCCCGCGGCACGTTCCAGGTCACCGGCGCGTGCACCGGGTCGCCCGTGGCGTGGTCGGTCGCGCTGCAGAGCACCGACATCTCGCCGTTCATGAGCGGGCCCGCGATCGTGGGCGGTACGACCAAGGTCGTGGGCCACGAGGACCCGTACTACTTCCTGACCGCCGGCCAGGCGGGCGACCTGCGCCAGGACGTGTCGGTGAGCCAGCCGACCTGGTTGAACACCATCGTCCGCAGGCCGGTGGCGAGCGGCGCTGCCCCGGCCCCGGCGCTGCCCCGGCCCCCCGCCGTCACCACTCGTCCGAGCGCCCCCGCTGTCGCGCGGATGCGCTGACCCTGAGGAGAACGATGCGCACCGCACTCCGACTCAGGCACGGCCTCGCCGGTCTCGCCGGCCCCGCAGCGTCCGGCGCGGCGCCGCGACTGCCGGCGCGACGCTGACGGCGGTCGGTGCGACACCGGTTCGACTTTCGGTTGGGCCGTCCCTCGGCCGGACGGCTCAACCTGCGGATTCGGGTGGCGGGTGCACCCTCGCATACTGGACTTTTGTTTCTTCGCAACGCTTTCGTCTGACAAGTGTGGGGAATCGGGGTCACAAGGCCGGTTCCCTGGGTTGACCGATCTTGTTAGGGTGTGCGAGCACTCGGATGCAGCTCATGACCTCATGGCTGCGATCGCAGAAGAGAACCCGGCCCGTAGGCCGGACACGGGGATTCAGTCGATTCACCAAGCAGCGGTATCCCACCCCTCTTGCTGTTATCGATCATCGTCCAACTACTCGACCGCTACCGAGGCCGCGGCCGACGTCCGGCCGCGCGAAAAAACCTGGGGACGACGGGAGAAGTCAGTGTCAAACGAGGACAACCCTCGCTGGTCGAAGGGCCGCCGGGTAGCCGGCGCGCTCACCGGCCTGGTGCTGGGCGGGGCGGCCTTCCTGCTGCCCACGGGTGTCGCCAGCGCGGCGCCCGACGGCCTGCCGCCGCTGCCGGCCAACGCCAAGGACATCGCCCTCGAGCACAGCAGGATTCCGTCCGGGGCGCAGAAGGCCACCGCGCCGATGCCCGTGGCCGGTACCAACGGAGCGGCCTTCAGCGGCCGTGCCACCATCAAGACCGGCGACTCGCGCATCATCGGCGGCGGCGAGCCGGCCGACCCGGCGGACCACCCTGGCGTGGTCGCGGTCCGGTCCTACTTCGTCGCGTGGGACGAGGACGGCAACGCCGGGTGGTACTACAGCACCTGCACCGGCACCGTGCTCAGCTCCACCAAGGTGCTGACCGCGGCGCACTGCAACGTGGACCTGCCCTTCGGCACCACGTTCGTCATCGCCGGTGTCGCCGACGCCCGTGAGGGTGTCAGCTGGAGCACGGGTCAGGTGGCGCGCGTCGGCAGCACCTGGACCGACCAGCGCTACAACTACAAGGCGCAGTACGACGCGTGGGTCGCCCACGCGACCCCGCCGCCGCCGCTGCACGACGTGTCCGTGCTGACGCTGAAGGACCCGCTGAACAGCGCGTACACGCCGGTCACGCTGGCCGACCAGGGTGCGGCGGCTCCGGCCGACGGCACCATGGCGACCATCGTCGGCTTCGGCACCACCGACCCCGACGGTGACACCCCGGCCGGCGTCCTGCACGCCGCCGAGGTCCCGGTCCAGCAGAACTCGGACTGCACCGCCACCTACGGGTCGATCTTCAACACGACCGCGATGATGTGCGCGGGCTCGCCGAACGCGTCGACCCCGGAGAACGGCGTCGACACCTGCCACGGTGACTCGGGCGGCCCGATCTTCGTGGACGGCAAGCAGATCGGCGTCACGTCGTGGGGCTACGACCCGTGCGCCAGCACCTACGGCGTCTACGCCCGGGTGAGCAGCTACTCCAACGACATCAAGGCTGACATCACGCGCAACGGCCTGGTGAACCTCGACTGGACCGGCGACGGCCACAGCGACTTCCTGGTCCGCTGCAAGACGACCGGTTGGGCCTGCGCGGCCTCCGGCCGGGTGGTCATGGTCAGCGGTTCGGGCCTGGGCACGGACGGTTTCGGCGGCATCAGCGGGTACGACTTCGGCTCGTTCGGTGGCGGCTGGAACATCTACACCAAGCTCATGCGGGTGACCAGCTGGAACAACGACAAGAAGCCGTCGATCATCGCGCGGGACGCCAACGGCGGCCTGTGGCAGTACAAGATCGACGAGGATGCGACGGACGCCAACAACGCGCCGTTCTACCCGCGCATCAAGATCGGTTCCGGCTGGAACATGTTCAACGACATCATGGTCACCAACAACTGGATGGGCGACGGCATGCCCAACCTGATGGGCCGCAAGCCCAACGGTGAGCTGTGGATCTACACCAGTGACGGCATGGGCGGCTGGAAGAACCCGTCCGGCACCAAGATCGGCACCGGCTGGGGCATGTTCAACACCATCCTCACCCCGGGCTCGTGGCAGGGCGACGGCTTCCAGACCCTGCTGGGCCGCAAGCCCGACGGCCGGCTGTACATGTACAACAGCAACGGCGCCGGCGGCTGGCAGAACCCGTCCGGCACGCAGATCGGCTCCGGCTGGCAGATGTTCACCACGTTCATGTCGCCCGGCGACTGGAACGGTGACGACATGATCGACCTGATGGGCGTGAAGTCGGACGGCACCGTCCGGCTCTACACGACCAACGGCAAGGCCGGCTGGATCGACGGTGCGGGCAAGGTCATCGACACCGACTGGCAGATCTTCGACCGGGTCTTCTGATCCGGCGGGTTCCGCTGAAGTAGTGCACTGGGAAAGGCCCCGCGGGTGACCGCGGGGCCTTTCGCGTATCTCGGTCAGCGGCGTTCCGCCGCCGCGGCGACCCGCTCGGCCGCCGGAGCGACCGCGGGCGGCCGCCGTCTGCCCGTCACGTTCTCCCGGCGCAGCAGGCGCTGGAAGTCCTTCGGGGCGACGGTCATGACCCACAGCAGCATCGCGATGCGGCGGGTCGAGGTGAACTTGTAGTAGCGCGCCGACGGCGCGGCGAACCGGTAGAGCGGCGGCACGAACCGCGACCGGGCGAGCCGCCGGAAGATGGCCTGCGCCGCCCCGGCCGGGGTGCGCACGCCGCGCCGCACGTCCTCGTACTGCGCGAAGAACCAGGCCAGCAACGGCACCAGCCCGTCCGGCGTACGGAACCACAGCGCCCCGTCGCCGAACCGCTCGACGGGGGACCAGGACCCCTCGGTCTCCGCGTCGGCGCAGGCGCGCTTCAGCGAGAGGTGCGCGAGGATCTGCCACAGCAGCCAGACCCGGCTGAACGCGTTGAACGACGCGAAGTCCGCGCCGGCGATCCGCGCGGACGCGAGCATCCGGTCGTTGTACGCGAGCAGTTTGTGCTGGAACCGGGCCACCCCGGCCAGCGCGTCCTCGGCCGGCTCGGCGCCGTCGAGCACCCGCAGCAGGGCCGCGGCCGTGGCGTGCACGACCTCGGCCGCCACCGAGATGTCCGAGGACAGGAAGTCCTCGACCACCCCGACGGCCCGGTCCACGGCGATCCACCGCGGGCCGTACGTGGCGTGCAGCGGCCGCCGGGACGTGTTGGCCGCGGTCCACGGCCGGCTGGCCACCGCCCGCCGGAACTGCGCGGCCATGGTCGGGTAGCGGGCGACGACCGTCCGGAACAGCTCCTCCGACTCGTTCGGCAGCACCGCCGCGCTGTCCCGGTCCACGCTCAGCGTCACCGCGCACACCGGGTTGATGCCCTCCGGGTGGTTGGCGAACGTGACCACCTGCACCCAGCCGCCCGGGAACAGGTGGTGCACCGTGCCCGCCGACCACGGCGTGGCCTGCCGGTACGAGCTCAGCCGGGCCACCTCGCCCAGATCCTCCACGCCCGTCATGTACGTGGTGAGCACGCGCGAGCGCAGCGCCAGGTCCGTGTCGTCACCGGCGTCGCCGGTCAGCGCGGTGCCGGAGGCGTCGACCAGGTAGCGGACGCTGACCTGGGTGCCGTTGGACAGGGTCAGCCGCACCCGGTCCGGCGTGGGCTCCGCGGCCGTGACGGTCGCGGCGGTGATGAGGTGGGCCCCGCGGCGGGCCGCGAGGTCGCACGCGTGCTCGTCCACCACGGGACGGTAGACGTGGCACTCGTTGTGCTCGCCGGGCACGTTGAACTGCACGGTGTGCTTCGGGTCGTGCACCCGGCCCGCCTGGTGGTGCAGGAAGGACAGGGAGCGCTTGACGCCACTGGCCGCCCGTACCGCGGGGGGCAGGTCGACGAAGTGGGCGAACGCTCCGATCTCGGGCACGTCGAACCGCTCGGCCAGCAGCTCGAGCACGGCGGTGGTGTAGGGCACCGTCGTCTCACCGGGCCGCGTGCCGGGCGTCTGCGGGCCGTCCACCAGCAGCACCCGCGCACCGTGGCGGGCGAGGATGGCCGCCAGCCACCCGCCCGCCAGGTGCCGGCCGACGACGGCCACGTCGTAGTCGCCGTCCTGCCGCTGGTCGAACGACTCATCGAATCGATCCATGTCGGTATCCCTCCGATGGTCGCGGGTCAGAAGATCCTGCGGCCCATGATGAATTCCTTGGTCGCCTCCCGAACGAAGCCGAGCATGATCCGGCGCACCTCCGGTGGGGCCTCGGTCGCGGCCCACCACATGGTCTTGGCGAGCTTGATCGGCGTCGGGTTGATGAACCGCAGGTTGCGGTCGTCCCAGCCGAAGTGCTTCGGCACGTACTTGGCCTCGTGCAGGTGCTTGTAGAGGGCGTCGGCGGCCTGCGGGCCGCTGATGGTGCCGGCCTCGAAGTCGTCGCAGTGCTTGACCATGGCGTCGAACAGCTCGTTGTAGCCCTCGTGGTCCGACCAGTGCAGGCCGGGGTTCTTGACGTCCTCCAGCTCCAGCAGGTCCGCCTCGTCGCCGGACTTGCGCCACTTGCGGAAGGCCTCGTGGGCGCGGAAGGCGCCGGCGTTGGAGCCCCAGGCCCAGGTGCGGAACACCGCGGTCCACAGGTCGTAGTGCTCGAACGAGATGTACGCGGCGTTGACCAGCTTGTCGTTGCCGTCGAACAGGGCCTGCTGGCGCCGCTCGACCTCGCGGAAGCGCTCGGCCGAGAAGTCGCCGTCCTTGATGCCGGCGAGGATGCGCCAGGCCAGCACGTTGATGGTCTCGCAGGTGTTCGACAGGCCCCGGGAGAACAGCGGGTCGATGAACGCGGCCGCGTGGGCCAGCAGCACCCAGCGGTCGCCGACGGTCTGCCGGGACGAGTACTGCAGGCGGTCGGTGGCCACCCACTCGCGGACCGGCTTGGCGCCCTCCATCTGGCGCGCGATGTCCGGGAACTTGTTGATGTGGTAGTAGAAGTCCTCCTCGGCGGTCATCCCCTCCTGCTTCGGCCACCGCCGCTCGTCCAGCGTCAGGCCGACGCTGCACAGCGGGTTCTTCGAGGACTTGTCGTTGTCGAACGCGATGACCCACAGCCAGCCGCGCTCGAACAGGTGGTGCACCGTGCCCTCGTACCACGGGACCGGCGGGGTGTCCTTCTTGTCCCGGGCGAACACGGCGTCGGTGTTGGGCATGTCGACGAAGTGGTTCCAGATCGCCCGCGAGTGGTGCTTGAACCGGCACGGCTCCTCGCGCAGGCTGAACTTGTCCGCCAGCGGCGAGCGGTAGCCGCTCGCGTCGACCACGTACCGGCAGCGCACGGTCTCGCCCCGGCTGGAGGTGACGGTCGCGCCGTCGTCGTCGAAGTCGACGTCGACCACGTGGAAGTTCGTGTTCGCGTCGGCGCCGTACTTGACGGCCGCGTAGTACAGGTAGGCGTCGGTGTCCTGCCGGTACATGTGCGAGGTCTCGTGCAGCAGCTTCGGGAAGTTGAACATCGTCAGCTGGCCCGGGTCCTGCGGCTTGCCCTCCTGGTGCTGGAGGAAGCCGAAGTGGTTCTTCACGCCGTGCCAGGGCGAGATGATGTCCTGGCAGCCGGAGAAGGTGGACAGCGCGAGCAGCTCGGGCACGTCGTACCGGATGGCCATGGTGCGCAGCGAGACCAGCATGTTCGGGATGGTGGACTCGCCGATGGCGAACTTCGGGTGCGCCTTGGTGTCGACGATCATGACCTTCGCGCCCTGCCGGGCGAGGATCACCGCGAGCATCGACCCGGCGAACCCGGAGCCGAGAATCGCGACGTCGTAGACGTTTTCCTGGGACTTTCCCTTGTCGGACACTGGATCTCCTTTCGGTGAGGGGTGGGTCACTTCGGCGTCGGGACGCGGAAGCGGCGGCCGAAGACCGTCGGGGCGAGCGCGTGCTTGAGCTCCTCGCCGAACTCGAACTCGCCCTTGTCGAACCGCTTCTTCATGAACAGGGTCAGACCCTCGTAGGTGAGCTGCCCGATGTCGGCCGGAGCCTTCTTCTTGGCCCAGCGCAGCGTCTTGAGCACGCCGATCGTCGAGGCGTCGGTCCACTGGTTGTCCGGGTCGCCGAGCCCGAAGGCCGGCGGCACGAAGTCGGCGGTGCGGATGCGGCGCAGCAGGTCGTCGGCGGCCGCCTCGGGGTCGATCTCGCCGCGGTCGACCGCCTTCATGACCTCGTTGACGTCCTGCAGCAGGCGCAGCGCATTCTCGTACGGCTGCCCCTCGGTGACCACGCGGCCCCGCCACCAGGGCGCCTCGATCGGCTTGAGCACCGACTCGTCGCGGGTGTCGACGTACTTGGCGTACGCCCGGTTGATCTCGAAGGTGGCGATGATCTGGCCCAGCGACCACATCCGGAACCAGGCGTCCCAGAGCTTGAAGTGCCGGAAGGAGATGTACGCGTTGGCGCACAGGTCGTCGTTGAAGTCGAGCAGGCCCTGCTCCAGGTCCTGCATGTGCTGGAAGCGCTCGACCGACCAGTCCCCGTCCTGGATCGCGGACAGGATCCGGTGGACCAGCGCGTTCATCGTCTCCATGGTGTTGGACAGGCCGCGCGAGAACAGCGGGTCGATGAAGCCGGCCGCGTGCGAGGTCAGGCACCACCGGTAGCCGACGGTCTGCTTCGACGAGTACTGCAGCCGGTCCGTGCTGGTCCAGTCGCGGACCGCCTTGGCGTTCGCGAACTGGGGCGCGATGTCCGGGTACTGCGCGATGAAGCGGCGGAACTCCTCCTCCGGGGTGCAGTCCGGCTTCGGGTGCTGCCGCGGGTCCAGCTGCAGGCCCACGCTGTACAGCGGGTTCGTCGCGCGGTGGTGGTTGTCGAAGGCGATGCCCCACATCCAGCCGCCGGGGAAGATGTGGTGCAGGGTGCCCTCGTGCCACGGGCTCGGGTGGTGGTAGCGGCTCTTGGGCGCCAGCTCGTCGTAGGGCTTCACGCCCACCATGTGCGTGAACAGGGTGCGGCTGTGGTGGCGGAACCGGGTCGGCTCCTCACGCAGGCCGAACTTCTCGGCGAGCACCGACCGGTAGCCGGAGGCGTCGACCACGTACTGCGCGTGCACCTGCTTGCCGGTGTGGAACGTGGCGGTGACGCCGTTCTCGTCGAAGTCGAAGTCGGTCACCCGGGTCTGCTGCACGACCTTGGTGCCGTACTTCACGGCGACCAGGACCATCCAGTTGTCGACGTCCTGCCGGAAGAAGTGGTTCTCCGTGTGCGTGATCTTCGGGATGGGGAACATGTGGGTCTCGCGCGGGACCTGTCGCTCACCCGGCCGGTGGTAGACGAAGCCGAAGTTGCGCTTGACCCCGACCTGGGTGGTGACCTTCGAGTAGGCGCCCTCGAAGGTGGCCAGATACTTGATCTCCGGCACGTTGTAGCGCTCGGCGACGAGGCGCATCATCATCGACGTCGCCGGGATGGTGGACTCGCCGATCGACATGCGCGGGTGCGAGCCGGCGTCGACGAGCAGCACCCGTGCGCCGTTGCGGGACAGGCAGGCCGACGTCATCGATCCGGCCAGACCCGAGCCGACGACGATCACGTCGTATTCGTCCTTCGGATCCATCTTGGTCCTTTCGGGTGCGTCGCGTAGGGGTGGAGGAAGCCGAGGCGTCGGCCGGTCGCCCCCCATTTCGAGTTTTCGACATGTGTTGACTTCCTTCTTTGATGACTTTCCCTCTCCGTCCACAAGATGTCAATGCCTGATGACTTGACGCGGCACACGGTCGTGGCTTTAACTGCATCAGTCCAAGGATTTCAACAAGCGAGGAACTCGTCCGACGATGAATCAGCGTCCGCGCTGGTCATGAACCTGCTGGAGGATGTGATGCTGGTACAACGCAACAGGGGCAGGGCTGCCCGCGGGCACCAGCCGCCACCCGCGGTCCCCGATCTCATCGAGACGTTCCAGCGGGTCGCGGCCCGTTACCCGGACCGGGTGGCGATCGCCTCACCGGATGGGGAACTGTCCTATGCCGAGCTGAGCCGTCGCGCCAACGCGGTCGCCGAGCTGCTCGGCCCGTACCCGGGCGTTGTCTGCGTGCTGGCCACGCACGCGCCGGCCACCATGGTCGGCCTGCTGGGCACGCTGCTCGCCGGGGGCACCTACTGCCCGCTCGACCCGGGCTTCCCGGTCGCGCGCCAGCTGGAGATGCTCGCCGCGGCGCGGTCGAGCACCGTGCTGGTCACCGCGGACGGGCAGCTCGCGCCGCCGGTGCCGCCGGGCGTCGAGGTGCTCGACATCCGGCACGAGCCGTCGGCCGCCGAGCCGCCGCGGCTGCCGGACGGTCCCGAAGAGCCGGCCTACCTGCTGTTCACCTCCGGCTCCACCGGGATGCCGAAGCCGGTGACCACGCCGCGCACCGCGATCACCGCCACGGTGGCCTCGCTGCGCAACCTCTTCGACCTGTCCCCGGAGGACCGGGTGCTCCAGTTCGCCTCGCTGAACTGGGACACCGCCTTCGAGGAGATCCTGCCCGCGCTGACCACCGGTGCCACCCTGGTCTTCGACCCCGACGCGCACTCCGGCTCCTTCCACCGCTTCCTGCGGATGCTGGAGCGGCAGCGGATCAGCGTCGTCGACCTGCCCACGGCGTACTGGCACGAGCTGGTCCTGCACCTCGGTGAGGACGAGGCCGAGCTGCCGGCGTCGGTGCGCACCGTGATCATCGGGGGCGAGGCGGTGAGCCCGGCGCGGCTGGCCGACTGGAAGGACCTGCGCACCGGGCACCTCCGCCTGGTCAACACCTACGGCTGCACCGAGACCACGCTCATCACGCACGCCATCGACCTGCACGGGCCGCTGGCCGCCGCCACCGACCCGCAGGATCCGGCCGTGCCCATCGGCCACCGGCTGCCGCACGTGGTCGAGCACGTCACCGACGAGGGCGAGCTGCTCATCGGCGGGCCCGCCATCGCCACCGGCTACCGGGGCATGGCGGACGCGACGCTGGTCAAGTTCGTCCGGCTCGACCTCGGCCCGGCCTCCGGCCGCTTCTTCCGCACCGGCGACCGGGTCCGTGCCCGCGACGACGGCGCGCTGGTCCACGCCGGGCGCCTGGACGACGAGGTCAAGGTGCGCGGCATCCGGGTCAACCCGACCGAGGTCGAGGCGCAGCTGACCAGATGCCCGGGCGTCGCCGCCGCGGCGGTGCTGGGCGTGACCACGCTCGGCCGGACCACCCTGGTCGCCTACATCGTCCCGCGTACGGAGACCGCCGACAGCGCTGACTTCGTCGCGGGGGTGCGCGCCGATTTGGCCGCGCGGGTGCCCGGACACCTGGTGCCGGGCCGCATCATCGCCGTCCCCGAGCTCGTCCACACCGCCAGCGGCAAGGTCGACCGCCGCAGCTCGCACAGCCGCTACACGACCGCACTCGCCAGCACGACCGCGACCGACCTCGGAGGTCACTGATGAACGCGCACGACATCGTCGACATCTTCCGCCGGATCCTGGAGACCAACGACATCGACGTCGACTCGGACTTCTTCCAGCTGGGTGGCGACTCCCTGACCGCGACGCGCATCCTGAGCGCCGTGGCCCGGCGGACCGGCACCGAGCTGACGTTCGACGACTTCATGGCCGCACCGACGCCCGGCAGCCTGTCCGAGAAGCTCGCGGTCGTGGCGGTATGAACGTCATCGTCGTCGGCGCCGGCCTGGCCGGCCTGACCGCGGCCACCGGCCTGTCCGCCGCCGGCGTGGACGTCACCGTCCTCGAGGCGCGGGACCGGGTCGGCGGGCGCACCCACGGCATCGAGGTCGCACCCGGCCGGTGGGTCGACGCGGGGGCTGCCTACCTGGGCGTACGCCACACCGAGCTGATCTCGATGCTGACCGGGCTGGGCCTGCGCACCATGTCGACCGACATGGTGGGGGCGAGCCGGTTCGACATCGGCGGCGGCCTGCGCACCGTGGACGGCCGCTTCCCGCCGCTGAACGCCATCGCCCTGGGCGGCATGTTCGACGCCCTGGACGAGGTGACCCGGCTGGTCGACGTCGACGAGCCGTGGCGCACCCCGGGCGCGGACGTGCTCGACCGGCTCACCGTCGACAAGTGGGCCGCCGAGCAGATCGACCACCCGGACGCGGCGACCTTCCTGCCGCTGTTCCTCGGCGAGATGATGGCCGCCGACCCGGCCGCCGTCTCGGTCCTGCACATGGCCTTCTACCTGCGTTCCGGCGGCGGTCTGCGCTACCTGAACGCGTTCGAGGGCGGCGCGCAGGAGTCCCGCGTCGACGGCGGGGCGCACCAGATCAGCGAGCGGCTGGCCGCCCAGCTGCCGCACCCGGTCCGGCTCGACGACCCGGTCACCGCGATCCACCAGGACGACAACGGCGTCGTCGTGCACTCGGCGAGCGGCGTACACCGCGCCGACGCCGTGATCGTGGCGATCCCGCCGGAGCTGGCCGACCGGATCGCGTTCACCCCGCGCCTGCCGCACACCCGGACCAGTTCGCACACCGCGCGCGGCTCGGCGCTGAAGATCCAGCTCGTCTACCCGACGCCCGCGTGGCGCGAGCACGGGCTGTCCGGCTGGTCCATCAGCGCGGACGGGCCGCTGCTGTCCACCGTGGACGACACGCCCGCCGGGGGCTCCCCCGGCGTGCTCACCGGCTTCGTCACCGGCGCCGAGGCGCACCGCTTCTCCGCCCTCTCGGCGGACGAGCAGCGCGCGGCGGCGATCGCGCAGGCGAAGCACGTCTTCCCCTTCCTGGGGGAGCCGGTCGAGTGCCACATCACCGACTGGCTGAACGACCCGTACAGCGTCGGCTGCTACGCGGCGCTGTTCGGCCCCGGCGACTGGATGCGGCACGGGCCCCGGCTCACCACCGCCTCCGGACGCGTGCACTGGGCCGGCACCGAGACCAGCACCGAGTACTTCGGGCTCATGGAAGGCGCCATCCGCTCCGGACAGCGGGTGGTGTCGGAGGTCCTCACGGCCCACGACTCGCGGTCGCTCGTCTCCGAGCCGACCTGAGCCAGCCCATCCCACCGAGAAGCACACCGCCAACAGAAGGAGTGATCACGATGATCGCTGAGGTCCGCAAGACCGTCATCGACGGCCTGGCCCAGATGAACTACGACGTGAGCGACGTGACCGGCGACACCGTGCTGGGCCCGGAGGGCCTGGACCTGGAGTCCCTGGCGATCGCCGAGCTGGCGATCCTGCTGGAGGACACCTACGGCTCGAAGTTCACCGAGGAGGAGATGTCCGGGTTCACCGGGCTCACCATCGACCAGATCGCGGGCGAGGTCGCTGTCCGCACCGCCGTGGGCGCGAACGCCTGACCGGCACCTTCCCTCCCCAAGTGCACGGCCCGGCCGGCCGGACCGGCCGGGCCGCCCTCAAGTGACGAGGAGACCTGAGAGCGATGCCCGCTTCAGCCGCACGAACCGCAACGATCACCGGCATGGGCGTGTTCACGCCCGTCGGCCGCGACCTCGACCAGTTCTTCGACGCGCTGTGCGTCGGCCGCTCGGGCATCGTCAACCCGCCTGAGGGGCACCCGACCTTCGGCGCCGTCGACGCCGCCGCGATCGCCCCGCCCATCGAGGCGATCGAGGTGCTGCCGCCGCTGGCCGCCCGGGTCGTCGACCGCTTCCTGCTGATGGCGCTGGCCGCGGCCGACGACGCCATCCGCGACGCCAAGATCGAGATCGGCACCGACGTCGACCCGTACCGGGTGGGCGTGGTCGTCTCGACCGGCGTCGGCGGCATGTCCACCTACGAGCAGCAGTCCTTCGGCTGGCAGGCGCGCGGCGGCAACGCGGTGAGCCCGCTGCTCTACCCCGGCTTCCTGCCCAACATGGCCTCCGCCCGGATCGGCATCAAGTACGGCATCCGCGGCTTCAGCTCCAGCATCTCCACCGCCTGCGCCGCCGGTGCGCACGCCATCGCCGAGGCGCTACGCCTCATCCGCGACGACGAGTGCGACGTGGTGATCTGCGGCGGGTCCGAGGCGCCGTTCGGCGGCACCGGCGTGGCCGCGTTCGGCAACGCGCGGGCGCTCGCCGCGGGCTGGGCCGACCCGGCCCACGCCAGCCGGCCCTTCGACGCGCGCCGCAACGGCTTCGTGCTGGGCGAGGGCGCGGGCATCCTGGTGGTGGAGAGCGCCGAGTTCGCCCAGGCGCGCGGCGCGCGCCGCTACGCCGACCTGATCGGCTGGGGCGCCACCACCGACGCGTACCACCCGACCATGCCCCGGCCGGACGGCGAGGCCGCCGCCCAGGCCATGCGCAAGGCGCTGCGCAGCGCGGGCCTCGCGCCCGGCGACGTGAAGTACGTCAACGCGCACGGCACCTCGACGAAGCTCGGCGACCAGGTCGAGTCGACGGCGATCCGCGCGGCCTTCGGCGACTCGCCCGCGGTCAGCTCGACCAAGGGCGTCACCGGGCACCTGCTCGGCGCCGCGGGGGCCATCGAATCGATCGCCACCGTGCTCGCCGTCGAGCGCGGCATGATGCCCGCCACCGCCAACCTCGAGGAACCCGACCCACTGTGCGATGTGGACCACGTCGTGAAGACTCGGATCGGACCGGTCGGCGCTGCCCTGTCCAACTCGTTCGCCTTCGGCGGCCACAACGTGAGCCTCGTCTTCGCCGCCGCCGGCGCCACCGCCGGCTGAGCCGGCGCGTAACCCGCAGGAGTTGCCATGGCAGTCAGTCCCGTCAGCAAGGCCACGCCCGCCCAGGCGGTGCAGCTGGTCGCGATCCGCTCGCTGTTCGCCGTCCTGGAGCGGACGGCACCGGCGGTGGGCGGTCGGCTCGCCGAGCGCATCTGGTGCGCGATCCCGCGTAAGCACCCGGCCGGGGCATGCCCGCCCGGCCGCCGCTTCGAGGTGGCCGGACCCACCGGCCGGATCGTCGCCGAGGAGTGGGGCGCCGGGCCGCGGACCGTCTACCTGATGCACGGGTGGGGTGGCCGGCGCACCGACCTGGGCGACTTCGTCGCCCCGCTGGCGGACTCCGGGTTCCGCGTCGTCGCCCTCGACGCGCCCGGCCATGGCGACTCCGACCCGGGCCCGTTCGGCCCGGGGCGGGGCCTGCTCACCGACCTCATCGGCGCGCTGGGCGCGGTCGTCGCGGACTGCGGACCGGCGTACGCCGTCATCGCGCACTCGCTCGGCGGCTGCGCCACCGGCGTGGCCGTCGCCGACGGCCTGGCCACCGAACGGCTGGTCACCATCGGCGCGCCGAGCGAGCTGGAGCCGCACGTCGCGGTCTTCGCCCGCACCCTCGGCATGGGCCCGCGCTGCCTGGCGCGGTTCCGCACCGGGCTGGAGGGGCGGCTCGGCCGCCCGATGACCGACTTCACGCTGCCCGACCGGTTCGCCGACCGCGCCCCCGAGACGCTCCCGGTGACCCTGCTGATCCACGACCACCAGGACAAGGAGGTGCCGTACACCGAGGCGCTGACGCTACAGCGGGCCCTGCCCGACGTGCGGCTCATCGGCACCACGGGGTACGGCCACCGCCGGATCCTCCGCCGCCCGGAGGTCGTCGCCCGGGTCCTGGACTTCCTCGCGGAGTCCCGGCAGCAGCAGCCGGCCGCCCCGGGCCGGCACGCCGACAGCGCACCCTAGGGAGGATCAGTGTCCACCGCACCCACGCCCGACTGGCTGCTGGAGAACGGCCACGTGCTGATCACCGGCGCCACGGGCTTCTTCGGGCAGGCGCTGCTGGAGCGCCTGCTCGCCGACCACCCGAGCACGCGGGTGACGGTCCTCATCCGGGGCCGCGGCGCCACCTCGGCCGCGAGCCGCCTGGCGGGCCTCACCCGCAAGCCGGTGTTCAGCGCGCTGCGCAAGCGCATCGGCACGGCCGGCATCGAGGAGCTGCTGCGCACCCGCGTCACCGTGCTCGACGGCGACCTGACCTCGCCGCACCTGCGCCTGCCGGACGACCTGACCGCGGTGCTGCACTGCGCCGGGTCGGTCTCCTTCGACCCGCCCATCGACGAGGCGTTCCGGATCAACGTGACCGGCGTGGTGAACCTCTACGACGCCGTGTCCCGCCTGCCCGTGCAGCCGCACGTGGTGCACGTGTCCACGGCGTACGTCAACGGCGGCCGCTACGGCCTGGTCGCCGAGGCGCCGCTGGAGCACGACGTGGACTGGCGGGCCGAGCTGGCCGCCGCGAACGCCGCGCGCGCCGAGGTGGAGCGCGAGTCGCGCCGTCCCGAGGTGCTGCGCCGCCTGCTCACCGAGGGCCGGGCCGCCGACGGCAAGGCCGGGCCGACCTGGGCCGCCGCCGCGGCGGAGCGCTCCCGGCTGGAGCTGGTCGACAAGCGCCTGGTCGAGGCCGGGCGGCAGCGGGCCAAGAGCCTGGGCTGGACCGACGTCTACACGTTCACCAAGGCGCTGGCCGAGCGCGTCGCCGAGGAGTACGCCCGTACCAAGGGCATGCGCATCTCGGTGTTCCGGCCCACCATCGTGCAGAGCGCGCTGCACCACCCGTTCCCGGGCTGGTTCGAGTCGTACAAGATGCTCGACCCGATCATCCTGGCCTACGGCCGCGGCATCCTGCCGTTCCCGCCCGGCGTGCCGGACGCGCCGGTCGACGTCATCCCGATCGACTTCGTGGTCAACGCGATGCTCGCGGTCACCGCCAACCCGGTCGCGCCGGGCGAGACGGCGTACTTCCACGCCGGCTCCGGCTTCCGGAACCCGCTGAGCGCCCGTGACATGGACGAGCACCTGCGCGACTACTTCGGCCGCCACCCGATGCCGGACAAGGACAAGGGGCACATCACCGTGCCGTCCTTCCGGTTCGTGGGCACCGGCAAGCTCGACGGCCTGCTGCGCAACGGCGAGCGGCTGGTCTCGGCCGCCGAGCGCGCGGTGATGCGGCTGCCGTCGTCGCAGCGCACCCGCGGCTGGATGACCAAGGTGCACACCGAGAAGACCCGGGTGGAGCAGCTGCGCAAGCTGTCCGACCTGTACAGCGTGTACAGCGCGGTGGAGACCATCTACACCGACGACCGGACGCTCGCGCTGCACCGGTCCATGCCGCCGGAGCACGCGGAGCGGTTCGGCTTCGACACCTCGGTGATCGACTGGACGCATTACATCCGGGAGGTGCACTGCCCGGCGATCACCGCGCTGCAGCGGCAGGCGGGCAACCGCCGCCCCCGCGCCGCCGGGCCGAAACCGCTGGTCCCCGGCGAGGGCATCGCGGCGGTGTTCGACCTGGAAGGCACGATCGTCAAGTCCAACGTCATCGAGACGTACCTGTGGGCGCGGCTGGTCGACCGGGAGCGCGCGCAGTGGCCCGGCGAGCTGCTCTCGCTGGCCGGGGCCGTGGTCGGCTACGCCAAGACCGACCGGCGCAGCCGCAGCGACTTCATCCGCGAGTTCATGCGCCGCTACGCCGGGGCGTCCGAGGCGGCGATGCGCCGCCTGGTGGACGAGCGGATGGGCGAGGCGCTGCTGCTGCGCGCGATGCCGGAGGCGGTCCGCCGGATCCGGGCGCACCGCGCGGCCGGCCACCGCACCATCCTGATCACCGGCACCGCGTCGCTGTTCCTGACGCCGCTGGCCCCGCTGTTCGACGAGATCCAGGCCAGCCGGCTGCACGTACGCGAAGACGGCGTCATCTCCGGCTACCTGGACACGCCGCCGCTGGTCGGCGAGGCGCGCGCGGCCTGGCTGCGCCGCTACGCCGGGCAGCACGGGCTGGACCTGTCCCGCTCGTACGCCTACGGCGACAGCTACTCCGACCGCCCGCTGCTGGAGCTGGTCGGCAACCCTACCCCGGTCAACCCCGACCCGCGCCTGTACCGCCACGCGAAGAAGCAGCACTGGCACATCGAGCAGTGGGGCGCGAACACGCACGGGGCGCTGGAGACGCTGGTGGAAACCGTCAACCGAGTGCCCGGTGGTGTCCGATGATGCTCGCCCTGCAGTACAAGAACTCGCCGGTCAAGTACCTGACCGCGCGCGGCGTCACCGGCACCCGCTTCGGCTCCCGGTTCACCAGCGCGGTCGTCGGCAACCTGGCCCCGCTGCAGCTCACCCAGCTGCCGGTGCCGGACCTGCCGGGGCGGGGCTGGGTGCGGCTGCGCCCGCTGCTGTCCGGCATCTGCGGCTCCGACCTGGCCATGCTCACCGGCCGGTCCTCGCCGTACCTGACGCCACTGGTGTCCACGCCGTTCGTGCCCGGCCACGAGGTGGTCGCGGTGACCCTGGACGACGCGCCCGACCTGCCCAAGGGCAGCCGGGTCGTGGTCGATCCGGTGCTGTCCTGCGCCGCGCGCGGGCTGCGGCTGTGCCCGGCGTGCGCCGAGGGCCGCCAGTCCCGCTGCATCGCGGTCACCTCGGGCGGGCTCGCGCCCGGCCTGCAGACCGGCTACTGCGGCGACACCGGCGGCGGCTGGGGCAAGCAGATGGTGGCCCACCGCAGCCAGCTGCACGTCGTGCCCGAGGGGGTACGCGACGAGCTGGCCGTGCTGGCCGAGCCGCTGGCCTGCGCCATCCACGCGGTGCGCCGGGTGGCGCTGCCCGCCGGGGCGACCGTGGTGGTGATCGGCGCGGGCACCGTCGGCCTGCTCACCATCCTGGCGCTGCGGGAGTACACCGAGGTCGGCGGCATCCACGTGGTGGCCAAGCACCGGCACCAGCAGGTGCGGGCCCGGCAGCTCGGCGCGACCGAGGTGATCGAGCCGGGCCGTGCCGCGCGGGCCGTGCGCCGGCTCACCGGCGGCAGCCTGGAGAGCCCGGTCATGGGCGCGGAGTACCTGCTCGGCGGCGCGGACGTGACGTTCGAGTGCACCGGCGGCGGAGGGCTGGACACCGCGCTGCGGCTCACCCGAGCCGGGGGCACGGTCGTGCTCACCGGGATGCCGTCGACCGGCGTGGACCTGACCCCGCTCTGGTTCCGCGAGCTGCACCTGGTCGGGGCGTACGCGACCGACTCCGGCGGGGTGCCCGAGGCCGACGGCGGCCGCCAGGGCGACTTCGACCGGGCGCTCGACCTGGTCGGCCGGGCGCCGCTGGACGGCTTCGTGGACGCCCGCTACCCCCTGACCCGCTGGCGGGAGGCGGTCGGCCACGCGGCCGACGCCGGACGCCTGGGCACCGTCAAGGTCGCCTTCGACCTGGCCGAGATCTGAGGAGACCGAGATGAGCAGACCCGGATTCGTACTCGAAGTGGACGAGCGCACCCCCTCTCTCCTCGTGCACCAGGGCGAGGGCTTCCGGCTGGAGAAGTTCCCGCTGGGCACGCGCGTGATCTACCCGCCCGACTCGCTGCCGGGCATCCGCGACCTGGACGCGGCCATCCGGCACGCGCTGCTGCACCCGCACGGCACCCCGCCGCTGCCGGAGCTGCTGCGCCCGGACATGAAGCTGACCATCGTGTTCGACGACATCTCGCTGCCGCTGCCGCAGATGCGCCCGCCGGACATCCGCGGCCGCATCATCGAGCACGTGCTGGAGCTGGCGGCGGCGGCCGGGGTCGACGACGTCGAGCTGCTCGCGGCCAACGCGCTGCACCGGCGGATGACCCCGGCCGAGCTGAAGCGGGCCGTGGGGGACCGGGTGTTCCGCGCGTTCTTCCCCAAGCACCTGCGCAACCACGACGCCGAGGACCCGGACGGCATGACCCACCTGGGCCTGACCCGGCACGGTGAGGACGTCGAGATCAACAAGCGGGCGGCCGAGAGCGACCTGCTGGTGTACGTCAACATCACGCTCACCGCGATGAGCGGCGGGCCGAAGTCGGTGGCGGTCGGGCTGGGCTCGTACAAGAGCCTGAAGCACCACCACAACGTGCACACGCTGCGGCACTCGACGTCGTTCAACGACCCGCCGAACTCGGCGATGCACCACTCCTACCACCGCATGGCGAAGGTGGTGGAGGACCACGTCAAGGTCTTCACCATCGAGACCACGCTGAACGGCGACAACTTCCCCGAGTCGACGAAGTTCCTGCAGAAGCGGGAGTGGGAGTGGAACCTGCGCGACCAGGCGGCGCTGCTGGCGTTCAAGAAGGCCAACGAGATGACGCCGCTGAAGCTGCGGCGTGAGATCTGGCAGCGCAACGACGCGCCGTTCGGGGTGACCGGCATCCACGCCGGCGACCCGAAGGAGGTGCACCCGCTGACCCTGGCCAACGTGCACCGGCAGCAGCTCACCGAGATCGACGGGCAGGCCGACATCGGGGTGTGGGGGTTGCCGTTCCTGTGCCCGTACAACGTGAACTCGATCATGAACCCGATCCTGGTGATGAGCCTGGGTCTGGGTTACTTCTTCAACCTGTACCGCAACAAGCCGATCGTGCGGCAGGGCGGGGTGGCGATCTTCTACCACCCGATGCAGAACGACTTCCACCAGATCCACCACCCCAGCTACATCGACTTCTTCGAGGAGGTGCTGACCCAGACCACGGACCAGCAGGCCATCGAGTCGAAGTTCGAGAAGCAGTTCGCCGAGGACCCCTGGTACACGCACCTCTACCGCAACAGCTACGCCTACCACGGCGTGCACCCGCTCTACATGTGGTACTGGGGCGCGCACGCCATGGAGCACCTGGGCGACGTCATCTTCGTCGGCGCGGACCGCAAGGCCGCCGCGCGGATGGGCTTCCGCAGCGCGTCCACGCTGGCCGACGCGCTGGAGATGGCCAAGGACACGGTGGGCGGCAGCCCGTCGATCACGTACCAGCACACGCCGCCGGCCACGCTGGCCGACGTGCGGTGAGGGGGATCCGATGAGCCTCAAGAGCGACTTTCGGGCGCTGGTGTCCGGGCGGGACTGGCGCGGGCGCTCGCGTACGCCGCGCTCGGCCGTGCCGTACCGCGAGCCCAGCCCCGGGCTCTCCTTTCCGACGGCGTGGACGCGCAGCAAGCCCGCCCGCACCGTGCGGCGCGGCCTGCACCGCGGGGTGCTCAAGCCGCTGGTGTGGGCGCAGACCCGGCCCACCGTCGAGGGCACCGAGTACCTGGACGGGCTGACCGGGCCGGTGATCTTCGCGGCCAACCATGCCAGCCACCTGGACGCCCCGCTGATCCTGAACACGCTGCCGAAGCACTTCGCGGGCCGGGTTGCGGTCGGCGCCGCCGCCGACTACTTCTTCACCGCCCGCTGGCGCGCGGTGCTCACCACGCTGGCGTTCAACGCGTTCCCGGTGGAGCGCTTCGGCGGCTCGTCGAAGCAGAAGCAGGCCAGCCTCGCCCCGGAGCTGCTCGACCGGGGCTGGAGCCTGCTGCTGTTCCCCGAGGCGAGCCGGTCGCAGGACGGCTGGATGTCGCCGTTCCGCATCGGCGCGGCGTTCCTGGCCTGGTCGCGCAAGGTGCCGGTGGTGCCGGTGGCGATGCGCGGCACGTACGCGGCGATGCCGCGCGGCGAGTGGGCGATCACTCGCGGCCGCCCGTCGCTCGTCGTCCGGTACGGCCGCCCGATGCTGCCCGAGGAGGGTGAGCCGGCCCGCGACTTCAACGTCCGCGTCGCCGACGCCGTGCACCGGCTCTGGGCCGAGGAGGACCTGGGCTGGTACCGCGCGCTGCGCGAATCCCACGCCGGCCGTATCGAACGCCCCGCCGGCCCCCAGGGCGCCCCCTGGCGCCGCCTCTGGGAAGCCACCCGCCCCCTCCGCCCGTCCTCCCGCCCCGACCGCATCTGGTCCTGACCCGCTTTCCGCGAAGCTCCCGCCCCGCTGTTCCGGCAGCGTGACGGGAGCTTCGATCGTGGCGAGCGGGCGAGCGGGCGAGCGGTCGCGGCGTGGGCCTGCAGTTTCCCCGAAACTGCAGGCTGCGGCCCCGACCGGGGTGCAGTTTCGGGGAAACTGCAGGTGACCGCCCGGGAGCGCGGTCAGGCGGCGACCGGGAGTTCGTTGAGGGAGCCGGAGCGGAAGGGGGTGACCTCGACGGGGAGGTCGCCGAAGCCGGACTCGCGGATCAGGTTGCGGACCTCGACGTCGCGCTCGATCCAGAACAGGGCGTCCGCGTCGACCTCCACCCGCACGGACTCGCCGAGGTCGCGTACCCGCAGGTCGCGGTTGCCCAGACCGTTCAGGTGGCGGCGCAGGACCGCCTCGGCCCGCTCGACCCGGGCCAGCCGGGCCGGGGTGATGGTGATGCCGTACGCGATCCGGCTGGACAGGCAGGCCGCGGCCGGCTTGTCCCAGGTGCGCAGGCCCCAGTGCCGGGCGATGGCGCGCACCTCGTCCTTGGTGACGCCCAGGTCGGCCAGCGGGGTGCGGGCGCCGCGCTCGCGGGCGGCGGCGATGCCGGGGCGGAACCGGTCGCCCAGGTCGGTGGCGTTGGTGCCGGTGGCGATCGTGGCGTAGCCGTGCGCCGCCGCCGTCTCCCGGGCCGCCTCCAGCAGCGTGCTCTTGCAGAAGTAGCAGCGCTGCCGGCCGTTGGCCGCGTACTCCGGCAGGTCGAGCTCGCGGGTCGCCGGGGTGTGGTGGACGACGCCCAGCTCGGCGGCGATCCGGCGGATCTCGACCAGCTCGTCGCCGGGCAGTGAGGCCGAGACGGCGGTGAGCAGCCCGACGCGGTCCGGGCCGAGGGCGCGCACGGCCGCCGCCGCGACGACCGTCGAGTCGATGCCGCCCGAGGCCGCGACCAGGGTCCGCCCGTATTCGGCGATCTCCTGGACGAGCAGGTAGGCGAGTTCCTCCTCGGTGCGAATTCCGTTCATGCGAATCAGATCTCCCTCGCTGACGCATAGCCATGTATGGTTTGAGCATAAACTCAACAGACGAGGAAATCATCAGATGAAGCTGGGTTATGCGACGCTGGACGTCGAACGCCGGGCCCGCACCGGCGACGCGGAGGTCGTCTTCGGACACGGCAAGACGCCTGAACAGGTGGTCGGCGCGCTGCGCGGCCTGCATGCGGCCAATCCCGACGGACCGGTGCTCGCCACGCGGGTCGACGACGCGGGGCGCGAGCACTGCCGCCGCAACCTGCCGCGCGCGGTGATCGACGACATCGGACGGACGGTGGTGCTCGGCCCGCCGCGACCGTCCCGCGGCCGGGTCGCCGTGGTCAGCGCGGGCACCTGTGACCTGCCCGTGGTGCGCGAGTGCGCCACCACCATCGCCGTCTTCGGCTCCGCCGCCGATCAGATCGTCGATGTCGGGGTGGCGGGAATTCACCGCCTGTTCGACCAGCTCGACCGGATCAAGGCGGCCGACGTGGTCGTGGTCGTCGCCGGGATGGAGGCGGCGCTGCCGTCCGTGGTCGGCGGCCTGATCGGCACGCCGATCGTCGCGGTGCCGACCAGCGTCGGCTACGGCTGGCACCTGGAGGGCGTCACCGCCTGGCTGGCCATGGTGAACACCTGCGCACCCGGCATCACCACGGTGAACGTGGACAACGGCTTCGGCGCCGGGGTCGCCGCCGCCCGGATCGCGCGGGCGACCGCGAGGGCCGCCGCGTGAGGACGCTGTGGATCGACCCGGGCCAGGGCTGCGCGGGCGACATGCTGCTCGCGGCGCTGCTGGACGCGGGCGCGTCGCTCGACGCGGTGCGCAAGGGGCTCGCCTCGCTGCGCGTGGAGCCGGTCACCGTGGACCCGGTCCAGGTGCGCCGGCACGGCCTGCGGGCGACGTACGCCCAGGTCCAGGCCCCGGAGACGGAGACCGAGCGGCACCTGTCCGACGTGCTCGCCGTCATCGGCGCGGCCGAGCTGCCGCCCGCGGTGGCCGCCTTCGCCGTCGCGGTCTTCCAGCGGCTGGGCGAGGCCGAGGCGCGGGTGCACGGCGTCGCGGTCGAGCGGATCCACTTCCACGAGGTGGGCGCGCTCGACGCGATCGCCGACATCGTGGGCTGCGGGCTGGCGCTGCACGACCTGGACCTGCTGGGCGACGACGTGGTCCGGGTCGTCGGCCCGATCGCGCTGGGCTCGGGCACCGTGCGCGCGGCGCACGGGCTGATCCCGGTGCCGGTGCCCGCGGTGCTGGAGCTGGTCGCGGCCGCGAAGGCGCCGGTGGCCGAGCACCCCGCCCGGATGGAGCTGTGTACGCCGACGGGCGCCGCCCTGCTGGCCACCCTCGCCACCACCTGGGGCCCGCCACCGGCGGGCACCCCGGTCGCGGTGGGCGTCGGCGCGGGCACCCGTGATCCGCAGACCCACCCCAACGTGGTCCGCATCGTGCTCGGCGACGCGGCGGAGGTGGCCGCGCAGGACGGCGGCTGGCTGGACGCGCGGCTGCACCGGGTCGACGCGACCGTCGACGACCTGGACCCCCGGGTCTGGCCCACCCTGCTGGACCACCTGCGCGCGGTGGGCGCGGCGGACGCCTGGTGCACCCCCGCGCTCGGCCACAAGGGCCGCCCGGCGCACGTGCTCAGCGTGCTCGTCGACGCCGAGCGGCTGGACGCCTTGTGCCGGGCCGTCTTCGAGCACACCACCACGCTCGGCGTGCGGGTGTCCCGCGTGGAGCGGCGCAGCCTGCGCCGGGACCAGGTGCGGGTGCGGGTCGGCGCGGCCGAGGTCGGGCTGAAGCGCGGCTTCCTGGACGGGCGGGTGGTCACCGCGCAGCCGGAGTACGACGACGTCGTGGCTGCGGCCCGCGCGAACGGGCTGCCGGTGACCCGGGTGCTGGCCGCGCTGCACGGCTTCGCGGCCGCTCAGGGCATCGACGGCCTTGACCAGGCACTGCGTCCGGAATAGAATTCATCAAAAGAGGAGTTATTCTGTTCCGCGAACCCCCGGAGAGGGTGGATACCGTGCTCAAGCGGTTGGTCATCGGCGCGATCCTGGTCGGCGCCGTGTACACAGTGGTGCGCACGATCAGCGGCCGGCAGGAGGCCGCGGCGCCGCAGATCGAGGGCTGGCGCATCAAGGCGTTCGGGCCCGAGGGCGGTGGGCGATGAGGGTCATCGAGGACGTGGCGACCCTGCCGGACACGATCGGCGAGGTCTGGGGCCCGACCGACTGGCAGACCGTCGACCAGGACCGGGTGACGTCCTTCGCCGACGTCACCAACGACCACCAGTGGATCCACGTGGACACCGAGCGCGCCGCGGCGGACAGCCCGTTCGGCGGCACCATCGCGCACGGCGCGCTCACCCTGTCCCTCTGCACCGCGATGGTGGCCGACCTGGTGCGGGTGCGCAACGCCAAGAGCGTCATCAACCTGGGCTTCGACCGGGTCCGCTTCAGCGGCACCGTGCCCACCGGCTCGCGCCTGCGCGGCAGCGCCGAGGTGCGCGACGTGCGCCGCATCCCCGGCGGCTACCGGGTGGTGGCCCGCATGACGATGTCCTCGGACCGCAGCGTCCGCCCGGTCTGCGTGGCCGATCAGATCTTCGCCGTCTTCCCCGACGAGGCGGCCGCCTGACCCGCGCTCGGCGTCGAAGCTCCCACCTCGCGGCACGAGGTGGGAGCTTCGTCTATCAGGGCGACGAAGTGCGTGAATCGCGCATTCGCTCCACTTCGGACTAGATGTGGCACAGACTTGTTACACCCTCGCTGCGCTATGATGACGGCGGTGTCATCGTTGACGACCGGGATGAGGGTGTGCCCCATGGTTGCGCGAGTGCAGGCGGTGGCAGACGCCGGCGAGACGGCTCCCGGGGGGGTGCGCCAGGCGATCCTGGAGATGGCTCGCCGCGAGATCGCCGAGCACGGCTGCAGCGGCGCCAGCGTACGCAGCATCGCCCGGGCCGCCGAGGTCGATCCGCGGCTGGTCCGCCACTACTACGGATCCCGCGAGAACCTGCTCTGGAACGCGCTGTCCGGCGACCGCGACCCGCTCGAGCTGGCCGCACGGCTGCTGCGGCAGAGCGCGTCCACCATCGGCCGCCGGGCCGCGGCGGCAGTGTTCGCGCCGTGGGAGGACCCGGCCACCGCCGACCTGCAGCGGGCGCGGATGGCCGCGTCGCTGGAGGGCACGGAGGCGGTGGGCCGGCTGGAGTCGGAGTTCGTCAGCCAGCTGCTCGGGACCATCGCGGCGAGCGTCAGCCCCGACCGGCCGCGGCTGCGCGCCGCGCTCGCGGCGACGCACCTGACCGGAGCGACCGTCTGCCGCTACCTGGCCGGCGGCCCGCTGGCGGAGATGGACCTCGGTGAGCTGGTTCGGAGCACCGGGGCCGCGCTGCAGCGCCTGCTCACCGGGCCGCTGCCGGAGCAGGGCTAGAGGCGGCCGACCAGTAGCCGCTGGAACACCTCGCCGAGCAGCACCGCCGCCTGCTGGGGGTCGAGTGACGCGACCGGCTCCAGCCGGTACACGTAGCGCACCGTGGCCAGGCCGACCAGCTGCGCGCCGACCAGCGCCGCGCGCCGCTCCACCGAGGCCACGCCGAGCTGCCGGATCACCGGTGCCAGCACGCCCTCGCCGAGCAGGTCCCGCACCGCGTCCGCGGCCAGCGCGGAGGTGTGCACCGAGCGCAGCACGCCGCGCAGGCAGTCGTTGACCTCGGGCTGCGCCCAGTGCCGCAGGAACGCCGCGACCAGCCGCTCGCCGAGCTGCGCCCGGTCGCCGTCGATCTGCGCGGGCAGGTCGTCGCAGCGGAACGCCTGGCCGACGGCGGCTTCGAAGAGCCCGTCCTTGGTCAGGAAGAAGTGGTGGATCAGGGCGGTGTCCACACCGGCCGCGGTCGCGATGCCGCGGGTGGTGGTGCCCTGGTAGCCGTGTGTGCCGAACTCCCGCCGGGCGGCCGCCAGGACCGCCTGGTAGCTGGAGACCGGGCCGGGGCGGCGTCCCGTCTGCTTCGGCGCCGGGCCCTCGCCCCGCTGCTCGGACATCGCTCCTCCTCGTCCGGTAGATCCGACATCCATTGACGCTTGAAGATCTCTATGTAGAATGATCCGAATGCGGAAAGCGAAGGCGGTCCTCGGTAGCCTGGTGTTTCTCTGTGTCGCTCCGGGGACGGTGGTCGGTCTGCTGCCGTGGTGGATCAGCCACTGGCGACCGGGGCCGGCTGTGCCGGCTCAGGGCCTGCTCACCGCGGTGGGCTGGGTCCTCATCGTCGTCGGCGTGGCTACCCTACTGCACTCCTTCCTGCGCTTCATCGTCGAAGGGCTCGGCACGCCGGCCCCGGTCGCCGAGACCGAGCACCTGGTCGTCGGCGGGCTCTACCGCTTCGTCCGCAACCCGATGTACGTCGCGGTGGACATGGCCATCCTGGGCCAGGCGGCGGTGCTGCGCAGCACCTCGCTGCTGGTCTACTGGGTCGTGGTCTCGCTGGGCCAGGCGGCCTTCGTGCACTTCTACGAGGAGCCCCGGCTGCTCGCGCGCTACGGCGAGTCCTACGCGGAGTACCGGCGCACGGTGCCGGCCTGGTTTCCGCGGTGGGGCCGCCGCGAGCGGTCGGCGGCCGACGAGAGCGCGAGCTGAGCTCATAGCAGGTCGGTGGCGCAGGACGAGACCGGCCGCAGCCGGGCCAGCGGCAGCTCGGAGCGGGTGAACGCGGCCCGGGTGGTCACCGTCATCTCGGCCGGGGTGCCCTCGATCGTGATGGACAGCTCGCCCCGCGCGTCGTCCTCGCCGCCGGGCATGCCCCAGATGGTGACCGTGCGCTGCGAGACGCCCTCGGGCAGGTCGAAGCGCACCATCCGGACGTCCGGCCGGCTCCGGTCGCTGCGCCCGCCCAGCGTGGTCAGCTCCATGGACGCGTCGCCCTGCCCGCCACCGCCGCCGGTCTGCACGTACGTGAGCACGCCGCCGGTGCCGAGGTAGGAGATCTGCAGTGTCAGCGCGTGCCATACGTGCTGCGCTCCCAGCGGGAGCATGCTCGCGGTGACGAGCAGGCCGTCGGGCTCGAAGTGGACGATGCTGGCTCCGTTGCAGCACAGGCGGACCGCGTTCATGGTGGAGGGGACCCTTCCATCGATCGATGGCCGTAGCTCGACCCGTTACACAGTAGGTCCATTTAAGACCTTCGCGGGATGTCCGATCGGCCAAAGAGCGGATATGCGACGGTCGCCGGGGAGGGCACCCATGGGGGGCAACCAGGAGCGCCTCCCCGGCGTACCGGGCCTCAGCCCTTGACCCCGACGAGCTCCGGCGCGGGGGCCGCGCTGTGCTCTCCGGCGCCGTGCCCGTGGCCGTGCCCCTGCGGGCGCGACCGTGGGATGAAGAGGGCCACGAGCAGACCGACGGCCAGTGCCACCGCGGCGACCTCGTGTGCCGCGACCAGGCCGTCGACGAACGACTGCGGGCTGCTGAAGCCGCCGTACTCGGCGAACATCACACCCGCGACCGCCACGCCGAGCACCGTGCCGACCTGGCGCACCGCGTTGGTGACGCCGGAGGCGACGCCGTCGAGGTTCGCCGGCGCGAAGTTGATCGCCAGCGCGGCCACGGCCGGCATGAACAGGCCCAGGCCGAAGCCGGCCAGGATGAACGGCGGCACCAGGTCGCCGTAGGGCAGGTCCGGCGTCGCGATGAGGCCGATCCAGCCGATGCCGGCCGACAGCAGCGCGAGACCGAGCACGACCAGCGGCTTGCCGCCGATCTTGTCGCTGAGCCGGCCCGACAGCGGGGCGGCGATCAGCGGCATCGCGGTCATCGGCAGGGTGCGCACCCCGGCCTCCAGCGGCGAGTACCCCATGATGGTCTGCAGGTACTGCGCGCCGAGGAAGACGGCGGCGAACGCGCCGAACGGCATGATCATGGCGATCACCGTGGTCAGTGTGAACCCGCGGCTGCGGAACAGGCTCGGCAGCACCATCGGCGCCGCCGCGTGCCGCTCCCAGAAGGCGAAGGCGAGCACCAGCACGCCGCCGCCGATCAGGCCGGTCAGGATGGTCGGGTCGTCCCAGCCCAGCTCGGCGCCGCGGATGAGGCCGTACACGACGCCGAACAGGCCGACCGTGATGAGCAGCGTGCCCAGCGGGTCCAGGCGGCCCGCGCCGCCCCGGCTCTCCCGCACCAGCGGCATGATCAGCAGCAGCAGCACGCCGATCGGGACGTTGATCCAGAAGATCCACTGCCAGGACAGCGCCTCGGTGATGGAGCCGCCGACGACCGGGCCGAGCGCGATGCCCAGGCCGACCATCGCGCCCCACAGGCCGAACGCGTGCCCGCGCTTCTCCGCCGGCACGACGCTGGCCAGCAGCGTCATGGTCAGCGGCATGATGATCGCGGCGCCGAAGCCCTGCAGCGCGCGCGAGCCGGCCAGCGTGCCGAGGTTCGGCGCGGCGGCGGCGAGGGCGGAGGCTCCGGTGAAGATCACCAGGCCCACGCCGAGCAGCAGGCGGCGGCCGAACCGGTCGCCCAGCGCCGCGCCGACCAGCAGGAACACGGCGAACGTCAGCGTGTAGGAGTTGACGATCCATTCCAGGCCGGACATGCCGACGTTCAGGTGACGCTGCATCTCCGGCAGAGCGGTCGTCACCACCAGCGTGTCGACGGCCACCATGAAGACGCCGACGAGTGCCGCAACCCAGGTCCAGGCGGCGCTGGGTTGCCTCCTTCCAGTTTCCACGTGACTACTCCCATCGGTCCGTGGCGATGGCTTCGACCGAAGTCATCGAGTGACGAAATCATCGTACGTTCAATTAGGCCGGTCGGTCCAGCGTGATCCATGCCAAAGGGTCGATATGGCAGGGCTCACCCCGCTCTGCGCAGCCGGGCGACCGGCCCGGCCAGGTACATCTCCATCACCGGTCCCGCCGCGGCGGCCGCCCGGTCCACCGGCAGGCTCGCCAGCGGCTCGGAACGCAGCACGTACCGCACGATCGCCAGGCCGATGAGCTGCGCGCCGATCAGGGCGGCGCGCTCGGCGGCACGGTCCGCGCCCGCCTCGGCCAGCGCCGCCGTCAGGTGCTGGTCCAGGCAGTCCCGCATCAGCCCCGCCGCGACCGGGCTGGACGGCACCGAGCGCAGCACCGCGAGCAGCCGGGGCCGCACCTCGGGCCGTTCCCAGTGCGCCAGGAACAGCGCGACCAGGGCCTCTCCCACCGGCGTCAGCGGCTCGCGAAGCAGCTCGGCAAGGCCGGGCGGCACCGCCGCGCCGTCCACTGCGGCGGTGAACAGCCCCTCCTTCGACCGGTAGAAGTGGTGCACCAGGGCGGCGTCCACGTCGGCGCGGGCCGCGATGCCCCGCACCGTGACCGAGTCCAGCCCGGACTCCGCGAACATGGCCAGCGCGGTGTCGAGGATGCGGTCGGCGGTGTGGTGGGCGCCGGGGCGCCGGCCCGGCCGCCGCCACCCCGGGACGGCGGGCGGGTCGGACACGGCCTGCCCCTGCGCGGTCACGGCAGGACCCCGGCCGGCCGCAGCGAGCCGGCCGCGGGCGCGGCGATGCGGGCCAGCAGGTCCAGCGCCACGTCGCCCACCGCGGCCAATCCCGCGCCCTCGTCGCGCACCTCGACCTGCACCTCGCCGGGCTCGCCCGCGTCCGGCCGCACCAGGATCCGGGCCGGCAGTGCGACGCCGTCCAGGTGCAGCGTGCCGCGGTAGGTGCCGGGCGTGGGCAGCGCCGCGTACGGGTCCACCCGCACCGTGAGCCGCCCCCGGCCCGCCGACGGCCGCCCGGCCCGGCCGGCCACCCCGGTCACCCGGTGCGGCCTGCCCAGCACCTCACGAGCGCCGGTCAGGTCGCCCGCCGCGATCAGGCCCCGGGCCAGCGTCGAGGAGTACGCCGCACCGGCATACCCCCCGGCCGCCTGCAGCTCCAGCACCTCGACCGAGAAGCCGTGGATGATGCCCATCGCCGCCAGGTCGTCGACCCCGCCCGCCGCGAAGCGGCCGAACCGGAAGTCGGCCCCCTCCACGACGAGGCTCGCGTTCAGGCCGTCGACCAGCACCGACTGCACGAAGTCGCCCGGCGCCAGCGCCGCGAACCGCTCCGTGAACGGCTGCGTGACCAGGTAGTCCACGCCCAGCCCGGCGATGAGCCGGGCCCGTTCCGCCGGGGTGGTGAGCTGCGCGGGCGCCTGGTCGGCGCGGACCACCGCGCGCGGGTGCCGGTCGAAGGTGTACACCACGACCGGCAGGCCCAGGCTGCGGCCACGGGCCACGGCCAGCCGGAGTACCGCCTGGTGGCCGCGGTGCACGCCGTCGAACGAGCCGATCGTGACCACGCAGCCCGTCCAGCCCTCCGGCGGCCGTGCCGCCGACTGCCAGTGCTCCATGGCCGCTCACCGCTCCGGGACGGTGATCGCGAGGTCCACCTCGAGCACCGCCACCGGCGCCTCCGCCGGGAAGTCGTGCGGCCAGCCCGCGGGCACCCGCCGCCCCGGGTACGGCGTGCCGCACCAGGTGGTGATCGCGGCGGCGGTCTCGGCCGCCCGGTCCGCGTCGTCCACGGTCGTCGTCGACCACGCCACGTGGCCGTCGGGCCGGATCAGCACCGCGCTCGCCGCGCCCCACGGGCCGGGCGCGACGATGCGGCCCGCCACCGGCGTGACCAGCTCGCCCCAGTCGGCGGTGTCCGCCGGCTCGGTGCCGCGCAGCTCCAGGTGCACGAAGGTGCCGTTGCGCAGCAGCTCGTGCACCTGCACCGGGACGCCGCCGACGGTGTGCAGGGTCAGCCCCGGCGTCCGGCTGCCGGCCAGCGATCCCTCACCGGGACCGTCGACGTAGGAGGTGCTCAGGCCGGCGATGCGCGCGGCGACCGCCCGCTGCACCCGGGGGCTGCGCAGCACGCTGCCGGTGACGAGCTGGCGCATGCCGCGCACCCGCGACGACGCGCTGGTGACCATCTGGGTGGCACGCTCGGTCATCCGGATGGTGGCCGCCGCGACCGGCCGCCGCTCGACCTCGTACGAGTCCAGCAGGCCGGGGGGCGCCCAGCCGGCGATCTCCGCGGCCAGCTTCCAGCCCAGGTTGAACGCGTCGTGGATGCCGAGGTTCATGCCCTGGCCGCCGAGCGGCGAGTGCAGGTGCGCGGCGTCGCCGGCGATCAGCACCCGGCCCACCCGGTAGCGGTCGGCCAGCCGCTCGTGCACCTTGAACCGGGCCAGCCAGCGCGGCGAGTGCAGGCCCGCGTCGTACCCGACGATGCGGGCGAAAGTCTGCTGCAGCACCTCCATGGTCAGCGGCTCGTCGCTCCACGGCTGCGACCGGTCCAGGCAGGCCAGCCGGTACCACCCGTCGCCGTAGGCGATGCTGACGCCGACCGCGCCCGGGGCGGGGGTCAGCCGGACCTTCTCCAGGGGCGCCTTGGCCAGCCGCACGTCGGCCAGCATCGCCGCGTACTGGTGGGTGCTGCCGCCGAAGTCGATGCCGAGCTGCTCGCGCACCACGCTGTGCGAGCCGTCGCAGCCCACCAGGTACGCGCAGCGCTCCTGCCGCTGCACGCCGTCGGTGCGCAGGACGACGGTCACCCCGGTCTCGTCCTGGGTGAACTCGACCACCTCGGTGCGCCGGACGATCTCGACGCCCAGCTCGCGGGCGCGGGTCTCCAGGATCTCCTCGATCACGCTCTGCGGGATGACGTTGAGGTACGCGTATCGCGAGGGCAGCGCGGACAGCTCGACGGAGCCGCCGGTGCTCAGCGTGATCCGGTCGGCCGGGTTGCCGAACTCGGCGAAGGTCTCGGCCAGGCCCCGCGAGTCGAACAGCTCCATGCTGCCCGGGTAGAGGCCCATGGCCCGCGACTCCTTGGTGCGCCAGGCGCGCCGCTCGATCACGCGCGTGGGCACCCCGGACAGGGCCAGCTCGCACGCGAGCGTCAGGCCGACCGGTCCCGCGCCGACGATGATGACCTGCTGTGACAGTCCGTTGGACATCTCGACCTCCGTAGCCGTTCTCAACGTGTCCGGCGCGACCGGGACCGCGCCGGCGGGGTGGACTGGGGTGCGGGCTCCGGCGCGGGCAGGTAGCCGCTGTCCCGGAGCCAGCCCAGGTAGGTGTGCAGCAGCTCGGCGTCCAGCGGCGGGCAGCTGATGCCGGTGCCGGCCAGCGCGGCCTCGGCGTGCGCGGTGCCGTAGTCGATGGCCTCCTCGCCGCCGACCACGAACTCCTCGACCACGCCCATCACCGCGTGCAGCTCGTTGGGGCGGTTGCCGTACGAGTCGCGCAGCACCGACCACCAGCGCTCGACCGGCACCACCTCGACCGGCCAGCCGTGCTCGCGGATGATCCGGATCAGGTCGAGGAAGCGCATCTTCACCGGGTTGATCAGGTGATACGTGTCGCCGAAGGACTGCTTGCCCAGGGCGATCGCGACCATGGCCCGCGCCGTGTAGTCGACCGGCGTCATCTCGATGTCGATGTCGATGTCCGGGGCCAGGCCGAGCTGCACGCAGCCCTTGATGACCCGGGTGGTGAAGTGCGTGGTCAGGCAGGCGCCGGTGCGCGAGTCGCCGAGCACCCGGCCCAGCCGGTGCACGTCCACCGGCAGGCCCCGCTCGCGGGCCTGCTCGACCAGCCGCTCGGCCGCCCACTTCGTCTGGACATAGCCGGTGACCAGGCGGCCGGCCGTGCTGATCGGCTCGTCCTCGGCGATCGCGTGGCGGCCCTCGGCGGGCACGCCCCAGATGCCGTACGTGGACACGTGGTGCACCGGGATCGTCCGGCCCCCGTGCACCGCCAGGCGCAGCAGCTCCTCGGTGCCGGTCAGGTTCGCCGCGCGCAGCTGGTCGTAGGTGTAGCTGAAGTGCACCCAGGCGCCCGCGTGGAAGATCCCGTCGCAGTCCGCCGCCAGCGCCGCGAACCGCTCCGCACCCAGCCCGAGCAGCGGCTGCGCCAGGTCGCCCGGCACGATCACCACCCGGCTGCCGGCGTCCGCCCGCCACGGCAGGTAGTGCTCGACGTTGGCCCGGACCCGGGCCAGCCCTTCGGCCGGATCGTCGCAGCGCACCAGCGCGTGCACCGTCGCGTCCGTGCGGGCGAGCAGCTCGTCCAGCAGGTACGCCCCGATGAAGCCGGTCGCGCCGGTGAGCAGCAGGTGGCGCGGCTGCTCGGCGACCGTGACCGGAGACTGCGGCACGATCGCCGGGTCGAGCCGGACGTCGCCGTCGATCCAGGCCGGATCGGTCTGGTCCGCCCGGTCACCGGCCACGCCGGCCTCGGCCGGGGCGTCGTCGCCCCAGTGCGCCCGGGCGAACTCGTCGCGGACCAGCACCGCCCAGTCGGTGACCGTGGGGTGCTCGAACAGCGCGCTGGCCTTGACGCTCACCCGCAGCTCGCGCTTGAGGGCCCGGACCACCTCCATCGCCATCAGCGAGTCCAGCCCGCAGCGCACGATGTCGTCGTCCGGCCCGATCGCGGTGCCGCCGAGCACCCCCGCCAGCACGTCCTCCAGCAACGGGGTGATCAGATCACGCGCGGCGTCGGCCGCGTCGGGCGCGCCCGCCAGCGCCGCCAGGTCGGCGTACGCGCCGCGCTCGCCGGAGTCCGCCTCGTCGTCGTCGACGTGCACCGTACGCAGCACCGGCCGGTCGGTGCGCGCCTCCATCACCGACTTGTAGACCGACCAGTCCGCGGCGCAGACCACCGCGGTCGGGCGGTCGCTCGCCAGCAGCGGCCCGAGCAGGCGCAGCGACTGCGCCGCGTCCAGCGAGCGCAGCCCGGTGGCGTGCAGGAACGCCATCACCTCGGCGTCGAACAGCGCCGACGGCAGGTCCCACGGCCCCCACGCGACGGTCAGGGCGGGCAGCCCCTGCCCCTTGCGCAGGTGCGCCAGCCCGTCCAGGAACGCGTTGCCCGCCGAGTAGCTGGCCAGGTGCTGCGAGCCCCAGGTCGCGGCGACCGACGAGAACGACAGGAACAGCTCCAGCTCGGTCGAGGCTCCGCTGAGCTGGTGCAGCAGCGAGCCGCCGATCACCTTCGGGGCCCAGACCGCGCGATACTCCGCCGGGGTGACGTCGCGGACGAACGCCGGGCCGGAGACGCCCGCGGCGTGCACGATGCCGCGCAGCGGCAGCCGGTCCTCGGCCAGTTCGGTGAACAGCCGCGCCATGCCGGTGTCGTCGACCACGTCGACGGCGGCCGTGGTCACCTGCGCGCCCAGCCGTTCCAGCCGCCGGACCAGGTCCACCCGGGCCCGGTCCGCCTCGGTCAGCTCGCCGTCCCAGGTCTCCCGGGCGGGCAGCGGGGAGCGCGCGGACAGCACGATCCGTCCCGCACCGGCCACCGCCAGCCAGACCGCGATCTCCTGGCCGATGCCGCCGAAGCCGCCGGTGATCAGGTAGCTGCCGTCGGCCCGGACGGGCGGCTCGCGATCGGCCTCGCCGGGGTGCAGCGGGCGCGACACCAGGCGGGCCACCAGCGCGTTCGTACCGCGTACCGCCTGCTGGTCCTCGGCCGCGGTGCGGCCCAGCGCCTCGATCAGCCGGCCGCACTCGCCGCGCCGGTCGTGCGGGTCCAGGTCGATCGCGCCCGCCCAGCGCTCCGGATGCTCCAGCGCCACCACCCGGCCCAGGCCCCACAGGGTCTGGCTCACCGCGTCCACCTCGGACCCTTCGAACCCGGTCGCCGCCGCGCCTCGGGTGACCAGGACCAGCCGGACCCCCGGCAGGCTCTCCCCGAGCACCTGCACCAGCGCGGTGACCAGCAGGTCGGAGACGGCCAGGTGCTCGTGCAGGCCGCGGGCGTCGGTGTGGCTGAGCCGGGGCGCGGCAAGTCCGGTGAGCAGCACGATCCGGGACGGCGCGGCCGTCGTGGCGGCCCACGCGGCGAGCAGCTCGCGCAGCGCGTCCAGGTCGGGCTCGCAGTCCGGGCCGACGCCCCGCACCGGGGGCGCGGCGACGACCGCCTGGGCGCCACGGGCGCGCAGCTCCTCGGCGAGCTGGTCGGCGAAGGCCAGCTCGGTGGCGAGCAGCAGGTGCCCGGCACCGGCCACGGGTGCCGGGGCCGGGGTGGCGGGCGGCAGCGGCTGCCAGACCAGGTCGTAGAGCAGGCTCGCCGGGTCCTGCCAGGCGGTGCGGACCAGCCCGGCGGGCGGCGGGGCGGGCACGGCGACGGTCGCCGCGCCGCCGATCCAGGCCCCGCCCTCGGCGTACAGGCGCACGCTGCCGGTGACGGCCCCGGCCGCGTCGCGGCTGCCGGTGGCGTACACGTAGCGCACCCGGGCCGGGTCGGCGCAGACCAGCCCGCCCAGCCGGGTTCCGTCCACGGGCATGGCGCCCTCGGTCCGGCCCGCGGCCCAGTGCACCGCGGCCAGGGTGGCGTCGACGACCCGGGCGGCGGTGATGTCCGCGGCCGGATCCAGCGCGAACAGCACACCGTCGCCCTCGCGGCGCACGTGCGCGACGACGTCGCAGTCCAGCACCCGGCGCGCGTTGGCCGCCGCCGCCGCGTCGAAGTCGTGGGTGACCAGGCGGTCCGCCTCGATCGCCATGTGCTGCTCGGCGGTGGGCCGGGTGCGCACCACGGCCTCGGCCAGCAGCCGCCACGGCGCGCCCGCGGACTCGCCCGCCGGGTCGGCCGCGTGTACCTCGCACCGCACCCCGGCCTCGTCCACCCGGGACAGCGTCACCTGCGCGCCCCGGGCCAGCTCGGCCGCGCCGAGCTGCGCGTGCACCACCAGCTCCGCCAGCACGGTGCAGCGGCGGCCGTACCCGTCGCGGGCCAGCTCCAGGGCGAGGCCGGCCAGCGAGCCGAGCGGCAGCGCCACGTCCGTGCCGTCGGCCGAGGGCCGCAGCTGGTAGACGGGGTGCGCGCCGGGCACGCGCAGCACGGTGACCGGGTCGGTGAGCACCGTCTCGCCGACGGGCGCCGCGGCCACGGCCGCCACCGGCACCGCCTCGCGGAACCAGTACGACTCCCCGTGCCACGGCGTGGTCGGCAGCGCCACCCGCCGCACGTCCCGGCCGGCGTGCACCGCGGCCCAGTCGATCGCGGCACCGCGCAGGTGCAGCGTGGCCAGGGCGCGGGGCAGCTGCTGCCGGTCGCCGCCGCGGCGCAGCGAGGCGGTGAACACGGCCTGCTCGTCGTCCACGCAGCGCGCGCCGAGCGTGGACAGCACCGGCTGCGGCCCCAGCTCCAGGAACGTGCGGAAGCCGTCGGCGTGCAGCGTGCGTACGCCGTCGAGGAAGCGCACCGCGCCCAGCGCGTGGTCGATCCAGTACTGCGGGCCCGCGTCGGCCGGGGTCCACCAGGTGCCGGTGACGTTGGAGACGATCGGCAGCCGGGGCGCGTGGAAGGTCAGCCCGTCCAGCACCCGGCGGAACTCGTCCACCATCGGCCGCATCAGCGGCGAGTGGAACGCGTGCGAGACGGTGAGCAGGGTGCCCGCGATGCCCTCGGCGGCCATCGCCTGCTGCACCGCCGCCACGTCGTCCGCCGCCCCCGCGACGACCACGTCGTTCGGGCTGTTCACCGCGGCCAGCGAAACGGTGTCCGGATAGGACGCGATGAACCGGCGCGCGGTCTGCTCGTCGCAGCGCACGGCGAGCATCACGCCGCCCGCGGGCAGTGCGGACATCAGCCGGGCCCGCGCCACCACCAGCCGGGCCGCGTCGGGCAGCGAGAGCACCCCGGCGACGACCGCGGCGGTGATCTCACCGATGCTGTGCCCGGCCACCGCGGCGGGCTTCAGGCCCCACGAGCGCCACAGCGCCGACAGCGCGTACTCGATCGCGAACAGCGCGGGCTGGGTGTAGCGGGTGTCGTCCAGCGGGGTGGGCGTGCCCGCGGCGGGCCAGACCACCTCGCGCAGCGGCTGGTCCAGCCCCTCGTCGAGCAGCGCCGCCACCTCGTCGAACGCGGCCTTGAAGGCGGGCTCGGCGAGCAGGCCCGCGGCCATCCCGGCGTACTGCGAGCCCTGGCCGGTGAACAGCCAGGCCGTCTTACGGTGCTTGTGCGCGGGCAGGTTCGCCTCGACGATCCGGGTGTCGCGGGCGCCGCGGGCGTACGCGGCCAGCGCGTCGGCGACGCCGTCCACGCCGTCCGCCACCACGGCCAGCCCCTCCGGCTGGCGGCTGCGGCCGACCTGGGTGGTGAAGGCGACGTCGCGCAGCGCCAGGCCGGGCTCGCGGCGCAGGTGCCGGGCGAACCGGTCGGCCAGCTCGGTCAGCGACTGCCCGCTGCGGGCGTGCAGGAACACGGTCTCGAACGCGGCCTCGGCTCCCGCCCGGTCCGCCGCCGGGGCGGGGCCGGAGGTGAGCACGGCGTGGGCGTTGGTGCCGCTGACGCCGAAGCTGCTCACGGCGGACACCCGGTGCTCGCCCCGGGACGGCCAGTCCTGGTGCGACGCGGTCACCCGGACGTTCAGCCGGTCCCAGTCGATGTTCGGGTTGGGCTGGGTGAAGTGCAGGTGGGGCGGGATCTCGCCGTGCCGCATGGCCAGCACGATCTTGATCAGGCCGGCGATGCCGGCGGCCGACTCCAGGTGCCCGATGTTGGTCTTGGCCGAGCCGACCAGCAGCGGGTCCTCGCCCGCCCGGTCCGCGGCCAGCACGTCGTGCAGCGCGCGCAGCTCGATCGGGTCGCCCAGGGAGGTGCCTGTGCCGTGCGCCTCGACGTAGTCCACCCGGTCCGGCGCGATCCGGGCCTGGGCCAGCGCCCGCTCGACCACGTCGCGCTGGGCCGTCGGGTTCGGCACGGTCATGCCGCTGGAGCGGCCGTCGTGGTTGATCGCCGAGCCGTTGACGAAGGCGAGGATGGTGTCGCCGTCGGCCAGCGCCTCGCTCGCCCGCTTCAGCACGATCACCCCGGCGCCCTCGCCGCGGGCGTACCCGTCGGCCGAGGCGTCGAAGGTCTTGCAGCGCCCGTCCGGCGCGAGCGCGCCGAACTTGCTCATCAGCACGAAGCCGTACGGCGCGAGCATCAGGTTGACCCCGCCGGCCAGGGCCAGGTCGCACTCGCCGGAGCGCAGCGCCTGGCACGCCTCGTGCACCGCGACCAGCGACGACGAGCAGGCGGTGTCGATCACCTGGCTCGGCCCGCGCAGGCCGAGGGTGTACGAGATCCGCCCGGCCAGGAAGCTCGGCTCGCCGACCAGCTGGTACGCGTCGATGTCGGCCGGGTCGCCCACCTGCTGGCGCAGCCGCACGTAGTCCGTCGTGGACACGCCCAGGTAGACGCCGGTGCGAGTGCCCTCCAGCCGGTCCGGGGCATACCCGGCGCGCTCCAGCGCCTCCCAGGTCACCTCCAGGGTGAGCCGGTGCTGCGGGTCCATGCCCACCGCCTCGCGCGGCGAGATGCCGAACACGGCCGGTTCGAAGCGGTCGATCCGGCCGAGGAAGCCGCCGCGCATGGTGTGCGCCTTGCCGGGCGCGTTCGGGTCCGGATCGAAGTACGCCGCGGCGTCGGCGCGCTCGGCGGGGAACTCCCCGGTCGCGTCGACGCCGTTGCGCAGCAGCTGCCAGAACTCGTCCGGCTCGGTGACGCCGCCGGGCAGCCGGCAGCCCATGCCGATGACGGCGATGGGCTCGGCGGTCTGCGGCTCGGCGAGCCGGGCCTGCAGCTCCTCGATGGTGCGCAGGGCCTCCACGAGGTGTGGCCGATAGTCGATGTCGGTCATTTCTGCCCTTTCTCGTCCAGCAGGCGGCGGGCTCCGCTCAGCGCCAGGGCCAGTCGGGTCATCAGGTCGTCGTCCGACGCCTCGTCGAGGCCGTCCGACTCGGCGGCCGCGACCGGGCCGGGCACGGACGGCGCGGTGCGCGCGGGAGCGGCGGGCACCGCTGCGGCGGGACCGGGCCGCGGACCCGGCACACCGCCGATCTGTTCGAGCACGTGCGCGGACAGCGCCCGGCTCGTCGGATACTCGAAGGTCAGGGTGGGGGTGAGCGCGCAGCCGAACTCCCGCTCGACCGTGCTGCGCAGCGCCATCGACATCACCGAGTCCATGCCGAGCTCGAAGAAGCCGACGTCCGGGGCGACGTCCGTGTCGCCCAGCGCCTCGGCCACCGCCGCGCAGACCACCGCCAGCACCCGGTCCAGGCGCTGGTCGGCGTCGAGGGCGAGCACCTCGGCGGCGCGGGGCGCGGCGGCGGGAGCGCCGGTCGCGCCGTCGGCGGCCATCGCCGCGGCCACCGAGCGCCGGGCGGCGGCGCCGTACGCCCGCACGAACGCGGGCTCGGCGATCACCGCCCGGTCCACGTGCGCCACTCCGGACCGCAGCAGCAGGCCGAAGGCCTCGCGCAGGTCGGCCGCGTCGGCCGGGGTCACCCCGCTCACCGCCATACCGGCGGCGTCGCGTACCGACAGGTCGCCGGTGTCCGCGCGGGGCATCCACCGCAGCAGCTGGGCCGGGGCCCCCGCGGCGCGGCGGGCGGCGGCGAGCGCCAGCAGGGCGCCCTCCGCCGCCGCCCGCCCCGCCGCGCCCACCGCGCCGAAGTGCGCCGCCGCCGAGCCGGTGACGACGAACATCGGGGTCGTGGTGCCGCGCGTCGCGGCGTCGAGCTCCGCCGCGATGCGGTAACGGTCCAGGTCGGCGGCGGCCTCCGCCGGGTCGAACTCGGCCAGCGCGCGCAGCGGCGCGGGCTGCGGCAGGTGCACCACCCCGCCGACGGGCAGCTCGGCCAGCGCCCCGCCGATGCCGATCGGCGGCACGATCCGCACCTCGACGCCCTCCTCGGTCAGCCGGGTGACCTGGGCCGTGTCGGCCGTCGCGGTCACCGCGGCCAGGCGGCGCATGCCGTGCTCGCGCAGCCAGCCGACGAAGGTCTCGTTGCGCGGGTCGAGGCCGTCGGTGACCACGTACCAGCGTTCGGGGTCGAGCCGGAGCGCTGGCAGCGGGCCGCGCAGCGCGCCGAGGTGCTCCAGGCGGGGCGCGTGCCAGCCGCCCGCGGTGTGCGCCAGCTCGTCTTCGGGCAGCTCCGGCGCGGTCAGCGCGAGCGCGGCCTCGGCGGCGCCGGTGGCGGGCACGTCGACGAGCAGCCCCCACGCGGTGCCGATCTCGGTCGCCACGACCCGCGCGGTCGCCGCGGCGGCGGCCGGGCCGGGCCGAGGCACGTTACTCGCGGCGTCGCTCGCGCCGCTGGTCACCACGGACAGCCGGGCACCGGTGGCGACCGCCTCGCGGCCCGCCGCGACCAGTGCGGCGGTCACGTCGGCCGCGGGCTCCTCGCCGCCGGTCACCAGCACGATCCGGCCGGCCCGGCCCTCGGTGATCTCGGCACCGCGCGCGGCCAGGGCCGCCGCGACCGCGACCGCCAGGTCCTCGGCGGCCGGGGAGGCCGGCCGCACCGCCCAGGTCCCCGTCGCCGCACCGGCGGGCACGTCCACCCGCTCCCACCGGGTCCGGTAGCCCGAGGCGGTCCAGCGCGCCGCCTCCTCGGGGCTGACCAGCGTCTGCGCGGTCCGCACGAAGCGCATCCCGCGCAGTGCGCACAGGATCGCGCCGTCCTGGCCGTACGCCGCTGCGTCGACAGTGCCGTCGGCGGCCACCACCGCCTGGACCAGCACCCGGTCGGGGAAGGCGACATGCCAGTCGACGCCGTCCAGACTGGACAGCTCGACCGGGTGACCGCCCAGCGCCTCGGCGGCCGCCGCCAGCAGCGCAGCGACCGCATCCGGCGCGAGCAGCAGCCCACCGGCAGGACGAATGTCCACCGGGCGGCCGGCTGCGACACCGGCGGTCGCGGTCGTCGCAGCGGAGTGAACATCCGGTCCGTTCGTGGCCGGCCCGGTGGCGCGACCGGCTCCGCCGGAGTCGGCGTGGTCGCCGGCATGGCCGAGCCCGATGCCGCCGTCGGCCCTGCCAGACCGGGTAACGGGCCCGGCGTGCAGGCGGGCCGCGGGGCGGGAGCCGTCGGCGGGTTGCAGCGTCACGGCGAACCCGTCTTCGTCGGCGTGCAGCCGCAGCTGGGGGCCGGTCGAACCGGAACACAGGCGGCCGGACAGGTCCGCCCCGGCCAGGCCGGTCAGGGTCAGTGGCCCGCCGCCGAGCGCGTCGCGGGCCGCGGCCAGCGCCGTCTCGGCCAGGTCGAGCACCGTGGCGGTGCCGTCCGGGGCGGCGAGCGGGCCGCGTACCCCGTGGTAGCGCACGTCCGGCTGGTCGGCGGGGACGAACGCCGGGGCCAGGTGCGGGTGCGGCCCGCCGTGCCCGGCGACCTTCGGGTCGTCGGCCAGCAGCACCGGCACGTCTATCCAGTGCCGCCGCCGCTGCCACGGGTAGCGGGGCAGCGAGACGACCCGGCCGCGCGGCGTGACCTGCGCGAGGTCCAGCCGCGCGCCGTGCACGAAGAGCTGGGCCACGGCGTCGGCGAACGATCGGGGGACGGGATCGCCGCCGAGCGCCGTGACCAGCTGGGGGGCGTGCCCGGCGAGCTCGTTCGCCGCCGGGCCGCCGGTGACCGCCACCGCGAGCACCGGCCCGGACCTGGCCAGCGCCGACGCGGTGGCGGGTGACCACGCGTCGGAGCCGTACCAGGGGGCCAGCGGGTCGCCGGTGCGCGCGGTCGCGGAGGTGGAGTCGAACAGGACGGCGGCGGTGCCGCGCGCGGTCGGGGTGGCCCGGCCCGCCGCGAACCGGATGCCGTCGGCCAGGTCCAGCGCGCCGCCGCACACCGCGGCCGCCACCTCGCCCAGACCCCGGCCCACGTGCACGTCGGGGCATACGCCCTGGGCCTGCCACAGCCGGGCCAGCGCGACCTGCACGGCCAGCGCGGCTACCCGGTCCCCGGCGACACCGCCGCGCAGCTTGGCCCGCAGGTCCTGGCCGAGCTGGGCGGCGATCTCCGCCGCGCACTCGTCGAGCGCGGCCGCGAACACCGGCTCCCGCTCAGCAAGGGCGAGCCAGTCCAGGTCGGGCAGGGTCGCGCCGTACACGAACGCGGTGCGCGGCTGCGTCCCGGCGGGCACCACGCCCGCGTACGGCGGCGCGGCGAGCGCCTCGGCCAGCTCGGCGGCGGTGCGCCCGACGACGGCCCGGCGGTGCTCGTGATGCGCCCGGCGGAAGGCGGTGTACGCGAGGTCGCGCAGCCCGCTCTCGTCCAGCCCGGACACGTGCGCCCGCAGCCGGCCGAGCGCGTCGGCGGCCACCGCCTCGCCCGCGCCGGACACCGGCAGCACGTAGTAGCGCCCCGCGTTCGCCGGGGCGGCGGGCGCTTCGGCCGGGGCCTCGCCGAGCACGACGTGGGCGTTGGTGCCGGTGAAGCCGAACGCGCTGACCCCGGCCAGCCGGGGCCGCTCGCCCGCGGGCCACGCCGTGCCCGCCGCGCTCACCCGCAGCGGCAGCCGGTCCCACGCCACCTGCCCGGTCGGGTCGGTGAAGTGCAGGTGGGGCGGGATCTGCGCGTGCCGCAGCGCGAGCACCGTCTTGAGCAGACCGGCGATGCCGGCGGCCGCCTCCAGGTGGCCGATGTTCGTCTTCGCCGAGCCGACCAGCAGCGGCCGGGCCGGGTCACGCCCGGTGCCGTACGCCGCGGCCAGCGCGCGCAGCTCGATGCCGTCGCCGAGCCGGGTGCCGGTGCCGTGCGCCTCGACGTAGCCGACCGCGCCGGGCTCGACCCCGCCGCGCTCCAGCGCGGTCCGGATGACCTCGGTCTGCGCCTCGGCGCTGGGCACGGTGAGCCCGCCGCTGGCCCCGTTGTGGTTGACCGCGCTGCCGCGGATCACCGCGTACACCCGGTCCCCGTCGGCCAGTGCCCGGCTCAGCTTCTTGAGCACCACCGCGCCCGCGCCCTCGCCCCGGCCGTAGCCGTCGGCGGCCGCGTCGAACGTCTTGCACCGCCCGTCGGCCGACAGCGCCCCGCCGGCCGACATCGCCAGGTACACGGTCGGCGTGGCCATGGCGTTGGCGCCGCCCGCGACGGCCAGTTCGCACTCGCCGGAGCGGATGCTCTGGCAGGCCAGGTGGACGGCGGTGAGCGAGGCCGAGCAGGCCGTGTCCACGGTCAGGCTGGGCCCGCGCAGGCCGAGGAAGTACGACAGCCGCCCGGACGTGCCCGAGAACGAGTTGCCGGTGCCGTAGTAGAGGTCGACGTTGTCGGTGTGCCGGGTGACCAGCTGCTGGTAGTCGGTGGTGTTGAGCCCGGCGAACACCCCGGCCCGCCCGGCGGCGCCGCCGCGCGGGTCGACGGCCGCGTCGTCGAGCGCCTCCCAGGCCACCTCCAGGAAGATCCGCTGCTGCGGGTCCATGCTGCGGGCCTCCCGGGCGGACACCCGGAAGAACTGGTGGTCGAAGGTGTCGATGCGGTCCAGGAACGACCCGCGCGCGGTGGCGACGGTGCCCGGGGCCTGGTCGGCGGAGAGCAGCTCGGCCGCGGGCCAGCGATCGGCGGGCACCTCGCGGGTGGCGTCCACGCCGTCGCGCAGCACCCGCCAGTAGCCGTCCGGCCCCTCGTCGCCCCCGGGGAAGCGGGCGCCGATGCCGATGATCGCGATGGCGTCGTCGTCCGGATCCGGGGCCGGTGCGGTGGGTGGGGCGGCCGCGGCGACCCCCACCGCCGCGGCCGCCTGCGGCTCTGCCGGGCCCACAGCCTGCGGGAAGGGCACCGCGGCCGCCGTCTCCGGGACCTGCTCGGCAGGAGCCGCCGCCGGCGGCACCGCCACCGCCGGGGTAATGGTGAGTACGAGATCCGTCAGCTGGTCGAGGCTCGGGTGGTCGAGCAGCTCGCCGGGTCCGAGGTCGACGCGGTAGCGGCCGCTCACCTCGCGGGCGAACCGGCCCAGCGTGAAGGAGTCCATACCCAGGTCGAAGAAGCCCTGCGCGCGCGGCAGCCGCCGCTCCGGGTCGTGCCCGAGCAGGACGGCCGCCATCCGGGTCAGCTCGACCGCGACGTCCTCCCGCGACAGCGCGGGCAGCCCGTCCGGTATGCCGACAGCCGCCACTGCGGCAGGCGCCGCTCCGGAGACCGGTGTGCGGGGCGAGGGGATCCGAGCATCAGGCAGCGTCGCCGAAGCAGCCGCTGGCACGGCCTCTCCCGGCACGACTGTGCTCGGCTGCCCGGCGATGTCCGGCCGCCCTGTGGGAGCCGGTCCCTGCCCGGTCGCGCTCGGCTGCGCGGCCGGGGTCGCGCACTGGCTGGTCGCGGTCGCCGAGGTCGGATCCTGCGGGCCCGCGACCTGAGCGCCCTGGGCTCCTGCGGGCACTCCGGCCAGCCAGAACCGTCGGCCCGCCAGCTCGGTCGGCGGCAGCGGGGTGAACGTGCGTGGCGGGGTGAACACCCGGTCCCACTCCACCGGCGCGCCGGTGACGTACAGCGCGGCGAGGGTGTCGGCGATCGCAGCCACGGCGTCGGGCGCATGGTTGAGTGCCGCGTAGGCCCGGCTGGTGCGCTTTCGGTGCCTGGCCGCCTCGACCAGCTGCGCCGCGAGCACCGGCCCGGGGCCCAGTTCGAGGAAGTGCACCGCGCGCTTGCCCAGGAACTCGTCGACGGCGGGCCACAGCCAGTCCGGGCCGAGCACCTGCGCGATCCGGTCCGCGTCGTTGACGTGGTCGGCGGGCAGTCCCAGCATCGGGACGGCGGGCGCGCGCACGGTGAGCCCGGCGGCCAGCTCGCCCGCCTCGGCCGAGCCGGGGCGCAGGTCGAACGCGCTGAGCGGCCGCGCCGGACCGCTGGTGATCCCGGCGGCGCGCAGCGCCGCGGCCGCCTGGCGGACGGCGCGGGCCGATCCGGCGAGCACGACGGCGGCGGGGCCGGTCACGTCGAGCACGCGCACCCCGGCGATGTCGCTGACGGCCGCGGTGACGTCGTCCACCGAGCCGTCGGCGGTGATCAGCCGGTCGGCGGCGGCGGCGGGCCGCGCGGCGGCGCGCAGCGCGAGCCGCATCGCGTCGGCGGTGTCCAGCACACCCGAGGCGGCGGCGGCCGCGATCCGGCCCGGCCCGTGGCCGAGCACCGCGACCGGTGGCAGGCCCCACGACGCCCACAGCCGGGACAGCGCGAGCTGCACGGCGACCAGCACCGGCAGGTTGATCTCCGGCCGCCGGGACCAGGCGGCGTTGCTGCGGCCCAGCTCGGTCAGCAGCGACCAGCCCGCCTCGGCCGCGATCACGGCGGCGCACTCGTCGAGCGCCTCGCGGAACACCGGCTGCGTGCGGTAGAGCCCGAGGCCCATCCGCGGATGCGCGGCCGCGCCGGAGAAGACGTGCACGAACGGCAGCGGCCGGGCGTCGGTGGTGTCTCCGGCGCGGACCGCGGGGTGCTCGGCGCCGAGGGCGTACGCGTCCAGCGCGGCCCGCGCCTCGGCGGCGCACGCGGCGCGCACCGCGATCCGCCCGGCGAAGTGGGTACGCCGCACCGCGGCCGTGGCGAACAGGTCACCGGCGTCCGGCGCGTCCGGCGCGGCCAGCGCGGCGCTCAGCTCGGCCACGTGCCGCGCAAGCCGGACCTGGTCCGGGGCGGACAGCAGCAGCAGCGGCATCGCCGCGGCCGGGCGGCCCTTGCGCGCCACGGGACGGCGCGGCACCCCGGCCCCGAGCGCGGGCGGCGAGGCGAGGATGAGGTGCGCGTTGCTGCCGGACAGGCCGAACGCGCTGACCCCGGCGTAGAGCGGGCCGTCGGCGGCGGCCAGCGGCGTGGCCTCGGTGGCCACGGTGAGGCCGGAGGCGCGCAGGTCGTCGATCGGCCGGTCCAGCTTGATCTGCGGCGGCACCTCCCGGTGCCGCACGATCAGCATGGCCTTGAGCAGGCCGAGGATGCCCGCGGCGGAGTCCAGGTGGCCGAAGTTGGCCTTGATCGACCCGATCGGCAGCGGCGCGTCCGGGTCGCGGCCCGCGCCCAGCACGGCGGCCAGCGCGGCGACCTCGATCGGGTCGCCGAGCGGGGTGCCGGTGGCGTGCGCCTCCACGTAGGACAGGTCGCGCGGCTCCAGCTTCGCGGCGCGCAGCGCCTGGGCCAGCACCGCCTGCTGCGCCTCGGGGTTGGGGGCGGTGAGCCCGGCGCTGCGGCCGTCGTGGTTGGTGGCGCTGCCCGCGATGACGCCGAGGATGCGGTCGCCGTCGGCGATGGCGTCCGCCGTGCGCTTGAGCACGACCATGGCGGCGCCCTCGCCGCGCACGACACCGTCGGCGGTCACGTCGAAGGGGCGGCAGGTGCCGCTGGGCGACAGCGCGCGCACCTTGCTCATGAACACGCTCAGCTCGGGGGCGAGCAGCAGGTTGACCCCGCCGGCCAGGGCGGTGTCGCACTCGCCGGCCCGCAGCGCCTGGCAGGCCAGGTGCACCGCGATGAGCGAGGAGGAGCAGGCGGCGTTGACCATCATGCTCGGGCCGTGCAGGCCGAACACGTAGCCGATGCGCCCGGCCGCGAAGCTGAACTCCTTGCCGCTGGCGTAGTACGGGTTGATGCTGCCGATGCCCGCGGTCTTGCTGTGCAGCAGCGTGTAGTCCATGGCCAGGATGCCGGCGTAGACGCCGGTCCGGCTGCCGGACCACTTCTCGCGCGGTCGTCCGGAGTCCTCCATGGCAGCCCACGCCGTCTCCAGCAGCAGCCGCTGCTGCGGGTCGATCTCACCGGCCTCCAGCGGGGAGATGCCGAAGAAGTCCGCGTCGAACGTCTCCACATCGGAGAGGAAGGAACCGCGCGGGCAGTAGCTCGTGCCGGGCGCGTCCGGGTCGGGGCTGTGGAACTCGGCGCCCCAGCGCTCGGGCGGCACCGCCGCGGTGGTGTCCACCCCCTGGCTGAGCACCTCCCAGAGCCCGTCGAGGTCGGTGACCCCACCGGGCAGGCGGCAACCGACGCCCACCACGGCGATGTCGCCGACCGGTCCGGCATCGCGCTGTCGAGTCTCCATACGATCCGCGCCTCCTGCCGCTCATCGCGCTGTGACCTGCACATCCGTGACGGCTGTGCGGCCTGCGATCTAAGTCATCAAAAGATGAGTTCTCCTTTTGATGAAGTCTACGTATGATGACATCCATGTCAATGGACATCGCGTGCGCGGTTCCGCACCGGCCGCGGACTACCAGGAAAGGCGGAACGCGATGACAACCTCCGACGATCTCGGTCGCCTTCTCGCCGCTGCGCAGCAGCCGACGCAGGACCGCGGTGCCCTGCGCGTCCAGGTGTTCTGCCTGCCGCACGCGGGCGGCGGCGCGATGCACTTCCAGAGCTGGCAGGGCTGGCTGCCGCACGCGAGCGAGGTGATCCCGATCGACCTGCCCGGCCACGG